>JABDBV010000007.1 GCA_013288395.1 Gammaproteobacteria bacterium | reverse complement strand
TGTCATTAAATATCTCGGGTACTTTTTGAACTTCATCAAAAATGATTTTATTTGCATATATTCGCATAAACTTGTTAGGGTCATCGTTGTAAAGCGCGATGGTTCGAAAGTCGTCGAACGTGACATATTGATAATCTTTTAACTGATGCAGTAAAAGCGTGGATTTGCCCGATTGTCGAGGACCGGTAAGGCCAACAGCTGAGAAATAATTAACATATTCAGTCAATTTCCCTTCAAGGACTCGGTGATGGTAGTTCTTTATTTTATGCAATTTTGGATTCATATTCCAATAATACATAAAAATAGATCCAATGTAAAGTACACAGGATCGATAACATCACGCGTGCCTATTGATTTATAGAATAATTTAAATTATAATAAGACTAAGTCACACGACTAAGTCTATAAGGTGCCCTATGCGTACTATTAATGTTCATGAAGCAAAAACACATTTTTCGCAATTAATGGATGCCGCAATGGCTGGAGAAGAAATTATTATTGCCAGAGCTGGTACGCCTTGCGTCAAGCTTGTTCCTATTTTAACTGCACCCAGAAAGCCTGGCGCCCTAAAAGGCAAAGGTTATCTAACGGATGCGTTTTTTGAACCGTTAACGGAAGATGAGATTGGAAAATGGGAGTAAACTTTTACTTATTAGATACACATGTGCTGCTTTGGTGGTTATTTGACGATCCAAACTTATCAAAACATGCAAAGAATGCTATTACATCCTCAGATTCAAGAATATTTATTAGTAGTGTAAGTGGGTGGGAAATTTCTATTAAACATCATATTGGAAAAATGCCGCATGTAGGCTCCTTAATAAAAGAGCTTCCACTCCACGTCAGGCGGGAACGCTTTGAAATCTTGCCCATTTCATTTGAACATGCGATGGCCGCAGGTGCCTTGGATGGCAAACACAAAGATCCTTTCGACCGGATGCTGATTGCCCAGGCACGTGTGGAAAAATTAGTATTAATAAGTAATGATAAAATATTTAAAAAGTATAAAATTCCATTGCTGTGGTAATATTTAACATACATCTGTAATCAAAAAAATTTCGCTTGGGTAATGTTATAATTAACAAAGCTAATAACAATGGATATTAATTAACATGAAAAAAACCTCCTATTTTTTTATTTTATTAATTGGAATATTGTTGGTCATTGCGCCTTATATAGAAGGCTATTTGTTTAGAAATAATTATTATCAAGTTTTCGCATGGTATCAGCAGGAAATTCTAAATAGAAATAATGGAATGGAAATAAAAATTGACTCTTATGATTTAGGTTGGATGCAGTCTACTGTTAACCTATCTATCACAAGTAAAGAAAAATCTACTCCTGGTATGTATAACAGGTTACCGATGGTGTTACGTATTAAGTCTATCATTCACCACGGTCCTTTGGTTTATATTAATAATAAATGGCAATTAGGTAGTGCGGGTATAGAAACATCTTTTTATTTGCCTGACATGCTAAAAGCTATTATTCACGAAAGTGAACATGGATTTATGCAGATGAATACGTACGTTTCATTGGATGGTAATTACGCTACACAAGTTTCTTTTGATAGCATGCAATTGCCGCCCTCTTTTCCGGTTTCCAACGTCACCAAATTTAATTTTTCTGCTTCAGTCAAAAATTTAAATGTAGAAAGAACGCATCATTTTGAAAGCCCTGATGCTCTGCTAACAATATTAACCCCTACATCAAGCGCTAATATGAGTTTCAGTATGGTGACTGAATTAGGTGCCGCTTCAGGGCAGCAATTTTTGTCACTCACCTCCTTACCTAACACTAATAACGATATTGTTAACAACTTAAATGTCGAATTAAATACACATGCCGCGCAACCATTGATTGAAAAAATACTGACAAATTATCTTGTAAAAAGGATGGAGAATGTCAATCGACTTCAAGCATTACAGTCAAGTATCACGTCACAACCAGTAGAAGATCAAATTCAACACGCCAAAATGATTATAAATAGCCTATTACAACAAGGGTATATAGCGCAGCATGGAAATGAGTATATCGTTTCGCTCAGCAAAAAAGGCCAAGAAATAAACCTTAATGGCAAAGCAATGACTGAAAACGATTTTGAAGCGATATGGCTTAATATAAACCAAACCATTAATAATACGATTGCTCCTATAATACCAACCGTCGTACCGACAACATCGATGACTATGCCAGCACCTACCTCTAATACGAATGGATACAATTGTTATTGGATGGAAAATCAGTCAGGCAAGTATCAATGGGTTATATATCCAGGCCCATCCAAGTCTCAATGCTTTGCATTAGATAGCTGCAATGGCGGGTTGAAGCAATCTAATGGCGGTTGTTATAAATGGGCTTCATCGCCTAATGGAAAACCGGAACCTTGGAATCAACCTGTGAATAGTGCCGTCCAGCACTAATGGAACCACACTCCCTTGCAAATTGAATATTATATGCTATACTACAAATGTAACGTATTAATACAATTGTAGGTAATTCTATGAGTATCCCGATTCGGATCGATGAAGCAATTTACAATGATGCTAAGAAAATAGCACGAGCAGAGTGTCGCACGATTCCTCATCAAATTGAATTTTGGGCAATGATAGGAAAATGTGCTCTTGATAATCCCGATCTCCCTATCGAATTTGTAAAAGAGCTTCTAATTTCAAAACACCAAGATCGGTCTTTAGCGGAGCCTTTTAAGTTTGAGGATCACAGTGACTGATATTGCTATCAAGCAAATGCCGAGCTTCAAAAAAGCTTATAAAAAGCTTCATTCTAATGAAAAAGCTAAGGTCAATGATGCTATTCATGCCATCATTCAACATCCCAGGCTTGGACAAGAAAAAAAGGGAGATTTGGCAGGTGTCTTTGTCTACAAATTTAAAATTCATCATCAGGAATTCTTATTGGCTTATGAGTGGGATCCAAAAGAAAGGCTCTTATTAGCTTTGGGAGTGCATGAAAATTTTTACTGCAATCTAAAAAAACCAGGATGATTAGTGTAAGTTAAGAAAACAGTTTTCATATCTAGTTGATTTTTAACGATTTTAAATAGTCAGCAAATAAGCTAGCTAAAAAATTCAGCGTGTAAGGCCTGAATAACGGCATCGGCATCTTTTTCATTTACCAAAAAGCATAAATTGTGCGAGCTTGCGCCATGGCAAATAAGACGGATATTAAAATCAGCCAAACGCTTAAATACTTTACCGCTGATACCAGAGGTAATATGCAGTTGATTACCAACGAGCGCGATTAAACATAATTCATTGTCTATAGTTAATGAAATATTGCTAATCGATTTCAGCTCAGAAAGAATATCAGGCGTTAGTAAATCATTGGGTCCAGTTCCAGGATGATTGAGCGTGAGTGCCACGCTGACTTCACTGGTCGTCACAATATCCACACTCAATTGGTGCTTGGCTAAAATGGTAAAAATATTGGCTAAAAAACCATGCGTATGCAGCATTTCCAAACTGTTAATGGTAAGCAGACTTTGATGGCGTCTTAATGAAATGGCACGAATAAGTGGCGCATTATGTCTTTCATCATTTTTAGCACGAATCCACGTACCTTGTGCTTTTGAATTAATACTAGAACCGACAAAAACAGGAATATTTTTCCGAATAGCGGGCCACAACGTTGCCGGATGCAACACCTTTGCTCCAAACTGGGCTAACTCTGCCGCTTCTGTGAAGCTCATTTCATCAATGGGTGTTGCATGGGTGACAAGCCTTGGATCCACCGTGTAAATACCGGGCACATCCGTCCAAATTTGCAAGACATCTGCTCGCATTGCTTCTGCTAATATAGCAGCCGAATAATCGCTACCTCCGCGACCCAAGGTAGTCGTCAGGTTGTCTAAGGTGCTGCCTATAAAGCCTTCTGTGACGACAATAGACTTTTCACATTTAGGTAGTAACAATTCATTCACTTGTTTTTCAGTTTCGTTGATTAATACTTCTGCTTTACCAAAAGAATTATTCGTTTTTATTAACGTACGCGCATCTTGATAAGCTGCGCCTAGACCCAGCTCTTGCAGCACACACGTAAATAAGCGCGCGGATAAGCGTTCGCCATAAGAGAGTAACGCATCAGCATCTGAACGGCTATATTGATTTTTTAATGTGAGTGCGAATGACTCAATATCACTCAGCATTGTTTCTATTTCTAGTCTTAATGTTGGCAATAATTGATTCGGCGTAATATCTGCCATAATGGCGTGTATTTTAGTTTTAATTTCATTAACGAGTGGTTTAATATCTAGTTCAAGTTGATTGCTTTGTGAGAGCTTAACTAATAGATCTGTCACACCCGAGGGCGCACTCACCACTATCACGCGTACGTCCGGATGATTCATCACCACGGATACGCAACGTGCCATGGCAGCGTGCGTTGCAACGCTAGTACCACCAAACTTAGCAACCCAATATTTTTTTGTAGCAGAAGTCTTTTGCATAATCTTTACATATTAAAATTAAAAAATATGGCTAATCAAAGCATGCATTGGCCAGATAAGAATTAAAGGAAACAAAAAGAGTAGCACGATAAACCAAAAGAGCGGAGAGATTTTTTTCCAATGATAATCCTCAGGAAGAAAGACCCAATTAATATTGGACCGAGGGTTTGTGCAAAAGTAAGTCAAAGATAACACAACCCATGCCAATGCTGTTTGGTATAGAGGCGCTTTAGCGTTATATCCCCATTCGCAAAGATACCCTATCCAAACAACTGGCAAAACAAGGTGAAACAACGATAGCGCTCTTAAAAAGCGGGTATATTTGCTATTAAACATGTAATTGGAAATACCAAATAATTTTTTGTGTGTGGCTAATCTATAAAAATAGTCTGTTACCCATATTAATTCTAAGGGTAATATACCCACCACCGCCATACTGATCAGTAAAGAAGAATGCAACCAAAGCGCGGCAACAGTAAGGAATAATCCTATGTCTGACATCCAAAGAAAATTGGCAGGGCCATAATTTTTCCAATAAATGGGAATGAGCATAAACAAAAAAATTGAAAATAAAACAGCAAGAATGAACGTCATATCAGTAAACATGGTTACATCGCAACATAAGTAGATCCCATCCAGCCCCATAAAAAAACCTCAGCGATGATGAGAGACACACCCACAATAATAAGTGTAAAAAACAACACCTCGGGTTTTTTCCGAAGAATGGCATACAGACCCCATGTAACAGCCAATGCAACTAAAAAATATATAAAACTAAATAATGAAAGCGCACCCAGTTGGTTTATGTTTCCCTGCGCATTCGTGTGCAAAGGGCCAATGACATCCAAGAGAGTCACGATTGCATAAGCCAGTGACAAAATCAGTGCGATTAAAAAATTGGGTTTAGATTTCCATCTCATCATGCTTCCCTCAATTAGTGATAAACTGTCCTTTGATAATAGCGTCTTTTACCCGTGTTAAGTCAATAGGGTTTACGCCAAAATCTTTATCTAATAATACTTGAATGGCGCCTTTTAAGGTATGAACACCATATTTTAAAGCGCAAATATTTCTCTCCACACAAGAAATCCGTAACGTTATCTTATTTTCTTCTCCAAATATCTCACCATTCACCGTTGAAACAGGCACATAACTCAATTTATGCATCGCTAAAAGAAAATCTCGCAAATGCTTGCCCGTCTCAATGGTTTTGCTGCCCACCAGATTTTGCAATGCTTGCGGAATCGCCTTACCTTTTAGTAATCCCGTAAAATCAGCGTAAAGGTACATGCCGCCTACTGGCTTTTGTTTGACGATGGGAGAAAGATGGCCATTTCCAATGATATGATCAATTTCATTTAACGCTCCAGCCACCATATTAATGCGTGATTGGTAAAAATCAGCAATTTGTGCGCGTGGTTGGCTTAAATCGATGCCCGCACTCCATTGTCCTTTAAACAATTGCGTGGTGGCAAGAAAGCCTGAAATAGAATGCACCGAAACACCCGCCGTCATTTGTGATTGTGCATTAGCAAGCAGCTCCCGCAGCAGAGGGTTTTTAGTAGCAATTCCCCCTATGCGCTCACCACCCATGGACGCAAGCTTGGCGCCTGATGCGCCTGTAATTGTTCGTAATCGTGCATTGTCTGAGAGATAGGTATAAAAACTGTTATATCCAGTTTCAACAGCGCATGTCGCGCTATAAACCGAGTCATTATAAAAAATAACAGAGGGAAAGCGCTCATTAATACGATTAAGCACGGCTGCCATCTCTTTTGCTTCTTCTTTAGAAAGCGCTTTGCCGGTAGGATTATGCGGATAAGTGATAAAAATTACACGTACAGACGTTTCCCCGGCGGCGTTGCTATTTGTTAAGATCAATTGCTCTAAGTCTGCATAGCGTAAAAGCCCGTTTTCATCAAAATGATAATGGCCAACCTGACAATGGTCTGCAAAAGCTTGATTTTCGTATACCGGGTAACCGGGTTTAGAAAGAAGAATCATGCTATTTGGTATATGATTAAAAAGATGGATAATTGATTTGGTAATCAATGTAGCACCAGGAAAAAAAACCGCGTCCACACCCTGAAAGTGATCAGGCACCCCTTCGGCATCATTGAAGAAATCAGCGAGCCTGTTTTTTTCTTCTTCTGAACCTGGGTGTGGGCCATAGCCGCCCTGGCGTGTCATCACGCTATGCACCATGGCTTGTTTAGTCGCTTCAAACTGCTCAGTAGAAGGGTTACCTAAATGCAGGCGTATAACAGGCACATTTGCCTGCTTTGCAATGATATCAGCCGCTTGTCCTATTTCTCGGATAGGGTTGCCTTTTCTAAGCACAGGCTTAAACATTTGTTCAAAACGATCATCCATGACTACTTCCTTCAAGCGTTTTAACTGTTTCCAAAGCAAGCTTGATGAGTCGGTCAATGGTGACTGATTCTTCTTTTTGATTAAGCGAGGCAGATACCACCCCTAAAATAGCACCACTCAATACTCGGTAAGCAGGTCCCCTTCCTTCTTGCATCAGTTGTTGGTTATAAATTTGAGATTGAATAAAGAGCGCCGCTGTTTCCATCTCAGATGCGAGCACACCACATTGTGCCAATAACTGTAAAAAAGCCTTGTTCAGTTCGGCGTTTGGCCCTGCGGAAAATTCACGGGCATAATAAGCGCTTTTACAGTGAACGATGCCACTCTGTACATGCTTTTCGAATCCGAGCTTGGTTGCCGCTTTTAAAACAGCCGCCACCACCTCAAAAGATGCGATAGCGGGGACAGAAAGCGGAGCGTAATGAATGGTCGTTCCTTCATCCCGCACGGAACCTTCTGCATTGATCAAATCGCCCACCTTTACTGAGGGCTGCAAAGAACCCGCCGTCCCTACCCTCAAAAAGCGTTTTCCGCCTAAGTGAAAAAGTTCATGCAGAATAATTTCCATGCTGGGACAGCCCATTCCACTTGATATCGAGGCCACCTCTATCGTTTTGGCATTGTCAGACAGCGTTCCCAAATACAGATGATGTCCGCGCGTATGCTGTTTAACGACCAGGTTATCAAACGATTGCGCAATTTCCTTTGCGCGGCTGTCTGAGCCTGGTAAAAAAATATATCTACCTTTGCCATTATTACCGGCTAGTTCGTCTGCTGTTGCATTGATATGGCGGGGAATAAAGGATTTATTATTAAGCATAAGTTTTTAGCCATCCAAATTATATAAGTTCACGCCGCCTTGATTACCCGCAACAGTCAAGGGGCATGTAAACGTTGTATTAGAAAGTAATGCAAATGTTTTAGGATCTAAAAACTGACTGGTTAATACAGCCGAATTGTCTGGAAATACCCGCAAACGTACATAATTGTAAACATGGCCAAAGCGAGAACTTTCAACAAGCATAGTGATCGATGTAGCAACTCCGCTTCTTTTTTCTTGTCCAACTAGAATTTCGTACTGATTGAACTGGGTAAAGTTTAATCCGCTCATGCCTGCATTTGTGTTTCCACCCGTCGAAGATGAGGTGCAATTATTCAAATTGATAATAGCTCGCACCTCATTGCCAATTGAAAGCGCATTAAGCAAATCAGCATAACTTAATATTGCTTTATGTGGAGCCGCAAAGACTGATTGCGATAAAACAATAAAAAAACCTAATAACAAAATTAACGCTTTCTTAACGGAATGCAACATCTCCTTACCCCTTGATTTACTACAGCAATCCAGATGATACGTACGACACCCTTATGAGTCAAACACACAGCGTATTTTTTATAGGCTATAAAAATATGTTAACTATCAATAAGCTGTCAGCGCCCGCCTCTATGCACCCTCTTTTTACTATATAATGAAGATATAAATCCAATAAAAACGTCACCAACGAGGGGGCGTAACTATGTTTACCGGCCACCATGCAAATGAGCTTCATTTTGTACCTATTGTTTATGTCCCACCAAAAGTGGCAGTGACTGATTTGCTAGCAAATGGAAGATTGCTAAGTGATGAAGATATCAATGACATCAAGACACATCTTTCTACTCAGGTAAATGGGCGCTTTGATAAAAAAAAACTACAGATGCTTGGAATCAAGAACCCGAAATACGCCATTGTAAAAGACGGTAATCGGTATTATGCAATATACCGCGGGAAAGAAAAATCACTAGGTGCCGGTGGCTATGGATCAGTCAAATTAGCTCAAAATTTAATAACAGGGAAATGGAACGCAATCAAAATTATGATTGATTCAAGCTATAAAACCGGGGCAAGATCAGATAACTCAAATGCTACCAAAAAAATATTTAAGCTTGAGGTGCAAAATCTTAAAAAAGCCGGGCTGTTAATTTCTGAGTATGAAAGAGTATCTCACAAAAAAACTCAAGTACAATATGAAATGATCATGGAGCTAGCCGATGGTGTACCCATGAGTAACCTTACTTATTCACACGTCACACAACCGGTCATTTTTTATCTGGATATGGGAATTGCCGCTTTAAAAGCATTTCAACAATTGCATAATGAAAAAAAAATGCTGCATCGTGATATTAAACCATTAAACATTATTTACGATCGAATAAATAGAAACGCGACGCCTATTGATTTTGGCTTTTCTATTCCTGTCACTACGGAAGAGTTTAAGATGGAAGACACACGACGCCTAGGCACACTTGATTTTATGGCTCCAGAACTTTTAGCAAAAGGTAAAGATAGCTATACCTATGATGAATCAACAGAAGTCTACGCACTAGGAAAAACCCTCGCAGACATAATGGGCATCGGTCTATCCGTTGAACTTTTTGAACAAAGAATAAATGATCCACTTGCAAGAAACGCACTAAAAGCATTAATTTCTTCTATGACAACGACTGAACCAGACGAACGAATCACGCTTCAGCAAGCTATAGCTCAATTAGAAAACATTAGAAATAGATATTATGATAACCATTTGAATGTTTTTTCAAGAATATACAATATAGGTTACGTGGATATTGATGTCTTTTTAACCGCATCAGATTATGAGCGCAAAAAAATGATTACTGCCTTAACAGCAATGGATGAAGTGCAACTGATCTCTGAAAAAAGAATAACAAATAACATTGATGCGGAGTTAGTAAAACTCCAATTGGAGTCAGAAGGATTGGCTGTACATCCACAATTGCTAATCAATCCCGATAAAAAACCAATACGTGAACTAATTGATCTACACGCTTCTTACTTAGATCGAAAAAAAGGTGCTATTTATTTTCCATATTTTATTAATCCACCGCCACAAGTGGGGATCACGAACAACATTTACAAAGTTAAAGATATTCCATTGTACAAACAGCAAGACACCACATGGCACGACTATCGAAATTTAATGAAAAAAACCATTGATCCTGTTATTGTTCATAGTGAGCACATTGTAACGGTTGTTAAATTACTAGAAAAACAACGAGACGCATTGATCCTGCGTGACAATAATGATTATAGAATTACCCTCATTCAGTTTCAACTGAATGAAATAAAACACAGCGAACAAAAAATGACTTACGGTAATTTATTGTCAGATTTGAAATCGCTTGAAAAAGAATTAATTGAGGCACGAAAACCTAGTTTGGGAAAATTTTTAGAGAAATATTTGGGTATTTTTAAATCTGGGACCACAAAAGTTGTAAAAAATTCTAGGGATGTTATCAAAAAAGATTTGGGAATAAAAAAATAGCTTGATGAAATTATTATATGCTACAAGCTTGAGTAAACGAAATTTGGAATTTCGTTGCAATCGATTCAATTTTTTTACGGATACTCTCGTCAAATTCACCTAAATCCATTTGTTTTAATTGGGTGGCAACTAGTTCTTTACTATTCTTTGCCTCAAAATATTTCAATAGAAAAACATCACGTACGCTTTTATTCGGAAAATGGCTAGCGTTCTGTGTGATCTCTTTGTATTCTTCTAAATCGCGAAATGGAAGGCTTACTTCTTCCTGGGGTGTCGTAGCGGGTCTGAAAAGTGATAATAGATGTACTTCAAAATTCTTCATATTATCGTGATCATCTTTAGGTCCATCGAGCCCAGAATAAACAATCACAGCAAGCAGCATAGCGGCTTTGGTGTTGCCCTGTTGATAGAGCGCTCGCAAATAAGCTAGATTCTTTTTTATTTCTTCAGTGCTGTAATGTTCTCGATTGGATAACACCTTCGGACTACCATTTAAAAAAGTGCGCAGTATAGAAAATTCAGAATTTGGGAAAGACAGATTGGCAATGAAAGTATCTAAAAAGTAAAAAAGAGCCTGGTCTTGAAGCGTATCTGGCAAACCGGGCAACCATGCTAAGCTACGATCCTGAATCACTAGACGTTTAATTGTCAGGGTTTGTAAACTATCGCTAGCTAATCGATTTAATACATTAACTGCACCTAGTTTGAGTTGAAATTGAAACAGTTGTTTTATCCTATATGAATTTATAAATGAATATAAAGACGATGCAGACACCTCATCTTGATTAAATATCCACTCCCCTTTTTCATTTTTCAAATTAAAATATGATTTCTTATACAGTTTCGAGCGATCTCTTTTAGTGTAGATATCAAATTGCCGTATTTCTGAATCGTTCTTTACAACTAGATGATATGTTTTATCTTTTTCAAAAATAAGATAACAACCGTCACAATATACTTTTATCATGGCATATGCTTGACTCTCCGTGAGAATACTCCTGCTCCACTTTTGCGTATCCATACCAGATGGGAATAAATTAAAAGTGAAAAATAAATTTGGTCGATCCATTACTATATCAATTTGCGTAGACCACTCCTCTTCTTTGGGAGAGGTATCATCAGTAGGCACATAAAGGTAACGACTGCGAAGCACATTCCTACCGCGAGGACCCGAAGTGATACCATCTTTATCGACTAAGTTTTGATATTTTTGAAAAAGCCGTGCGCGTTGAATTAAATTGGGAAGTTCACGACAAACCTGATTAGCTAATTCTATTTCAATTAGCGAAGACTCCTTTAATCCATTAATAATTGAGATAAAAGTATGGCTATCAGTTTGCAGAGAGTGAGTAATAGACATTCGGTCATCTTGCGTCAATATCTCTGCAATAGTCATTTCAATGTCAGGATTTAATGCTTGCATCTTTTCCAGAAATAAAGCGGTAGCAGATCCATCAATTGTAAAACCTGCCCTTATAATGTCACTAGGCCCTATACTGATGTTAACAGTATAAGCTATTGATAATTCAGGTCTCGTAGAGAATTGCTGGCTCGCGTACACAATCATCGAAACCTCGTTATAATTATTAAGTTTCGCTATTCTATGGTCATAATTGGCACAAGTCAACGAGCTTTATAGAAGCTTTTATAGAAGGATGTCAGACCTTTATGTTTAATTTAAACTAGTCTATAATTACATATAAACTAGTTTAATTGGAGGTCTTATGCAAAGCATTGGTGCGTTTGAAGCAAAAACACATTTTTCAGAATTACTGGTTAAAGTGGGTAATGGCGAATCTATCATTATTACCAAACACGGTGAAGAGGTAGCAATGCTCGTTCCCATCGATACCTCCAAAATTAAAAAAAGTTCCGTGCAAACCAATATTGATACCATTCGCTCGCTAAGAAAAGGGGTAACACTTGGAAAAAATCTTTCTATCAACATGTTAAAAGATATGGGGCGCAAATAATGACTATTCGTTCCCATCAGTCCGAAGATTTTATTCTAGATTGCTCTATAACAATGGCTTGGTGTTTTGAGGATGAGGTAACTGACTATTCTGAAAACGTTTTTATAAGTTTGGATAAATCAAAAGCTTTTGTACCTACCATTTGGTCGCTTGAGATAGCCAACGTGATATTGTTTGCAGAGAGAAAACGACGCATAAACCGCGCCAAAGCAACAGCGTTTATTGAATCCATCCGGAGCTTGCCAATTTTTCATGATGACAATTCACAAATTGCAATGAGCACTACTTTAGAAATTGCTCGCGAAACTCATCTCACAATTTATGATGCAAACTATCTGGAATTAGCTTTAAGGTTACGTTTGCCATTAGCTACTTTAGATAAAGATTTGCGAAAAGCCGCTCAGAAAAATGATGTTAAGCTATACTTGCTTAACTAGTAAGTAGCCTGACACGCTTTTTGTGTCCGGGATGGTGCGTATAGCGAAGCCACTACCCTGGACACAAAAAGCGTGTCCAGGCTACATTTTTAAATACGAGTGTTAATGATACCGAACGGTGGAAAACTTACTGTTAAGGCAGATGTTATTTAACCGCGCAAATTTATACACACCTTCATCACTAATCAAATTATGTGAAAAATTCGCTTTTAACACAGATTGATTTTTATAAGCAAACAAGGCAATGCCTTGATCGGTAATCATGTTACCTAAAAAATTAACGTGGACAACCGTCATATTTCTTTCTGCAAAATCAGATAATCCTAGATCGCCAATATGATTAAATGATAAATCAATTTCTTTTACTTCTGGATTTTGGCGTAAGAAATGAATAATGGCTGGTATGTCTTTATCAGTCAGTGCCTGCGCCGATAAATTGAGCTTACCGCGAGATAAAAATGGGCTGAAACGATCTTGTTGAATAATAGCTTTATTTGGCATCATTTTTCTCGCTTTGGTTGAGATTGTATAGGATAGCAGAGTTAGATTAAAGTAATATTAGGTCGTTCGTTATTGTGTCGTTATTGTGTCGTTATTGTGTCGTCATTGCGCCGTCATTGCGCCGTCATTGCGCCGTCATTGCGCCGTCATTGCGCCGTCATTGCGCCGTCATTGCGCCGTCATTGCGCCGTCATTGCGAGGAGCCCGTAGGGCGACGAAGCAACCTAGCCTCGGTTTCTGGGTTGCTTCGTCGCCCTACGGGCTCCTCGCAATGACGGCGCAATGACGGCACGGCGCTACACCGACTTAATCAGCCACTTGGCCTAGGTTGGCATGAATAATAGCGCCATTAATAGCAGGCGATTTCGCACAAAAATAGATAACATCCGCAATTTCAGCCGGATCTATTAAACGTTTTCCTATCACCTTTTGCCCTAAAAAATAATCGATAGTTTTTTGATCCATGGTCTCTCTTAACATTTGCGTATCCGTTAAGCCTGGGCACACACATGCGGTGTGTATATATTTCCCATTTAAATCTTGGCAGGTGGCGCGCATGAGTCCGACGATTGCATGGCGCGAAACAACATAAGATACAGCGTTTGGTACGGCTTTTTCTGAAAGCGTTGAGCCTATATAAATAATCGAGGAACCTGCTTGCATTTGTGGAATAAAAATTTTATTTAGCATAGCAGGCGCCACGATACTGACATTTAGCGTACGTTCCAGATCATCTTGCAAAACTGATTCAATCGTATCGCGATTATAATAACCAGCATTGTGTACTAAACAAATTAAATTAGCGTCACTAACAGCTGCTATTAATGACTCTGCCTGTTGCTCAATAAGTAGCGGATTAGATAAATCAAGGTGGATATTAACTACCTGAGCTAATGAGCAAGGATGTCTGGAAATATTAACAACCTTCCATCCTTGTTTTAAATAACAAGCGATGGTGCTTTCGCCTATTCCTCGGCTTCCGCCGGTGATGACTAGATAGTTGGGCATTTATTAATTCCTGGTTTGTTATTTCACCATCATTGTGAGGAGTAGCCTGGACACGCTTTTTGTGTCCGGGATGGTGCGTATAGCGAAGCCACTACCCTGGACACAAAAAGCGTGTCCAGGCTACATTTGCTATTTCCTCTCCCACGTCGCAGAACCCGACTGACCTGGGCAAGAAAATACTTTTACTTCAATGCGTACAAGCTTATTCACATCCAACTCATGCCGATCTTGCGTTAATTGCCGCATAAACCAATTAGAAAGTTCTTCAACCGTCACATTGGTAATAGGCAATATGGTCGCATCTCGTTTCAAAAAAATAATGGTTTCTGTATTAAACTTAACGTGATAGTAATCACCCTCTTCCTTAATGGATAAATACTTGCATTCGCCCGGCAGCAAGACAGTTTCATCTATTTGCTCGCACAAGGCATAAAGCTTCGCTTTATAAAAACGGTAATCGAAGGATAAGCCTTCATCTTCAATGACGGTGGTAAATGCGCCATATAGATTATAATTATGTCCATGAAGATTTTCGCGCACGGTACTAGAAAACACCGTGAAATGTCCCGCGCAAAATTTCATGTCTTTTTTGAATAATTCGATGGTAGATAGTCGTGACATCGCTATTCACTCCCCGATGGTGAAAGGATTTCCCTCTCTCGCCATTTAGGCGCGAGAGGGAATCTTGCTTTAATGACCTTCACCCTCTTTTTCATTGTTCATATTGAACAAATCACCGAGTGTAGTTTTCAGGCCAGATTCATCTGTCTTTTTCTTCTTGCCTGTTGTTGTGGACGACCCAGCAGCAGCTTTGGTAGTTTTTGTTGCTTTAGTCGCTTTCTTCACAGGCGCTTTAGCATCTTTTGCTTTGATAGAAAGTGTAATGGCATGTGTTTTTCTATCAGTGCCCATGATTTTCGCTTCGACTGAATCACCGATTTGGAATTTAGTACGAGCATCTTCCACTTTTTCGGCCGACATATCGGATGCGCGTAACACACCGCGAATGCCTTCAGCTAATTCAACTACCGCTTGCTTTTGATCGATCTCGACTATTTTGCCAGTCACAATGGTACCTTTCTCGTTCGCTTCTAAGAATTGAGCAAGAGGATCATTGGCCAACTGCTTTAAGCCCAAGGCGATACGCTCACGTTCAACATCAATAGCAAGAATAACGGCTTCTAGCTCATCACCCTTTTGATGTTTACGCAGCATTTCTTGTGCGTCTGTTTCATTCCAAGCGATATCAGATAGGTAAATGAGACCATCAATGCCACCTTCCAATTCAAGGAAGATACCAAAGTCAGTGATGGATTTAATTTTACCTTTAACATGCTCACCCTTCTCATGGTTTTCTGCAAAAGCAGCCCATGGATTGGCGGCACATTGTTTGATACCTAATGAAATACGACGTCGGTCCGCATCAACATCTAGAACCATTACTTCAACTTCTTGGCCTAAATGAATGACTTTGTTAGGATTGACGTTTTTATTGGTCCAATCCATTTCGGATACGTGAACCAAACCTTCAATGCCGTCTTCGATTTCAACAAAGCAACCGTAATCAGTAATGTTGGTGACTTTGCCGGAAATTTTCGAAGAAATGGGATAGCGCTGACTGATATCCAGCCAAGGATCGCCGCCCAACTGTTTGAGACCTAAGGATACGCGTACGTTATCACGGTCGATTTTCAACACTTTCACTTTGATTTCATCGCCGATATTTAAAATTTCGCTAGGATGCTTAATGCGCTTCCAAGACATATCAGTGATATGCAATAGACCGTCAACACCACCTAAATCGATGAACGCGCCGTAGTCGGTTAGGTTTTTCACCACACCTTTGACTTCATGGCCTTCATTGATGTTTTCAAGCACTGCAGCACGTTCTACGTTGGTTTCAGCTTCAAGCACTGCACGACGTGATACAACGATGTTATTTCGTTTTGGATCCACTTTAATAACTTTGAATTCGAATTCTTTACCTTCAAATGCTTCTGGATCGCGGATAGGTTTCACATCCACTAATGAGCCAGGTAAGAATGCGCGTACTTTGTTAATTTCAACAGTGAAACCACCCTTCACACGGCCAACGATCACGCCGCGGATGGTTTCTTTGTTTTCGTAAGCTTCTTCTAAATGTGACCATGATTCTAAGCGTTTTGCACGTTCACGGGAGAGGCGCGTACTGCCAAAGCCATCTTCCATTACTTCAAGCGCCACTTTAACTTCGTCGCCTGCTTTGGCTTCTAGTTTGCCGCTTTCATCATAGAATTGTTCAATGGGGATATAAGATTCTGATTTTAAACCGGCATCGACAACAACATATTTACCTTCAATTCGCTCGATGGTTGCTGTGATGATTGCACCCGGTAACATGGGCGTGTCTGTTAAGCTTTGTTCAAATAATTGTTCAAATGATTCTGTCGCTTTTTGGCTCTGTTTCACTAGTAAAACCTCGATAAATTACAACTGGTTAGTTAATAAACTTACTCTGCTACCCCAACCTGTACGAATTCACATGTCGTCAGGTGTGTTGTAGCAGGAAAGGACTTTTTTCCATCATTGCCCTCAAGCGACAATAGAATTCTTTCCACTACTTGCTCAACGGTGAGATTGTCCGTGTGTATACACACAGCATCATCTGCCGGTTTGAGCGGTGCAACACTGCGTTCTTGATCTCGCTTATCCCGTAGGCGCAGCTCGTTGATAAGGTCGGCAAGATTAACACTAATGCCCTTCTCCATCAACTGCTTCAGTCTACGTTCTGCTCGTACCTCGGGGCTCGCGAGCAGGAAGAATTTATGCTCGGCATCGGGGAATACCACGGTTCCCATATCACGGCCATCGGTGACTAAGCCGGGGACTTCTCTAAAAGCACGTTGACGATCAAGTAAGGCGGTCCGTACAGCTGGCAAAGCACCCACAATCGAGGCTTCATTACCCACCTTTTCTGTGCGGATCGTGTCGGTAACATCTTCCCCTTCCAATATCACCGTTGGGAAAGCGCCTTGATGGGCTATAAATTGCACGTTCAAGTATTCAGCTAGCGCTTCAAGGGCTTTCTCGTTACTGAGCGCAACTTGATGTTTTTCTGCAGCTAAAGCCAACACTCGGTACAAGGCTCCGCTGTCCAAAAAATTCCAGCCCAAATGCTTGGCAAGTAGCTGGCTGACGGTACCCTTACCTGTGCCGCTCGCCCCATCAATGGTAATAACGGGGATAATGACAGGCTCCCTTTGCTGAGGCATTATTTTCCCTCCTCCTGAGTAGTATCTTGAGTAATAGTCACTTGGTAAGCAACGCGTTCAAGGGTAACCAACAATTCACCCTCACTGAGTTGAATTAAACGTACGCCTTGTGTGTTTCGGCCTATAACAGAGATTTCAGCAACGGGAACCCGTACTAATGTTCCCTTATTGGTAATGAGCATTACTTCATCTTCTTCTTTAACTTGAATGGCGCTCACCACATCGCCGTTACGCTCATTCACATGGATGGAAATTACGCCTTGGCCGCCACGGCCGCTGAGACGGTATTCGTCAATGGCGGTACGTTTTCCATAGCCTTTTTCAGTAGCTGTTAAAATGTCACCCTCATAAGACACGACCAAGGAAACCACTTTTTGCCCTTCTTGCAGTTTGACGCCGCGTACACCGGTGGCTTGGCGACCCATACAGCGGACTTTCGCTTCAGGGAAGCGGACGACTTTGCCGGCATTAGTAAAGAGCATAATGTCATGCTTACCGTCGGTAATATCAGCATTCACTAATTGATCGCCTTCATTTAGGCCAATTGCAATAATGCCTGAGGAACGCGGACGAGAGAAATCAACCAGGGATACTTTCTTCACTAATCCTTTTGAGGTTGCCATGACTACATATTGATTTTCTTTATATTCGCGTACAGGTAAGAATGCATTGACGCGCTCACCTTCTGCTAAAGGCAATATGTTAATAATGGGGCGGCCACGTGAGGTGCGGTTGGCTTGAGGTAGTTGATATACTTTGAGCCAATACACTTTACCGTGATTGGTAAAGCAAAGCACCGTGTCATGGGTACGCGCAGCGATTAAGAATTCTATAAAGTCTTCTTCTTTGACGGCAGTAGCGGTTTTGCCACGGCCACCACGATGTTGCGCCTGATACACACCTAAAGGCTGCGTTTTCACATAGCCTTCGTGCGATAAGGTTACAACGACTTCTTCATCGGGGATGAGATCTTCCATCAGCATTTCGCCTTCGGCACCTTCCACGATTTCTGTACGTCTTGCATCGCCGAAATCCGTTTTAATGGAGACTAAATCATCTCGTATCACTTCCATAAGACGGGTTGAATTTTGAAGTATTTCATTTAGTTCACGAATTACTATTTGTAATTCTTTGTGTTCACTAATAATTTTACCCTGCTCAAGTCCAGTTAAGCGATGTAAACGCATCTCCAGAATTGCTTGCGCTTGTTCAGGAGATAGACGATAACCATCATCAGATAAACCATAGTGTTCCACTAAATGCGTGATGCTATCCTTCACCCCTGCTCGGGTTAAAATATCAATGGTTGCAGGAGCCTCCCACACACGTTCCAACATTTGAATTTTTGCATCTGCCGCATCTTTAGCCTGCTTAATTAAAGCGATCATTGGATCGATATTTGAAAGCGCAATGGCCAACCCTTCTAAAATATGCTCCCGCTCACGTGCTTTTTGTAAATCAAAGAGAGTGCGACGTGTGACCACTTCGCGACGGTGACGGACAAATGCTTCAAGCATATCTTTAAGATTAAGTACCTTGGGTTGATCATCCGCCAAGGCAACCATGTTTACGCCAAACATGCTTTGTAGTTGAGTGTGTACAAATAAATTATTCAGGATAACGTCGGTATTTTCACCACGGCGCAGCTCTACCACCACGCGCATACCCTGCTTATCGGATTCATCACGAAGTGCTGAAATACCCTCCAGTTTTTTTTCCTTCACTAATTCAGCAATACGCTCAACTAAACGTGCTTTGTTTACCTGATAAGGCAGCTCGGTGATGATAATGCGGTCTTTGCTTGATTTTTCGTCCGATTCAATATGAGTTCTACCCCGTACGACTACGCGGCCACGGCCTGTGTGGTATGCCTCGATAATACCCGTGCGGCCTTGAATAATACCGCCGGTTGGGAAATCAGGGCCTGGGACATGCTGCATGAGCTCATTAATAGAAATGTCGTTATTTTCTATGTAGGCAAGACAAGCATTAATAATTTCAGTTAAGTTGTGCGGCGGGATGTTGGTTGCCATACCAACAGCAATACCGGATGAGCCATTCACCAGCAGATTTGGTACGCGGGTGGGCAAAACGAGCGGCATCATCTCGTTTTCATCGTAATTAGGGGTAAAATCCACCGTATCTTTTTCGATATCGTCTAGCAGGGTATGCGCGAAACGAGACATGCGGATTTCGGTATAACGCATGGCCGCGGCTGTATCGCCATCGATGGAGCCGAAGTTACCTTGACCATCTACCAGTAAATAGCGCAAAGAAAAAGGCTGCGCCATACGGACAATGGTGTCGTAAACAGCAGAATCGCCATGCGGATGGTATTTACCGATGACGTCACCAACGATACGGGCAGACTTTTTATAAGGTTTATTCCAATCATTACTGAGCTCGTGCATAGCGAACAAAACACGTCGGTGTACTGGCTTTAAGCCATCACGTACATCGGGTAATGCGCGTCCAATAATGACGCTCATGGCGTAATCGAGATAAGACTTTTTTAGCTCGCTTTCGACACTGACTTTTTGAATTTCTTTTGCGATTATATTATCCATAGTGGGCTGCATTTTATGTGAGTTTTTAACCGAGGAATTGTAACATAATCTAATGGGTTATACACGTAAATTGGAGGGGGAATTAGCTGTCTTTGGGGATGCAATTATTGCGCTCTCACACACACCCCTCATCCGCCCGTAAACGTGCCCGGGCACGCACACGGGCACGGGCACGTTTAGGGCAGATGAGGGGTGTATATGAGAGCGCAAAAGTACAATAACAGTTAGCACTTAACTCTGCGGGTTTTCTCTTAACGCTCGGCGCAATATTTTGCCGACATTCGATTTGGGTAATTCACCCACAAAGCTAATTTGTTTGGGAACTTTATAAGGCGTTAAATGCTCGCGAGTTTGTTTAATAATCATTGCTGGTGTTAAATCAGGGTCATCTTTGACAATAAAGGCTTTTACCGCTTCGCCAGTATTTTCATCTGCGACGCCAATCACCGCCACTTCCTTGACGCCAGGAATCCGCGCAATCACATTTTCAATTTCATTGGGATAGACATTAAATCCCGATACCAAAATCATGTCTTTTTTTCGTTCCAAGAGACGCACATAACCATATTGGTCAATCGATGCAATATCGCCCGTCAAAAACCATCCGTCGCGGATAAATACTTTTTCGGTTTCGATTGGATTTTGCCAATAGCCTTTCATCACTTGCGGGCCTTTTACTGCCAGCTCGCCCGCTTCACCCAATGGTACAGGCTGGTGATCGTCATCTAAAAAACAAACGTCAGTGGAAGAAACTGGCAAGCCGATGCTGCCATTATATGCTTTTAAGTTAGCAGGATTAATGGTGACGCAAGGAGATGTTTCTGTCAGGCCATATGCTTCTAATAATGGCTTACCAGTCACTTTCTGCCATTTTTCAGCAACCACACGTTGCACCGCCATGCCGCCGCCCAATGAAAGTCGTAATTGACTAAAATCCAACTTGGCAAATTGTGGATGCTTTAATAAACCATTAAATAACGTGTTCACGCCGGTAATAGTCGTAAATTTAAATCGCTTCATTTCTTTAATGATGCTGGAAAGATCGCGCGGATTCGTGATTAGAACATTTAAACCACCCAGTTTTGAGAAGAATAAGCAGTTCGCCGTTAAAGAAAAAATATGATAAAGCGGCAATGCAGTAATGAGGACTTCTTTTCCTTCCACCACTAAATCTTTAAACCATGCGCTCGCTTGCTGAATATTCGCAATAATATTTCGATGTGTCAGGATCGCGCCTTTGGATACGCCTGTTGTTCCACCGGTATATTGTAAAAAAGCGATATCTTGAGGACTAATTTCCACAGGCGTAAACGGCTTTTCATTCCCTTTTTTTAACGCCAGTTTAAAGGAAATAGCATGAGGAATATGCCAAGCAGGAATTTTTTTGTAGACATATTTCAAAACCAAATGCATCACCCAGGCTTTAATAGGCGGTAACATATCGCCTAGGTGCGTAATGATGACATGTTTTAGTGTAGGCATGCGCGGTAGCGCTCGTTGCACTGTTTGAGCGAAATTCGCTAATGAAATGATAGTGGTCGCACCGGCATTATTTATTTGGTATGCAAGTTCGTCTGCCGTATAAAGCGGATTCACATTGACAATGATTGCACCTGCGCGCATTGCGCCAAATAACGCGATGGGGTATTGCAATACATTAGGTAGCATGATGGCGACACGATCACCCTTCTCTACTTTCAGCGTGTTTTGTAAGAAAGAAGTAAAAGCTTTGCTATAGGCATCCATTTCTTTATACGTTAATGTTGAGCCTAGATTATAAAATGCGGGCTGGTTAGCATATTTGAGGCAGCTATTTTCTAATACCTCGAGAATAGATTGATAAGCATCAGGATTAATTTCTGCTGGCACGCCAGGGGGATAACTCTTTAACCAGATTTTTTCCACGCGTAAACGTTCCTTGATGTAAACGATAATTATTCGGGGCGGCCGGATTTGAACCGACGACCACTTGCCCCCCAGACAAGTGCGCTACCAGACTGCGCCACGCCCCGATTTTATGGTTAATGCCCTATTGATTTGTCATCAAGTCGGATTGCAGATTTTGCAAAACACTTTCAAGATCTGCAATCACTTTTTTTATAGCGACATTAGCTTTTACTGATTGACTTATGGGCTCTGGCGTGTTTGATAGCTGTGCGCGGGCACCTTCAATTGTAAATCCATCCTCATAAAGCAGTTTTTTAATTTGCCGAACGATTAAAACATCCTGTTGTTGATAATACCGTCTATTGCCCTGGCGCTTAATGGGTTTTAGTTGGGGAAATTCTTGCTCCCAATAGCGTAAGACATAGGCTTTTACCGCACAGAGGGTGCTGACCTCACTGATGGTAAAATAGCGTTTGTCAGGTATAGCTGGTAATTCATTTTCCAGTGACTGCTTTCGCTTATTGTTTCTGTTCACCGGAAGATCCTTGCGCTTCTTTACCTGCGAATTTTTCCACTCGTGCTTTTAATTTTTGACCGCAATGAAATGTAATCACGCGGCGCGCGGTGACTGGGACTTCTTCGCCAGTCCGAGGATTGCGTCCGGGACGCTCTCTTTTGTCATGCGGAGAAAAATTACCAAACCCAGAGAGTTTAACTTGCTGCGCGTTTATCAGTGACTCAATGATTTTTTGATAAAACAGTTCAACAATGCCTTTAGCTTCTCGGTTTGTTAATCCAATTTCATCATCCAAATACTTTGCAAGATCAGCTTTTGTCAACGTCATTGCCATATCATCAGCTCCTTAACTCAGCTCCGAATTGTCCCTTTAACGCCGTCATTACTTGTTCCATTAGTGCTGTCACTTCATCGTCTACTAGCGTACGTGTAGGGTGTTGCAAAATCAAACCTAACGCGACACTTTTGTGACCAGGTGAAATTCCCTTTCCTTGGTAGACGTCAAAAATAAAAACGTCTTTTAACCAATCACCTGCAGACATTCTTATTGTACCTTGAATTGCTTTTACTGGTATAGCCTGATTTATAATTATTGCAATATCCCGTCTGATCTCAGGGAACTTCGACACATCCTCTATAGGGTGCTTTTTAGCTTCAGGAAGCATCGATAGGTCTAATTCAAAGACAAACACCTTGGTTTGCTGGGGTAAATCGAGAGCATCTAGCACCAAAGGGTGTAATGCGCCGATCAACCCAATCTTTTGTTCCAGATAAACAATAGCTGCTGTTTGGCCAGGATGCATCGCTGGATGGGTCGCGGGTTGGAAGCTTATGTCATTAGCTGGTAGGAATTGTTTGAGGACATTGACCAAATTGCCTTTTAAGTCAAAAAAGTCGCCTTCTCGTGTTTGCATGCCCCATTGTTCGGGGAAAGCAAAGCCTGTCATTAGACCTGCTAGCTTGACGGGTTGCGTTAAGGTCTGCCCTTGCTTGATAAAGCAGGCCCCTATTTCAAAGAGACGGGCGCGATGCTGTTGGCGGCTTTTGTTATAAAGGAAGGTGCTCACTAGACCTGGCCACAAAGTCGTACGCATCACAGACATTTCTGCGGAGACGGGATTCACCAATTCTTCAATTTCAGCCTCAGGATCAAAGAGCGATTGAGTCTTCTTGTCTATAAAGCTATAAGAAATGACTTCATGGTAGCCTTGATCGCTGAGCACTAGTCGCAACAGAGCTAAATCTGGCTTTTTCTGATGGGTTTGCTGGGCTTTTAATTTTCCCGTGAGCGATTGCGTAGGAATATTGTTGTAGCCATAAACCCTGGCAATTTCTTCGATTAAATCCTCAGGTAATGATACATCTGAACGATAAGGGGGAACTTGAAAAGTCTTGCCACCCTGATGTGAAACAAATTGCAGCCTTTTTAATATGTCATCTATTTCTTTATCAGGCACCACCACGCCAAGTATACGAGCTACTTTTTCTTTAGATAATGGAACCATAACAGGTGGTGGGAGGTGTTCTTTGCTAGCTACTTCAATCACAGGGCCCGCTTCGCCTCCGGTAATATCTAAAATTAATTGTGTGGCGCGTTCAATGGCTTCGCGTTGAATGGTGGGATCCACTCCTCTTTCAAAACGATAAGCAGAATCTGAATTGAGTTGGTAATATTGACGCTGTCTTGCTATCACTGTGGGTGAAAAATAAGCGCTTTCAAGGAAGATATCGCTTGTACGTAAAGTAACACTTGAATTTAAACCGCCCATCACACCAGCAATGGCTAATGGTTTTTCTTTGTCTGCAATGATGAGGGTATTTGCATCTAACACTTTTTCACTTTCATCTAATAAAAGAATACGCTCGCCTTGTTTTGATAATCTGACTAACACTTCTTTATCGAGGGTATGAAGGTCAAACGCGTGCATGGGTTGGCCCAGTTCAAGCATGACGTAATTCGCCACATCCACAATGGGGCTGATGGAGCGTAACCCGCTACGACGTAATTTTTCTTTCATCCAGGTGGGTGTTGTTGCATCGGCTTTAACATTGCGTATCACGCGGCCTACATAGCGAGGACAACCCTTTGCAGCGTTGACAGTCACTGGCAGCGTGTCTTTGATAGATGGCTGCATCTCTTTTAATAAAACAGGGGTGAGTGGTGAGCAGGTTAAAGCGGAGACTTCTCTTGCAACACCTCGAATACTTAAGCAATCACCACGGTTGGGTGTGATGCCGATTTCAATCGCTTGATCATCTAGTTTGAGATACTGACGAATGTCTGCACCGAGTGGCGCATCCAGTGGCAGCGGCATCAAGCCATCACTTTCTTCTGCTAAACCTAATTCCACGGCGGAACAAAGCATGCCTTCTGAGACGACACCACGCAGGGTTGTTAGTTTAATTTTAGTTTTGTTTGCTAAGACCGCATCGAGCATGGCGACAGGCACTTTCATTCCTGCTTTTACATTGGCGGCACCACATACAATATTTAAATGAGGGTTAGCGCCTACATTTATTTCGCATACATGCAAACGGTCTGCTTCGGGATGTTTTGCTACTTTTAATACTTCACCCACTATAATACCTGAAAATGGCAATGCCACGGGTGTTAGCTCTTCTACTTCCAAACCTGCCATGGTCAGCTTCTCGCCTAGCGCATCGCTCGATAATGCGGGGTTCACCCATTCGCGTAACCATGATTCACTGAATCTCATTTTCGTGCCCTTTTAAAACTGCTTTAAAAAACGTAAATCATTTTCAAATAAGGATCGTAAATCAGAAATACCGTATTTTAATAATGCTAAACGGTCAACGCCCGCGCCAAATGCAAGCCCCTGAAAGCGTTCGCTATCAATGCCCGCCATTTTTAATACGTTGGGATGAACCATGCCGCAACCTAATACTTCTAACCAGCCTGACTTTTTGCAAATACGGCAACCTTTACCATTGCAACTGACGCAGGCTATATCCACTTCAGCGGAAGGTTCGGTAAAAGGAAAATAAGAAGGGCGAAAGCGTATAGCGATATCTTTAGAAAAAAAGGCATATAAAAATTCTTGTAATAAACCTTTTAGATCAGCGAATGAAACATGCTCATCAATCATTAAACATTCCATCTGATGAAACATGGGTGTATGTGTAATATCAAATTCATTTCTGTATACCCTACCCATTGCCACCATGCGCAATGGCGGCGGCATTTGTATCATAGCGCGTATTTGCACCGTAGACATGTGTGTGCGCAGCAACATGCCGTTAGCAAAATAAAAAGTGTCTTGCATGGCGCGCGCTGGATGTAATTCTGGAAAATTGAGTGCGGCAAAATTATGGTAATCATCCTCAATTTCAGGGCCATCCAATACGATAAAGCCCATTTGCGTAAAAATTTGTTGTAAGTTTTGAAAGGTTTTTGTGATGGGATGAATACTACCGACTTCTTGTGATCGGCCCGGCAAGCTGACATCGATTGCTTCTGCCGCCAATTGTTCTGCAATCAATGCGTATTTGAACTGATGGGTTCGTTCTTCAATTAATGCCTGCAGCGATTCTTTAACCGTATTGATTTTTTGTCCCGCGAGTGGACGCTCTTCAGGCGAAAGTTGCCCGAGCGTTTTGAGATAATCAGTGAGTTGGCCTTTTTTACCTAGATACTGCACGCGTATGTTATCTAGCGTTTTCAGATCTGGCGCTGATTGGATCGCCTTTGTTGCGTTTCTCAGGATATCTTCTAACGATTCCATGATTCATCCTTAGCCTAACCCTCTCCCGCTATCGCAGAAGAGGGAATATGGTTTTATGCGGCGGATGCTAAGCTTGCTTTTACCTTTTCGACAATCGCTGTAAAGGCGGCTTTGTCGTGAACGGCGATGTCTGCTAAGACTTTACGATCAACTTCGATCGCTGCTTTTTTCAAGCCATTCATGAATTCGCTGTAGCTCAAGCCGTGTAAACGGGCAGCCGCGTTGACGCGGACAATCCAGAGAGCACGAAATTCGCGTTTACGTTGACGACGGTCACGGTATGCATATTGTGCGGCTTTGATGACGGCTTGCTTCGCTACGCGATAGACGCGGCTGCGAGCACCATAATAACCTTTTGCTTTATCTAGAACCTTTTTGTGTTTCGCTCTCGCGGTAACACCACGTTTTACTCTTGCCATTTTTACTATCCTCTTTAGTAGTTAAGTAGCCAAGCACCACAACTATTTTCTTGATAGAGGGCGATTGGCGGGATTGTTGGTGATTTAAGCAAAGGGTAGCATTTGCTCTATTCTACCCAAGTCTTCATCACGAACTCTGAGACCCGCACGCAAATGACGTTTACGCTTAGTGGTTTTCTTCGTCAAAATGTGGTTGCGGTTGATACTTTTACATTTAAAACCACCGTTCGCAGTTGCTCTGAAGCGTTTGGCCGCACCACGGTTAGATTTTAACTTTGTAATTTTTGCACCTCTGTATGCTCTTGGCATTTCCTACTCCGAAATATCTCATTTGTTACAGTTAAATTAAATTCATTGACTGGGTTGCTTCATCGCCCTTCGGGCACTCGCAATGACGGTCTTTATTTTTTCTTTGGCCCTAATACCATCACAATCTGGCGACCCTCATATTTTGGGTGCTGTTCAAGCATGCCATAATCTGCCAAATCGACAATTAACCGTTGCAATGATTGCATGCCCAGTTCCGGATGCGCCATTTCACGTCCACGGAACTTGACGGTTACTTTTGCCTTATCACCGTTTTCTAAAAACTTAATGATATTACGCAACTTTACTTGGTAATCCGCTTCTTCCGTTGCTGGACGAAGCTTGATTTCCTTGATCTGGATTTGCTTTTGCTTCTTTTTGGCAGCGGCTTTACGTTTGCTTAGTTGGAATTTATATTTTCCATAATCCATCACGCGGCAAACAGGCGGTTTAGCCTCCGGTGACACTTCAACTAAATCTAATCCCGCTTCTTCGCTGATTTTTTTAGCTTCAAAGATGGATACAACACCAAGCTGCTCGCCTTCTGCATCAATTAAGCGAACCTCATTTGACCTGATCTCGTCATTTACACGAGGTTTTTTTTCTGTGCTAATCCTAACATCCTCCTAATTGGTCCGGCCGCGTTTTGCCACTTCTGTATGAATAAAATCTATACATTTGGTTATGGACATTACGCCTAAATCTGCACCTTCTTGTGTTCTCACTGAGAGGGTGCGCGATTCTACTTCTCTATCCCCTACCACTAATAGGTAAGGTACGTGTTCGATAGTATGCTCGCGGATTTTAAAGCCGATCTTCTCATTTCTCAAGTCCGATTTTGCTCTCAAGCCCTGTTTTTTTAGTTCTTGCGTCATTTCTTCGACGAAAGGAGCCTGTTTGTCAGTAATATTCATGACAACAGCTTGAACAGGTGCCAGCCACACGGGCAACTTGCCAGCATAATGCTCTAATAAAATGCCTAAAAAACGTTCAAGCGAGCCAAGGATAGCACGGTGCAACATCACTGGCACCTTTTTACTGCCATCTTCAGCAATATAATAAGCGTCTAAACGGCTGGGTTGGGCATAATCTAGTTGCAGGGTACCACATTGCCATGTGCGGCCTATGCAGTCTTTTAAGTGAAATTCTATTTTAGGTCCATAAAAAGCGCCCTCGCCTGGCTTGATTTCAAAATCTAAGCCTTCACTACGCAAGGAGTCGGCTAAGGCTTTTTCAGCCTGATCCCAGAGTGCATCGTTGCCAATGCGTTTTTCAGGGCGCGTGGCTAAACGGACAGCCACGTCGTTAAAGCCAAAGTCTTTGTAAACATCGATTAACAAACGGATAAAAGCAGATGCTTCTTCTTGTAGTTGTGCTTCGGTACAGAAAATATGGGCGTCATCCTGCACTAATTGGCGTACACGCATGAGACCATGCATGGCACCTGATAATTCATTACGGTGCAAATAACCAAATTCAGCTAAACGGATAGGTAAGTCTCTGTAACTGCGTAAGCCTTGTTTAAAAATCTGTATGTGACAAGGACAATTCATGGGCTTCAAGGCATAGTGACGGTCATCTGCTTCCACAGTAAACATTTCTTGGCTAAACATGTCCCAGTGGCCTGATTTACGCCATAAATCTAAATCGACAATTTGCGGTGTCGCCACTTCTTGATAACCCACAGCAGAAATGCGGTCGCCGATATATTTTTTAATTTGCTGATAGATGGTCCAACCATTATCGTGCCAAAACACCATGCCGGGCGCTTCTTCTTGGAAGTGAAATAAGTCCATCGTTTTTGCTAATTTACGATGATCACGTTTTTCTGCTTCTTCTAAATTTTTGAGATAATCATCTAAGGTTTTTTTATCTTTCCATGCGGTACCATAAATGCGTTGCAACATTTCATTGTTGGAATCGCCGCGCCAATAAGCGCCTGATACTTTGGTGAGCTTAAATGCTTTTAGCATGCCAGTGCTGGGTACATGCGGGCCGCGA
This sequence comes from Gammaproteobacteria bacterium, assembly GCA_013288395.1. Classification (GTDB taxonomy): domain Bacteria; phylum Pseudomonadota; class Gammaproteobacteria; order DSM-16500; family DSM-16500; genus Aquicella. The sequence continues at coordinate 11,060 of JABDBV010000007.1, read as the reverse complement.
CATAAATCGGCAAAATCACCTTGTTGGTAAATGGTGAGGATTTCGTCAGCGGGTATATCTTGAATAATTTTGACTTTGTATTCTTCACCTTGATTTTTGAAAAACTGGATTGCTTCGTCTCTGCTGACGGCGCGTCGTGAGACGCTGAAGTTTTGCTCGGTTAACTCGTGCATCTTTGCTTCGATGTTGGCTAAATCATCGGTGGAAAATGGTTTAGAAAAAGCAAAATCGTAATAAAACCCATTTTCAATGACCGGGCCAATCGTGACTTGCGCTTCAGGGAAAAGGCTTTTAACAGCGTGCGCTAATAAATGCGCGGTGGAGTGACGAATGACTTCGATGCCTTCTGGATCGCGATCGGTGATGATGCGTATAGCGGCATCTTTATCGACGATGGTAAAGGTATCGACTAACTGCTCATCAATTTTTCCGGCAATAGCGGCTTTAGCAAGACCTGCGCCTATACTGGCCGCGATTTCTGCAATCGTGACTGCTTTATCAAATTGTTTTTGGCTTCCGTCTGGAAGGGTAATCACCGGCATAATTCCACTACTTTGCTAACACTACTTGATAAATTGGTAGGCACGAGTGGGATCGAACCACCGACCACCACCATGTCAAGGTGGTGCTCTACCACTGAGCTACGTGCCTCTATTTACTCATAAATTCGGGGAGTCAAGATACCTGGTTGGGGGGAAAGAAGCAAGGTGCTTGCATGAAACGACGCGTGTATATATAATGAGCAAAATTACAAATAATCTATCCTAAACGAGGTGTTGTTTATGCATTCTTTTTTTACGCTTCCACAAGATGTCATCGAGGCTCATATTTTTTCTCGCTTAGAGCCAAATGAATTACTTGATGCTGATGAGACTTGTCGTTTGTTTCATCAAATTAATCTGAGTAATGTCGGATGGAGACAGCGTATTCTAAATGAATTTGGTGAAAGCGATCATGGCAATGATTGTAGAACGATGTGGATAATGCGTCATTTTTTTAAAAAAGGTTTAGCGCACCTTACTGACATAAACAATAGACAGATAAAAAAGCTGGCGGCACATTGTTTTTCTCAGGTTCATTTATTGCTTCAGCAACTTGGTGAGATTCCGCTAAAGGATCAGCCTTCAGTCAATTACATACGCGCAATCATGCTGTTGGGTGGTTTGGGTGTGGAAAAAGATATTAATGAAGGAATAAGATTGTTAGAGGAATCAGCGAATGGGAAATATTCACCAGCAATGATGCTGCTAGCGTGTATCCGGTTAGATGGTGCTTTTATTGAACACTTTTTGCAACGCTCCGCATTTTTCTCTGCTCCAACCTTTGAATGCACTCATTTAAATAAAGCACTAAAAATAACTATAAATGAGGAAATGATTGTAGGTATCGAGAAAGGAAAGAATCGGCTATTGGAAGCGCATCGCTGTGGAAATAATGAAGCCACCGCCATTTATGCCCTTTTACAATGGCAGGGAGTGTCCGTATTAGAGATTGTCAAAAACAATGAAGGAGCAATTAATCTATTAAGCAATGCGCAAGACTCTAAATGTCTTTTCTTACTTGCAGAAATGTTACTGCATAAATTACTACAATATAAAAACTCATTGGCTGTTGAAGAAATCGTTAAAAGAATTGAAGAAATGATTTCCATTAATAAAAGAGCAGCCAGTCTTGGTAGCTCTCAGGCTGCGTTACAATTAAGTCATTTTTATATGCATGGACATGACCAGCTACCAAAAGAGTTGAAAGAAAAATTTATCGATCAAACAGAAAGTCTTAAATGGCTAAAAACACTAGCGAAAAATGGGGATGGAAAAATTTGTTTTGAATTAGGGAACCTCTACCTCAATGGTGAAACTCTTATCCTTGATAAGCGATTAAACGCAGCTATAGACGTTAATGTAGCCATTAAGTTTTTTGAGTTCGGAGCTAATTATAGCAGAGCTGATACGGATAGCATTGCATATGCTGGCCAGTGTTTGTTGCAATTAGCCTCCCTATATTCTTCCGGCCTGCATGGTATAGCACCTGACTTTAAGCGAGTAATACAATTTTATCAGCGAGGAGCGAAGATAGGAAATAGTCAATGTTTATTAGAACTTGGTTATTTGTATTTGGTTGGGCACGAAGATAAAAATATCAAGCTTGAGAAAAATGAAGAAATAGCTGATAAATATTTCCGTAAAATATTAGTGTTGGAAGATGTGTTATTAATGTCGAGGCGCCTGCAGACAGAGGCAAAAAATGTTGCCGATTTTCTATGGAAAAAAACGCAGGGCCCAGACCTATACAGATGTTATATAAAGTGGACTTTTAGGCGATTAAAACTTGGTGATGGGAGTGCGTTTGGTCACATTGTGGCTATTATGAAAGATAAAATGATCGAAGTCAGGGCTACTGTCGGTGAAGCTGCTTTCAGTGCTTTTGAAAAAAGGTTAAATGAAAGCTTTAGGATAATGGACGGTAACGACGTAGGTATAATACCGCTGTCCGAATTTGTCCACGAGGAGATATGTTGCATACCTTACAAGCAAGACGATTTTTTACTGATGCAACCAATTACACCTGAGGGGGTTGAAGGGATCGATCTAGAGCCTGTTGGACGTAGACTTCAGATGTGAATTTAACGACGACGTTAAATCTCTTTAATGAAATCAAGGTGCTGATGTTAATGATGGATCCGGCATTCTTGGTGCGTCTATTTTTAAATCTGGCACGGTGCGTATGTCTAATTCATCTAATTTGCATACATTCGTCCATTGTGGCACGCCCATTAAAAAGAAATTCTCAGGTGGTGGCTGATTAGCCGCCTCTGTTTGCTCTGTCTCATCTAATTTTATATCCTGCAATGCTTGCTGCTGTAAATCATCACTCAGCATTTTGCCTTCCATTTGGAAACCTAATTTACGCATAAATACGGGCACATCCGTTGGATTGATTGCAAATTCATAAGCGTCGCTTGTTTCGCCGTGTATGTGGGGGAGCGATGGTATAGATATCTGCCCTGCTTCGCTGAAGCTCAACATCAATTTGCTGTCATCGGTCATGACTTCTGATTTTAATGAGGTTAATAAGGTGGTCATTTCTTTTTGCGATAAATTTCCAAAACCATCACCAATCACAATTGAGGGTAGCGATTTATCAAAGCCTTTTCTGGATGAAGATAGCTGTGTATACCATTCTTCATCTGCGGGATTGCACTGAATGGAATAGACATTCGGCGCGCCTTTTGCATAATGACAGAGCGGGTGCGCTCCCATCATGCTCAATCTATTTAAAGCGAATTGCTTGGTCTCGTGCAGTTCACCGGGGAAATCTACATCGTAAATTCTCAACATGTCGGAGTGAAAACTAAGTTGTTTTTGCAAACGCAAGGCAAACGCATCGAGGCCGCCGCCAAAAATAATGACATTCACGCCTTTTACGCGCTGATGAATCAAGTGTTCTATAAGAATATAAACGGTTTGTTCTATGCATATTCGTCGCACAGCAGTGCGGACTAACTCAATGACGGATGTGGTTTTCTTTAAAATGACTTTTTCGGCTTGAAAAGCAAATAAATTACTGCCACTGCGTGCAAAGGAACCAGTGCGCATGGAAAAGCGGTTTAGGGCCAGCATAATCAATACATCTGACAGCTCGCCTGTGCTTGTATCGACTAGATGGCGCGTAGTGGGATGTCGGTATGCATCTCGTAACCTGGCAACGGATGATAGCGCAGCTGCATTATTCTTTGGGGGAGTCTTGCCGATAACTGTGGTGGTGACAATATCGTAGCTGGAATCCATTCAACAATGCTCCGTTTGATATGAGTTGGACGAGAGAGAATATAAACTATGTGGGTTGGGGAATACAAGGGGTTCTTTCTGGTATTGCGTCGTTATTGTGCCGTCATTGCGTCGTTATTGCCGTCATTGCGTCGTTATTGCCGTCATTGCGTCGTTATTGCCGTCATTGCGTCGTTATTGCCGTCATTGCGAGGAGCCCGTAGGGCGACGAAGCAACCCAGCACCGGTTTCTGGGTTGCTTCGTCGCAAAAAGCGCTCCTCGCAATGACGGCAATAACCATACAATAACCATACAATAACCATACAATAACCACGCAATAACCTCGCAATAACCTCGCAATAACCACGCAATAACCACGCAATAACGATACTACGAAATTAAATTTTGTTTCACTTGGTGTATCAGGTCGCGCAGGTGGGCGGCTTGTTCGAATTCTAGGTTGTGAGCGTGTTCGTACATTTGCGTTTCTAGTTTGGTGATTTGTGCAGTCAGCGCGTCTGGCGAAAGGGCAGCATAATCGATGGTGTCTTCTGACACTTTCGTTTTGGGGAACATGCGGCCACGTACGGTGTTTTCAGAGTAGGCGCCTTCCATTACGTCGTGAATGGCTTTGATAATGCTGCGCGGTGTAATGCCGTGCGTTTCATTATGTATTTGTTGCTTGGCGCGGCGGCGTTCTGTTTCTTGTATCGCTCGTTGCATTGAGCCTGTGATGCGATCGGCATAGAGAATGGCTTTGCCATTAAAATGACGGGCAACACGGCCTATGGTTTGAATTAAAGACGTTTCTGAACGTAAAAATCCTTCTTTGTCGGCGTCTAAAATGGCAACCAGTGATACTTCTGGCAAATCCAGACCTTCACGCAATAAGTTGATACCGACTAGCACATCAAAGGTTCCTAATCTTAAACCACGAATGATTTCTACTCGCTCTACGGTGCCAATGTCGGAGTGTAGATAACGTACACGTACATTGTGTTCCTCTAAATATTCTGTCAAATCTTCAGACATACGCTTTGTTAGCGTCGTGACTAATACACGCTCGCCTATTTGGGTGCGTTTGTGAATTTCTGATAAAAGATCGTCGACTTGTGTGCCAGCTGGGCGTACTTCCACTTCGGGATCTAATAATCCGGTCGGTCGCACTACTTGCTCGGCGATTACATCTGATTTTCCTAGTTCGTAAGCGCTGGGCGTGGCTGACACATAGATGGTTTGCGGAGCGCGAGCGCTAAATTCATCAAAACGCATGGGTCTATTATCAAGCGCTGAAGGCAAGCGAAAGCCATATTCTACTAACGTTTCTTTACGGGAGCGATCACCACGATACATACCATTCAATTGTGGGACGGTCACATGCGACTCATCAATAATGAGTAATGCATCTTTTGGGAGATAATCAAATAAGGTGGGCGGTGGCTCGCCTGGCGCGCGACCCGATAAATAACGGGAATAATTTTCAATGCCCTGGCAATAGCCTAATTCTTTCATTAATTCTAAATCATAGGTGGTGCGCTGTTCTAAGCGCTGCGCTTCTACCAATTTATTTAGTTTATATAATTCTTCAAGACGAATACGCAAATCCACTTTGATTTGATCAAGTGCTTTGACGACGGTATCGCGTGCGGTCACATAATGTGATTTAGGGTAAATGGTTAGGCGTGGTACGCGGCGTAATATTTCACCGGTGAGCGGATCAAAGTAAGATAAATTTTCTATTTCATCACCTAACAATTCGATACGTACCGCTTCACTGTCAGATTCTGCAGGATAAACATCAATGACATCGCCTCGCACTCGATACGTTGCGCGATGCAAATCAACATCATTGCGTGTGTATTGCAATTCTGCAAGTCGTCGCAAAATAAAACGCTGGTCTATTTTATCGCCGCGGTCTAGGTGGATCACCATGCTTAAATACATGCGGGGATCACCCAAGCCATAAATCGCAGAAACGGTGGCAACGATGACTGCATCTTTTCTCTCTAATAAAGCTTTAGTCGCAGAAAGACGCATTTGTTCGATGTGTTCATTAATAGCCGCATCTTTGGCAATGTAGGTGTCCGATGAGGGTACGTAGGCTTCTGGTTGGTAGTAGTCGTAGTACGAAACAAAATATTCCACGGCGCTATGAGGAAAAAACTCTTTCATTTCGCCATAAAGCTGGGCTGCCAGGGTTTTGTTCGGCGCCAAAATAAGTGTAGGGCGCTCAATGGCCTGAATAACATTGGCGATGGTGTAGGTTTTTCCAGAACCAGTCACACCCAATAGCGTTTGATTGGCGAGACCTTGTTGAATGCCATCAACAAGCTTTGCAATCGCTTGTGGTTGGTCTCCAGCCGGCTTAAAATCTGCGTGTAATTCGAATAATGGCGTTTTCATGCGGGAAGTATACTGCAAGCTTCAGCGGATTCGCTAATTTTGGTTTAAATTCTCAAAACAAATCTTTATAATCCGCCCCCTGTTCATATTCTAACGAGCAAAGAGGAGCGACCCCCGATGACAAATGATTTGGCAGATGTCTTGTCCGCACGCGTAGAGCGAATTAAACCCTCCCCTACCCTTGCCATTTCAGCCCGAGCGGATGAGTTACTCGAATCTGGCAAGCCTATTATTAACCTGAGCGTGGGCGAGCCTGATTTTGATACGCCTGACCACATCAAAGAGGCTGCGATAAAAGCAATCAGAGATGGCCGCACTAAATACACGCCTGTTGATGGTATCAAAGCTTTAAAACAAGCGATTGTTGATAAGTTTGCGCGTGAAAATCAATTAAACTATAAACTCAACCAAGTGCTCGTTTCCTGCGGCGCGAAACATAGCATTTATAATTTATTTGCAGCGGTGGTTAATCCCCATGATGAAGTGATCATTCCTGCGCCATATTGGGTGTCTTATCCAGATATGACCTTACTCGCGGACGGAACGCCCGTGATTGTGAATACGGATTTTGCTGATCGCTTCAAACTGCAATCCGCACAATTAGAAGCCGCTATTACCAAGCACACACGTATTGTGATGTTAAATAGCCCCTCTAACCCAACGGGCATTGCCTATACGCTGGATGAATTAAAAGCATTAGGTGAAGTTCTTAAACGTCATCCTCGCATTATTATCGCCAGTGATGATATCTATGAACACAATTTATGGAGCCAACCCTCTTTTTCAAATATTTTGAATGCTTGCCCTGAGCTTTATGATCGCGCTGTTATTATTAATGGCGTGTCTAAATCTTATGCGATGACAGGTTGGCGCATTGGTTACGCGGCGGGCCCTGCAAAAATCATTGCCGCCATGAAAAAAGTGCAATCGCAATGCACCTCCAATCCCACGGCTAATGCACAATATGCTGCTTTAGCTGCGCTGCAAGGAGACCAACAGTGCGTAAAAATGATGAGAGATGCTTACAAAGAACGGCATGATTTTGTTGTTGGCGAATTGCAAACGATTCCTGGCATCCGCTGCGTTCCTTCGGATGGCACTTTTTACACGTTCCCCTCTATTGAAGGTCTCTATAATAAAGTCCTCGGTGTGACAAATGATATGGAAATGGCTGAGTTTCTTTTGAACGAAGCGGATATTGCCATTGTGCCTGGTTCTGCGTTTGGTGCGCCGGGGCATATTCGGATTTGCTATACGACTAGTATGAATAATTTGGTGGAAGGGATGAAGAGGATTAAGAAGGTGGCAGGGAAATTAAGAATAATTACTTAATTATATTGACGATTGCATTGACGGATATTAGTATTCTTCTCACTTAACGCGAGATTCCCCGATAGCTCAGTTGGTAGAGCAAATGACTGTTAATCATTAGGTCACTGGTTCGAGTCCAGTTCGGGGAGTAATATAAAGCTATGCTTTTATGGCGTATGTGAACGGAGCGTCACTAAATGGACTTTCCCAACCTGCAAGAAGCGTTATCTCAAGAATCTCCCCTACAAATCGTAGGCACCATTAATGCTTATTCCGCCATGCTTGCCAAAGAAGCAGGTTTTCGCGCGATTTACTTATCCGGTGCCGGTGTTGCCAATGCCTCCTTCGGGTTGCCCGATTTAGGTATGACGAATCTAACGGATGTAGTTGAAGACGTGCATCGAATCACAGCCGCATGCAACTTACCGTTATTAGTCGACATAGACACAGGGTGGGGTAATGCGTTTGGTATTGAACGCACCATTAAAAGCCTTATCAAGGCGGGGGCTTCTGGCGCGCACATTGAAGACCAAGTCCAAGCTAAACGTTGCGGCCATCGACCCAAAAAAGAAATAGTCTCAACCAGCGAAATGTGCGATCGCATTAAAGCGGCAATTGATGCGAATCACACCACCTACTTTACCGTCATGGCACGTACCGATGGTCTCGCCATTGAAGGCTTAGAAAAAACCATAGAACGTATACGAGACTACGTGGAAGCAGGCGCGCAAATGATTTTTTTTGAGGGCGCAACGAAGCTTGCCGACTATCAAGCAGTGACTAACGCTTGTGGTGTGCCGGTACTGGCGAATATCACGGAATTTGGTGTCACACCACTTTTCACTAAACAAGAATTGCAACATGCTGGTATAAAATTAATTCTATATCCACTGAGTGCGTTCAGAGCCATGAGTGCAGCGGCTATTAATGTATATAAAACAATCCGGCAACAAGGAACACAGCAATCCTTGATATCTGCGATGCAGACACGTGAACAATTATACGATGTATTGCATTATCACGAATACGAACAAAAATTAGATGAACTTTTTGCCAAAGGAAAAACGGAATGACTGCAAAAATCGGAGGACTAGAAGGTATGGTTGTGGGTGATACGACCATTTCTACTGTAGGCAAAGAAGGGGTTGGACTAACCTATCGCGGTTATGATATTCACGATTTAGCAAAATACTCTACTTTTGAAGAAGTCGCGTATTTACTGATTTACGGCGAGCTGCCCACTCTTCCACAATTAAATGCGTATCGTGATAAATTAGTTAAGCTGCGTCGATTACCAAACGAGCTTAAACAGCTACTTGAAGCTATTCCTGGTTCTGCACATCCCATGGAAGTATTGCGTACCAGTGTTTCAATGCTAGGGACGCTCGAATCTGAATCTCTGCAATACAATGGACATCAAATTGCTGACCGTTTAATTGCTTGCACACCCACCATGCTGCTTTATTGGTATCAATTTCATCGCAATAATGTTCGTATCGAAGCTTGGAATTGTGAAGACCATACAGTTGCTGGCTATTTCCTGCATTTACTACACGGGAAAAAACCAGATGACGAACATAGACGAGCAATCGATGTATCATTAATTCTTTATGCTGAACACGAGTTTAATGCCTCCACTTTTGCAGCGCGCGTCACCGCTTCTACAGAATCCGATTTTTATTCTGCTATCGTCTCAGCCATTGGCGCTTTACGCGGTGCATTACATGGTGGCGCTAATGAAGAAGCCATGCGGCTGATTTCACAATTTAAAACGCCGGATCAGGCAGAAGCAAGCATTAAGGAACTACTAGCCAAAAAAAGTAAAATTATGGGGTTTGGCCATCGTGTATATAAAATTTCAGACCCCCGCTCTGATATTATCAAAGCCTGGTCTGAAAAATTATCAAAAGAAGCGCGGGACGGTTATTTGTTTGCCGTTTCAGAGCGTATAGAAAAAGTCATGCGGGATGAAAAGAAATTATTTCCTAATTTAGATTTTTATAGTGCCACCACTTATCATTTTTGCGGTATTCCCACTTCTTTATTTACGCCTCTTTTTGTCATAGCACGGCTGAGTGGTTGGAGTGCGCATATCTTTGAGCAACGCGCTAATAATCGTTTAATCAGACCGGATGCAGACTACACGGGTCCTGCACCTCGCGCATTCGTGCCGATTGAAGACCGAGGTTAAACAATGGCATTACATTCTGTTGATGAAAATGTGCGTCCGCATCCAGACGCTGAATTAGTTTCTATTGCAGATTATGTTTCTCACTACACCATCACCAGCGAACTTGCTTTTACCACCGCACGTTTATGTCTCATGGATGCGATTGGTTGTGCGATATTGGCATTGCAATATCCTGCTTGTACGCGACTTTTAGGGCCTATAGTCCCTGGCACCACCGTTCCGAATGGTGTGCCTATACCAGGCACCTCTTTTTTATTGGATCCTATTCTGGCGGCATTTAATATTGGCGCGATGGTACGCTGGCTTGATTTCAATGACACGTGGTTAGCTGCGGAATGGGGACACCCTTCTGACAACCTTGGCGCGATTTTATCAGTGGCAGATTTTGTTAGCCGTAAAAATATTTCCGAAGGCAAAACCCCTCTGTTAATAAACGATGTAATGTCTGCGATGATCAAAGCGCATGAAATTCAAGGTGTATTAGCCCTTGAAAATGGATTTAATCGATTAGGCTTTGATCATGTATTGTTAGTGAAAATTGCATCCACTGCTGTTGCGACCTTGTTGCTGGGCGGCACCAAAGAACACGTTATTAACGCACTCTCGCAAGCATGGCTGGATGGTGCCGCCTTACGCACTTATCGTCACGCACCAAACACAGGTTCTCGTAAATCGTGGGCTGCGGGGGATGCGACTAGTCGCGCTACACGTTTAGCATGGCTGACCATGCAGGGTGAAATGGGTTACCCCAGTGCGCTGACCGCTAAAAAATGGGGATTTTATGATGCAGTGATGAAAGGACAACCGTTAAAGATCAACCGTACCTTTGGAACGTATGTCATGGAAAATGTCTTATTTAAAATTTCATTTCCTGCGGAATTTCATGCACAAACGGCTGTTGAGTGCGCGATCAAATTACACCCTCTCATCAAAAATAAATTAGATCGCATTGAAAAAATTATGTTAACCACTCAAGAATCGGCTGTGCGTATTATTAGTAAATCTGGCCCGCTGCATAATCCTGCTGATCGTGATCACTGTTTACAATATATGGTGGCTGTTGGCTTACTGGAAGGTAATTTAACGGCTGATCATTATGAAGATGCGTTTGCGAAGAATGCGCGTATTGATCAATTGCGTGAAAAAATGGTGGTAGAAGAAGATAAGCAATATTCACATGATTATTTAGATCCAGATAAACGATCGATTGCGAATTCGATACAAATCTTTTTTAAAGATGGCACCAGCACCGAAAAAGTAGTGGTTGAATACCCGGTTGGCCATCGCAGACGGAGAGAGGAAGGGATTCCGTTGATGTATAAAAAATTTGAAGAGAATATGGCAACTCAGTTTTCTGCGAGTAGCGTGAATGATTTGTTGGCGTTGT
>JABDBV010000006.1 GCA_013288395.1 Gammaproteobacteria bacterium | reverse complement strand
TATGCTAGAAGCCTATTTCCGCCCCATCTACCAAGCGTGCCTCGCAGATCCTGTTGCTAAATATTTAAGTAATTACTCACCAACGTTTATTACTTATCTTGCTTGCGCTGCCGGCATAATGGTGTTACCCGCTTTGTTTTATAATTACCCTGTTTTAGCTACCATCCTTTTATTGTTCTCCGGATTCTTAGATACGATCGATGGATCTGTCGCACGAATCAACAATAAAATATCAGACAAGGGTATTGTCCTAGATATTATCTCAGACCGCATTGTGGAAGTGGCTGTGATTTTGGGTCTTTATGCCATGGATCCTTCACGGGGTTGGTTGGCCTTAGCCATGCTCGGTAGTTGCTATATCTACTTGACCACCTTTTTAGTGATGGATGTTTTTTCGCCTGACCGTGTGCAAAAGGGATTTCAATATAGCCCCGGCGCATTTGAGCGGGCAGAAGCCTTTATTCTGTTTGTTTTAATGATCTGGCTTCCCGATTCATTTACCACACTCGCTTATCTCTTTACCGGCTTAGTGATGTTAACCAGTTATTTGCGAATTAATCAGTTTTTGCAAGCGGCAAGAATAACGATTAAATAAGCTCAGACACGATGAACGCCAAGAATATTAGGTAAAAGCTTAATCGCATTCATCGCTTTTTTTAATTCACTCACGTGCGGAATCACAATCGTTAATACAATAGATGTTTCATTTTCATTTGCACCAGGCTGTGTTTGAAATCCAGCTATATGCACATGAATGTCTGCGAGTGCTCCGGTAATATCACGCATGGTGCCGGGATGTGGATAAGCCCGTACTTCTAAATCTACGGGATAGGAGCCGGAAATTTTATCGCCCAAATCAATTTGAATAAACCGATCTTTCTCATTCCCTTGCAAATGCGCTAAATTATTGCAATTAACACGGTGTATGCTCAACCCACTTTTTTGCGTAATGTAACCGATAATTTCATCACCCGGCAATGGTTTGCAGCAGCGCGCGACCTTTGTCAAAAAGTTACTAACATTTAATACCGATAGTTTCTTTAAATTTTGTAATTCACTGGCGGATGCATGAGGTAAATGCAATTTATCTTTTAATTTTGGTTTGATAGTTGATTTGTCCGCATGTTCTTTTTCAACAGGCGTTTTCTCCAAATCATCTTTAGCCCTAAACCAATGCTGCAAATGCGCACGCGCTTTTGATGTTTTGATAAAACCATAATGTGGGTTTAACCAGTCTCGACTTGGGCTATGCTGTTTGTTGGTTAGCACTTCTACGCGTTGTCCGGTTTTAAGTTGATAAGTGAGTGGCACCATTTTCCCATCCACCTTCGCGCCGCGACAACGGTGTCCGATCTCACTGTGAATATGATAAGCAAAATCCAAGGAAGTCGCACCTTGTGGCAGATCAATAATATCACCCATGGGTGTGAACACATAAATCCGATCAGCAAACAAATCTTTAATTTGACCGTCTTCTGTCGACTTATTCACTAATTCATTTTGCCACGCCATGATTTGTCGCAATAAAGCAATTTTGGCTTCGTAGTTTGAAGCATCCAAAATGCCTTCTTTGTAGCGCCAATGTGAAGCCACACCTAACTCCGAATCTTGGTGCATTTCATGGGTACGAATTTGTACTTCCATTACTTTGTCTTCTGGCCCCACTACTAAGGTATGTAAAGAGCGATAGCCGTTCGGTTTTGGTTGGCTAATATAATCATCAAATTCTTGAGGGATTTGTTTCCATGCGTTTTGCAAAATTCCAAGCACATTGTAGCAATCCGCTACTTCTGGGACTAAAACCCGCAGGGCAGTAATATCATGAATGTCATCAAACGTTGACCCTTTGCGTTTCATTTTCGAATAAATACTGTAAATATGTTTAACGCGCCCAGAAACTTTAAAATCTTTTAGATGGTGTTCATTCAATATTGTTGTTAAGGTTTGAATGGCTTTATTTATATATATTTCTCGCTCATCGCGTTTGGATGTTAGCAATGAAGCGATTTCTTTATATGTCTCAGGCTCCAAGTATCTAAAACATAAATCTTCAATTTCCCACTTTAATTGCCAGACACCGATGCGGTTCGCTAAGGGTGCATAAATACTCATTGTCTCTTGCGCTAATTGTTTTTTCGCGGTTATTTCAAGCTCTTTTGCTGCACGTAAGTCGACTAAGCGCTCCGCTAATATGATTAAAACAGCGCGGATATCAGTGACCATTGCGAGCAGCAATTTACGCAAATTTTCAATTTGATGATGTCCGCGTAATGAAGTTTGACGCAGCTTTTCTAAGGACTGCATTTGTATCGTGTCAGTCAATAATGTGCGTATGCCTTCGCCGAAATGTTCCGCAATAGGATCAGGATGAATCACATGGACTTTAAAAGCAGGGTACATTAACGCGGCGGCAAGGGTTTTACTGTCTAGATCCATGGATAATAAAATATCAGCTATTTTTAGCCCTTTTTTTAATAGAGTAGGGTCATTGTTTTCAATTAAACGAATAGCATGGGTAAGCAAGTCACTATCATTTTTGGGCCGTAACGTAGCCACATGGGCGAGCCAAGCCTCTGAGGTAGCTGTATGTGTAGATTGCTTAACCATATAGTACCCGCATATATAATAATTATTATTCAATAGGTTATTATTTTATACGTATTTTATTAACCTACCTATATAAGTGTAGCACTTTATGCCGTGGCGTCATTTTGTTTACGGATGAAAAAGTAGTAAATTGGCACGGCGGCCATAAAAAGCATTAACGTGGATAAAAGCAGTGTTTTCTCGAAACTTGAAATCATCCAAATGGAATAGGCAGATGCGACACATGCAACCAAGGCTGTTTTACTGAGTAATCCTTTAGAAGCGGCGCCTTCGCCTTTAATTGAGAATTTAACTTCAGCGAGCATCGAAGCTAAATAAGTGACTAGTGTTAATAAGGTCGCTAACAATGCAATTTTGTTAAATTGATTCAACAAAATTGGCTCGATGGTAAGTATTAAATAAAAAGTGATGATCGAACTTGATAATAACTGGGCAGCAATAGGCGCATCATGTTTAGACAATTTCGCAAAACGATGCGGGAATAAATTATCGCGCGCGGCGGCAAACACAATTTGTCCTTGAATTAATACACACACATTGAGTGCGCCGAGTCCAGAAATGACCGCGCATAATGCTAAAATGGCGCCTGCATTCACACCAAATAATTGGGTGGCGGCTTCCGCAAACGGAAATTGCGAATGCATTAATTGCTCGATCGGTATCATACCCATGAGCACGAAGGTACTAACAATATAAACACCCGCTGCGATCAGCGTTCCAAAAATAGTGGCTTTATAAATATCTTTATAACCAGACGTGTTTTCAGCCGGAACCGTTGCGGCTTCTAAGCCTACAAATGCCCAGAATGTTAGTGCAGCAGCACTACTGACCGCGCTAAAATGAGATTCATTACTGACGGTAAAGTGCGTTAAATTACTAAGATGCACACTGCCTAAGCCTATTAATGTAATTAAAAGCAGCGGTAAAATTTTGATGATAGTCAGAAATAACTGCACAACACCTGCGGTATGGATGCCAATTAAATTAATGATTGTGAATAACCACACAAAACCAATTTCAACGGCGAGCGTGTACACATGACTATACTGCGTTGAGTTTGAATTGAGCATGGGTAAAATAAATCCCAAATAACCAACACTCGCAACCGACAATGCAGAAATTGAAACCAAATTACTGATCCAGTAAGTATAAGCAATAATAAAGCCAGTGAGTCTGCCAAATGCTTTTTTACAATAAACATAAGGGCCGCCGGTTTTGGGGTAACGTTTGCTTAGATGCGCAAAGGTGAGTGCGACAAATAATGCGCCAAGAGAAGTATAGACCCACGCTACCAATGAAATGGTGCCATAGGCTGCCAGAGAAGCTGGCAAAATATATATACCCGTCCCAATAATATTTCCAATGACGAGGGAAATAAGAATAGGTAAGTTCAGCGCTTTCTTGTCCATTACAATTACTCTTCCACCGTCACCTTTTCAATCACCACATTATCCACTGGCACATTCTGGTGCCCCATGCGCGTAGTGGTGGGCACCGCTTTAATTTTGTCGACAATGTCCATTCCTTCTACGACATTAGCAAACACGCAATAACCCCAACCATTCGTCGTTTCACTCTTATAATTAAGAAAATCATTATCCACTACATTAATAAAAAATTGCGCAGAAGCAGAATGCGGATCAGAAGTACGTGCCATCGCAATACTGCCGCGCTTATTGGTTTTGCCAGTTTTACCTTCATTCGTGATGGTGGGCCGTGAGGTTTTTTGTTGCATGCTGCCGTCAAAGCCACCGCCTTGAATCATGAATCCATCCATGACACGGTGAAAAATCGTGCCGTTATAAAACCCACTCTTTGCGTAATCTAAAAAATTAGTAGCGGTGATGGGTGTGTTTTCAGTGTCTAATGCAATGCGAATGTCGCCAAAATTGGTGTGAAGCGTAATCATGGGAAGTTCCTATTCGATGGGTTGTAATAAATCAATTTTTGCCGCGCAAATAAAATCATTTTGTGTCAGCCCGTTTACTGCGTGAGTAGTAAATTTAACAACGCAATAGTTATAACCGACTTCCATATCCGGGTGATGATTTTCAAGGTTTGCAATCCATGCAATAGCGTTAACAAACGCCATGGTGTGATAAAAATTTTTAAAACTAAAACGACGGGAAATACATTTTCCATCGGTTGATACTTGCCATTGCTTAATTTTAGGCATGAATTGGTTGATTTCATCCTGGGTTAAAGCGGGAATGCCGCCTTCACAACCAACGCAGCGAATTTCATGTAATTCAGTCATGTTATTTTCCTAATACCTAATAAGCGGGTTCATGCATGCCCATCCGTCTCGCTTTTTGAATTAAACCGATTAAATCCATCTTGGTCAATTCAAATAGCACATCAAAATCATCAATCACAAAATAAACAGGCTGCATGATATCAATACGGTAGGGCGTACGCAAAATATCTATTACATCAAATGGTTTTCGTGAGGGGATGTCGCTTTCGACGCAGTATTTAGTTTCACCAAGTGAAGAAAGAATGCCGCCGCCATAGGCACGAATGCCTTCTGGCGTCTTAATTAAGCCAAATTCAATCGTAAACCAATATAATCGCGCTAACATTACTTGATCCTCGGATGATGCATGCATCGCAAGTTCCCCATAGCGTTGTGTAAACTCAGCACAAGCATCGTTGGTCAGCATGGGGCAGTGCCCGAAAACTTCGTGAAAAATATCGGGTTCTTTTAGATAATCCATTTCTTCGCGCCTGCGTATAAAGGTAGCGGCCGGAAAGCGACGGTTAGCAAGTAGGCTAAAAAATTGTTCAAATGGAATTAAGGCAGGAACGGGTTCTAACACCCAGCCTGTTTCTTTCTTCAATTTGAATGAAACCTCAGGGCATTGCGGAATTCTATCAGTAGGAAGTTGTAGTAACTCGAGTCCACGTAAATACTCAGCACAAGCGCGGTTTTCCACGATGGGCCGCTGTCTTTTGATTAACTCATGCCAAACAGCGTTCTCCAGAGGGGTATACGGTGCATTTCCATCTGCATCTACCGGTTTTGCAATATAAGTGGAAGCATGAAGTTGTCTCATGGCACTCCCCTTCGTTATTTTCTTTATATCCTTCTATTATGCCATGGCGCGCTAAGGCTGACGAGCGTATAAATGCTAGTATAATTATGTAATTACACAATGAAAATTTTTAATAACGACTTTATCGTCGCCCTTAGTCTGTAAATGACCGTAAATAGTAATGGTTTTGTTTTTAGGGACAGAGACATTACAAGAGGCGGGTAACCCTTGATTATAAACGCGCAAGGTGCGGGCATTGGTAATAAAGAGCGTATTCATTTCAAAGGCATTAATCATCGAAAAAACCTTGCCTTTTTTAGCGGCAAGAATGCTAAGACAACCCATTTCAGGCATGCACAAAAAGTAGGTGTTATCGTGGTTGGAACCTGAGCCGGAAATTTTAATTTTGATGTTTGCTACATCGGCTGCATAAGCACATTGTGCATTCATCATCACCATCAACACCCAAATGATCAGCTTTTTCATACCATCCCCCGCGATGTGTGAAAAACCCTTAAGTGACTAAAATTTTACCAGCATCATCTTAAGACCCCATTAACTAGACTTTTATTAACAAAAATATAATTTTGGTAAAAAAATAAACAATAAAATCAGGGGGTTAAAACGGGCATTCGAATCACTTTATTAGGATTTTTAGGTAAATAAACATAAAACAGGGGTCAAAATCGTGGACAAAGTCTCATATTCTTGTGAGACATTTGCTATATGTGAGGCCAAAAAGCGTAAGAAATTAGACCAGTCTGCTAAGATAATTGCCACACAATTTTTTTTATCTATTTGAATTAATAGAATATATTACTTTTATTGGATATTTATTTTCGATTAGGAAGGCTCCATGGCGATGTTTACCCCCTGTTGTGGTATCACGCTTTGCTGCGATAGACTTCCTTCATAGTCAAGGATGACTAGCGGTTAGAGAAAGGATTCTGCAACCACTCCTCGTTTTGTGTTATTGCATGGATGCAGACGTTAGCAAGGATGTTTTACAGGTTTCTGTTAAGGGCAGCTCCAAAACTGCCCTTTTTCTTTTATACCAACCCCCACTCCTTCTTTGTTTAAATATTTCATTAAAAAACAGACAAAGTGGATAATTTCTGATACATTATACCGGTTACTACGTCCGTTGAAGTTTAATTGGGGTGGTAATTTACATGAAATGTTTTTTATTTATTTAACGAAAGGTTATTAATTATGGCAGTAGCAGTACGTGAAAAAGGAACCGTTAAGTGGTTCAACAATGATAAAGGTTTTGGTTTTATTCAACGCGAACATGGCGATGATGTGTTTGTACACTTCCGCGCTATTAAAAGCGAAGGATATCGTTCTTTATCAGAAGGACAGATAGTAGAATTTACAGTAACACAAGGTCAAAAAGGCCCACAAGCCGAAGACGTTACTGTTATTGGCTAATTAATCAGCCTTTCAGTCTGTACAACTTGTTTAGGTGTGTTTTCATACCAAATAAGCAATAATCAGAGGCCCATTCTTTGTTTCATTGATGGGCCTTTGTTATTAGAGCAACGAAATATGTAGAAGCCGTCTTGACTAATCATCTTATACCTTACGCCGATTTAGATCCCAGCTTGATTTTAACCGCTGTTGAAAGCGTTGGCTTTCCGTGCACTGGAAGTTTATTGGCATTAAATAGCTACGAGAATCGTGTTTATCAGATTGGCATCGATGATGCGCCACCGTTGATCGCTAAATTTTATCGCCCCCATCGTTGGACCAATGAAGCTATTCTTGAAGAACACCAATTTGCTTTGGAATTAGCGGCGAATGAAATTCCTGTTATCGCACCCATCTTGATTGCGGAGCAAACGCTCCATACTTATCAGGGTTATCGGTTTGCACTCTTTGTGCGCCAGGGCGGACGTACGATTGAGCTCGATAATATGGAACACTTGGAATGGATGGGGCGTTTTATTGGACGCTTGCATGCAACCGGTGCCTATAAACCATTTCAACACCGTCTGCGTTTAGATGTGCAAACGTATGGACGGGGTCCTTATCAGTTTTTGTTAGAAAATAATTTTATACCCGCCGAAGTCAAAACAATGTATTGCTACTTTGTAGAAACCTTATTGGAAAAAATTGAACAAGCATTTGAGCAAGCAGGGCCCATACGTAATATTCGCTTGCATGGCGATTGTCACGCGGGAAATGTGTTGTGGAATAACGCAGGGCCACAGATAGTTGATTTGGATGATTGTTTAATGGGGCCTGCTGTTCAAGATATTTGGATGCTGTTATCTGGTGGCACTAAACACGAGGTGAGCGCGCAGTTAGATAGGATTTTGAAAGGTTATTTAGCATTTCATGATTTCAATTACGCGGAATTACACTTGATAGAAGCACTGCGTAGTTTGCGTATGCTCCATTATTCCGCCTGGCTTGCAAAACGCTGGGAAGACCCTGCTTTTCCAAGGAGCTTTCCTTGGTTCAACACCTTGTCATACTGGAAAGAACAAGTCGTAGATTTAGAGAAGCAGGTGGAGGTATTGGAGGAGTAAAAACAAGGTGGGCTAAGCGCATCCTGCGCTTAACCCAACGCTTAAACTACTTGTTCTTTTTCTTTTCTTGCTTTTCTTTACGTTTTTCCATTAAAGATTTTGCTGCTGGTTTCTTTTTGTTTTTCTGTGGTTTTTGTTCCTTGCTCATGGTGCTATCTCCTTAAAATAGAGTGTATGACATGATGCATTTTAATGAAAACAAAGACAGGCCGCTAGTTTATTTTCATTGATCTTGCAGAGGGGCCATTTTGGTGATAAAAAAACAGGGCCTACTTTAAAAATCGAGCACAACCGGCAGGACAGCATGGTTATTCAATATGGAGTTCTACACAATAGAAAAACAGCTGGTACGGCAGTAAAATATGTTATTTCCCAGCAAAAACGGCGAACACCCTCACTGACTGTGCACTGCTTTGAACATGCCATGACATTCCCTAAATTTGTTAGTACGCACCCTTCAGCAAAAGCAATTTTTTTTGTACGTGATCCTGTTTCGCGTTTTGTTTCGGGTTTTTATAGCCGTTTACGAGAGGGTAGGCCGCGCTACTATTATCCTTGGAGTTCTGGGGAGAAAAGAGCATTTAAACGTTTCCAGCACCCCAATCAGCTTGCTGAGGCGCTTTCCAGCTTAAACTTACTGAAACGGTACTTTGCATGGTCTGCCATGCGTTCCATTGGGCATGTGCGGCATCGGTATGTCGCTTTTTTAGGGTCGCTGGCTTTTCTTGAAAAGGAAGCCCATAAAATTGCGTTTATTGGACATCAGCCGGATTTTGATGCGGATCTCGTCCGTCTACGCGCACTGTTACAAATTGACGAAGACATTGTCGCTCCCAGCGATGAAACCAATGCGCATCGTAATCCCAGGGGAACAGATAAATATTTAAGCGACAAGGCGTTACGCAATCTGAAACGCTGGTATGCAGACGATTTTGGAATATATAATTGGTGCTTAGAAAAGCGTAATGAGCTACTAATAGGCGAGCATTGAATGGCATGGATGTTTAAGCAGTGGCGCTTACTTGCCATATTGACGCTGTTTATTATCAGCACAGTCGCACGATCTGAAGGTTATGTAGGCAAACGTTTTTTTCCTTCGACGATTGTCATTGAAAGCCCTTTTATTTCTGACAAATTAGCTCTTACATACTTTCGGACAGAAGCACCAGGATCGAATGGTGGTGATGCCTGGACCTCGAACCCTCGATTACAATACGCCTTACGTGTGACTAAACGACTTCAACTCTCTATTAATGCGAGTTATTTACATGTAAAAAATCCAGGGCATCCACCGGCGAACGGGTTTAATGATTGGCAGGTGGGTGCTAAATATAATTTTGCTAGAATACCAAGCACAGAGTCTATTTTTTCTGTCAGTCTCAATTCAACCATAGGGGGCACAGGTAGTCCGCGAGTGGGCGCGAATTCTCATACCACGCTTTCGCCACAACTTTTATATGCACAAGGTTTTGGTATCTACTTTGACGCAATCAAATTCCTAAGACCGTTAGCCATTGGTGCTAACGTTGGGCCTAATATTGTTACTAACAATTATACTGTCACCAGTATTAACTGGGGTTTTGCAATTGAATATAGTTTTCTTTATTTAGATCATTTTATTTATCAATTTAAAATCCCACTAATAAATTCATTGGTTCCGGTAATAGAAATACCGTTATCAACCTGTACACAGGGTAGTTGTAGTGGTCAAACGACGGGGAATGTTGATCCTGGTATTATTTATGTTGGGCGTTATGGGCAATTTGGTATTGAGGCCATTATTCCTATTAATAGTAATACGGGAAGCAAGATTGGTGGGGTGGCGCAGCTTTATTTATATCTTGATAATATTTTTCCTAGCTTGTTCTCGAGCTGAGTGACGAAGGGGTCAAGTCTCTGCTTAACGAATATTAAAGTTCCTGTAATCGTTATTCTGATTTTTATTTATTCGTTAAGCAGAGACTTGACCCCTATGTTTCTTAAGCAGAGACTTGACCCCTATGTTGACCCCTATCTCGCGCGAGCGTGCGCGTTTGAAAAATTATTTCGGTTTGGGTAGATGCGCAGAAGCAGTGAGTGCAGCTAAATCTTTTCCACTGGTAAATTGCTGAATGAACGTATCCATTTTTTTGATAAAGTCACTTAATGATGGTTCGTTCTGGGCCGCCTTAAAAAAATTTAAGCCGGTGTCTTTAAACGCTTTATCGTCTTTAAATGCATCTAGGGTCAATTTTAATTGTGCAAGAAGTTGATCAGGATTGATGGCCCCGCATGTAAATCGGTTAAAATTGTTAATCAATTTGCACAACGCGGAAAATTTTGATTGTAATTGGTCTACTTCATCAGTAATGGGTTTTTTGGGGTCAGTATTCACTATTGAATGTAAAGTTTTAATCATTTTTTCTAATTTGGCATCAAGCGAGGTTTTATAGATGGATATTTCTTCCATCATATTTTTACATAAGTCTGCATAATCTTGCTGTCGTTTTGCAAAATAGTCTAAAGAAAAAGTTGGGTTTGCATAATTCGAAACGGCTAAGGCGGCATTCATGCTTGTAGTTTTATCTTCAGTATTGTTCACGTACTCTAACATTGCAAATCCCCAAATATTCTCCGAGAAAGAAGAAAGCACAAAATTCGTTTTTGCAATTATTATTTCTCTTTCCTTTTCATTTAAGTTTAAAAAATTCATCCAATCATTGGATGGATTTCCACTAAGATCTAACAATTGCATCGTTGTAGCAGCTGACATGTGGTCAAACCAGTTGTTGAGCGCCGCTTTGGTTTTTTTATCTTCGATGTTTAGAGTTGGCATGTTATCGTTTAATATAACAGTTGCATTATCTATAATATTTTTGAATTCATGCATTAAACCTTGCATTTGTTCTTGAGGAAGCATGAGTGGAAATTCGTTAAATACTCTGCCTAGCACGTTTGCTTTTATTTGTGCTTTAAATTTTTCACTTAATTTTTCTCTTGTGAAATCTTTATTATTTAGCAATATATCAATTATGGAAGACATCTTGCCCCCATCGTTTTGTTCATCTTTATAGGCCTATTATAGCGTATTGAAGATCATACTTATTTAAACAGTTGGGTAGGGTAAACACTGGGGGTAAGTAACCTATTGAATCTAACGGATTATATGAGATGGTGTGTTCAGCAAGAAAATAATGAAAGCTGCATAATACTTCTTCAAATGACAGGCTAATTCCATTAATCTATAAGGATGGGTCATTCTTCGAGACGAACGTTTTGATCGGGAAAAAATGAGTATCGACGATGTCTACCAATTTTTTATTCCTTATGATATCAAAAAAGATGATATAGCCTATTCTGCTGCAAAAAATCAGATTAATACCTGCTTAATTTCATTAGTAGCCTCGTTTTTTTATGCGCAACTTTATTATTTTCTCCATTTTGAACAAGCTGTGATCGCCTTTGCATTGACAGAAGCGGTGATGTTCTCATCCTTGTTCATTTTAAAATATTTTCATTCATTGGAGCTTGCTGTTCATCTGATGGTTTTATCTATGACCGCTGTATTTATATGGCTGATATATCATTTGGGAGGTATCGCCTCTCCCGTTACTTATTGGCTTATTTTACCGGGCATGGTTGCAGCCTTTGTGGGTGGTATCCGAGCGGGGATAGTTTGGTGCTTAATTAATGTGGCAGCAGGGATGTGCTTTTATACCATGCATATCATTTCCTATCCATTGCCTACACCGCCCGTGACAAATTTAATTTTATTAGAATTTATAAGCTTCAGTGGTTTGGCTATGTTGGTGGTGATGCTTATCTATATTTATGAAGCTGACAAATTTACCAGTTTAAATAAATTCAAAGATTATGCTTATAAGGATGGGTTAACACAATTACCGAATCGCCGTGCTTACGAACGAATTTTGGAAAATGCTATATATAAGGCAAATTCTCAATCCTCAACCTTCACTGTTTTTTTAATCGATGTGGATAATTTTAGGCGAGTGAATGAATCATTTGGTGAATCGTATGGAAATATATTACTGCAGGAAATTGTTCATCGAATTAAAAATAATATTGTGAATACAGAATTAATAGCTAAAGTGAGTGGTGACCAGTTTAAAATTATAATTGAAGCAATGACGGACCATAAAGCCATCAGAGAGATAGCAGAGTGTTTGCTTGGTGCGCTAAAAATTCCCTATTATATTAATAATAATGAAATCAATATTACTGTTAGCGTTAGTATTGCTATTTACACGCCACGCAAGGTGTCAGAGCAGCATATTGATCGCTATGTTGAATTAGCAATGTTGAAGGCTAAAAAATTAGGTGGAGATAATTTTCAATTCTATACCTCAGAACTTGCTACAGAAGAAGCATCACGCATAGAAATTGAACGTAGTTTGCCTAACGCAATCGCAAATAATGAAATTGAATTATATTTCCAGCCGCTTTTTGAAGCTAAAAATTCTAAAAAAATAACTGGGATCGAGGCTCTGTTAAGATGGCATTCTAAAACACTGGGCGATGTGCCACCCAGAGTGTTTATACCGATAGCAGAAAAAATTGGATATATTGTTCCATTAGGTGATTGGGTGTTATTTGAAGCATGTCAAAAATACATGACGTGGTTTAAGAGTGGAAAAATACAAGAGTCGATTTCACTTGCCATTAATATTTCACCCATTCAACTACATCGAAAAGATTTTATAGATACGGTTAGGCAAGTGTTGGTGGAAACAGGCATTCCTCCTGAACGATTAGAATTTGAATTAACTGAAACTGCTATTGTGACATCTGAGAGTGACCTTATTGACGTTTTGGAACGATTAAGAAAAATGGGTATTTGTACACTGATTGATGATTTCGGATCGGGTAGCACCTCACTCAGTTATCTAACTACGCTTCCAGTAACAGGTTTAAAAATTGACAAAGTATTTATGGATAAAATGCTAACAACTGTACCTAGTGCAGATATTGTTGAGTCCATCATTAATCTTGCTCACAAAATTAATTTGAAAGTGATTGCTGAAGGTGTGGAATCTAGCGGCCAATTGGATTATTTGGTAAATCTTAATTGCGATATTGTGCAAGGATTTTATTTAAGCAGGCCTCTTAAAGCGGATGATTTGGTACGTCTGTTGGAGAAGCATCAGATGATGTCTTAGCGATGCAAGCGATATAGTAGTAACTGCGCAAAAAATCCTCTATTTTCCATGGTTTTTTCTATTTATCGTTGACAATCTGTCGTATTTTGTTTACATGTTAATCCCATTGATTTCTTTAGCCTGAGCAATAAAAGGGCGAAAAGAATATAATAAGAATCAGAGGTGATTGATGATAATTAAACGAATCTGTTTTTTATTTTTTGTGGTTCAATTGTTTGGTTTTAGCTGGCCTTGGGATCCGCATGTTACAAACCCGAGTGAGCCAGGTGCGAATGAATGGTTGCAAACGCAAATGCATTTATTGAAAGCTAGATCATCTAATATTGATTCTGATGTGTTACGTCTTAGTTTGATTGCTTATTTAAAAGCAAGACAACGTGGAATGGATCATAAACAAATTCTCACGGTGATTGATTATTCAAAACCATCCTATGAAAAAAGATTATGGGTATTTGATTTAAAAAGCAGCAAGCCGCTTTATAACACGTGGGTATCGCATGGTAAAAACAGTGGTGATGTGCAAGCCACTTCTTTTTCAAACAAAGTTCATAGTTTGCAATCTAGCATTGGTGTGTTTTTGACGGGCGAATCCTATATGGGTAATTTGGGTTATGCATTACGTCTAAATGGATTGGAACCAGGTATCAATGATAATGCCTTACGTCGTGCTACAGTGATGCATGGTGCCCGTTATGTGAATGCGGAAACGGTTAGGCGTTATGGACGTGTAGGCACAAGTTGGGGATGTCCTGCTGTCAGTAAAGATCTGGTTGGGCCTATTATTAATACGATTAAAAATAATACGCTGTTGGTTGCTTATTATCCGGATAGATGGTGGATCGGGCACTCTACGTTTCTTTAATATTCTGTAAGATACAGCGGTACGACAGAATAAATCTTTATTAATGAATCTGTTATATTCCTATGTCGAAAAATAAGTAACTATTCAGCGACTTGTCAGAGCGAGGCTACAAAGCGTAAAGCCTGCGCAATCTAGCGTTATTTTGCTGGTTTCTGGGTTGCCACGCCCAGCAAAAAACGCTGGGCTCGCAATGACGGCTGAGTAGTTACAAAAATAATACACACATTGAAGCTGGGATTAAAAAAAGGTACAATCCTCGCTCAATTGAGCTGTACCTGGACGATATCCTGGTTACTGAATTCTAAAGAGGCAATATATGTTTAGGCAATATATGTTTTCAACTAGCAACACTGATGCAACAACTTCAGAAAACGAAACAACGCCGGTTGATCATGCTCAATTATCTGGAATGTCATTAATTATGCATATTGCCAACATTCAAGATGAAGATGAACGCTATGAAGTAGCGATTTTGCATGAGAATGAGGATCTCAGTCATTTACTCGCCATCGTTAAACTCTTTAATAATGAGGTGAAAAAATTTGCCCTCATCACAGCATGCGGCAAGAAGATACCTAATAATCGTCTTTATTTTCTCCTCAACTTATTTACGACTGAAGAAGAACGTCGCAAAGCTGCGGTGTACCTTGGTGCAATGGGTAGAATTGATAAAAACAATTTAAGAGATATCCTCCAAACATTTGCTAAAGAAAACCGTCTCGATTTAGTACATCGATTTAAAGACAAAGTCGATGCCAAAAACATATTGGAAGTTAGTAATGCATTTGGAGATGAGACAAATATGACGACATTTTTTGTCGAATTTGCGGAACATCTTGATTTAATGAGCTTAACGTTTCTGCTATCACATAGAATTAAAAATGAAGATAACAAGTTGAAGATAGCTATAGCATTCAACAAGACACTTAATCGTTCAGACATAAAAAGCTTACTGAAATTATTTAATGAAAATGATCGCATAAAAATACTTGTCAATTATATTCATCGGAACTTAATTCCCGGGTCTAGTTTTGAAGAGAGATTTCAGATTATTTTGGATGCACAATTTACCGAGGATAAACATCGTCTTTGGTTAATATCAAATTTTATTCTTAATTTAATTAAACAACAGCTGGACTTTCCATTTGATAAAATAAAAGGAATTGCCTGTTACTTTAGGGAAGAAAAAAATCGTTTATCTTTTTTAGAAGATTACTGTCGTTCTGATATGGATAAATTGCGTTTAGTGCTTGTTGCCTGGGATGAAACAGGCCCCTTAGTCAAGGATCCGGTTGCGTTCGCAAAAAATATCAAAGGTGATATTAAAAATATCAAAGATCTAACCGCTGTTCTTAATCTATTAAACGACTTAAAAAAATCGAATGGTATGGTTGATCTAAAAGATTATTTAAGTATTTTTTCGTTAGATCATTTTATAGCATTAATCAGATCTCAAAACGATCGTAATAAACAGCATGAAGATTATGATTCTTTTTCAAACCTTCTTCATGATTTGCTTACAGAAACTTCTGATTTCGCTTTGATCAATGATCGATTAATGTTAGGCAGTGCTGATGCTTTCTTTGCGCATCTGGATTTTAAAGTAGCATTAGATGGACTGGCCGAAAAAATACAGACTCGTGGCGCAACAGACCAACCTCTTTCAGATCAAAAGCTACCAGAACTAGTACCAGGTCTTCTGCGCGCTGTTGCAATAAGAAGGACTAACCATATTAATCCAAAAGATGCTGATTATAAGGTATATCAAGCATGTTATATCGCATATAAATCTGGGAAATTAAATTTGAAAGCGCTACATAACCTAACACAAAAAATTAATCTTGTGCGCGAAGTAAATAGTTCCTCTGCTGCTGGTCTAGAAAGTTTGATTAAGAGTTTAAAGACCGATCCCATTGAAACTGGCCAACGACGTTTAGACAAAATAATAGTTGGGGCTTTACTAATCTTCGTAGGCGCGGTTTTTGTTGCGGCTTGTATTGGGCTTGCAGTTGTGTCATTTGGCGGTTCGATTCCTGGTTTTGTCTTTGGCTATAGTTTAATGCACGCAGGGCTTGCAATAGCCGGTAGTTTAGTTGGGGCGGAGCTTACGATCGCATTCGGTATGTTTGCTTATAGCGGCAGAAAACAAGGGCTCGCTAAGGTATTCGATGATTTTGCTGAGGAGCAAAGGGCGAAAGTTGCACCGTAAATAGTTTTTCGCTGGCTTGTTCTCGGGCTGAGCATCTTGATTGATAGTTGGGGTGTTACCCTATTGCGTTTTCGCTCCAAACGCGCCATCCATGGCGCTTCGCATTGCATCCTGCAATCCAGTCGCTACAACACAATAGGGTAACACCCCAACTATCAATCAAGATGCTAACTCTCAAACGCGCACGCTAGCGCGGTCACCGGATCACCCCTCATCCGCCCGTTGGGCACCTTCTCCCACAAGGGGAGAAGGCTGAGTAGTTAGGATTGTGGACACATTTGAACTTCTAAAACGCTGAAATCCTTCACCCACCTCACTACTCAGTTGTAGCCTGGACACGTTTTGTGTATAGACCGGGGACATAGGTAACACTTGTGCGGGGACATAGGTAACACCTAGTCCCCGCACAAGTGTTACCTATGTCCCCGGTCTATACATTTTGTGTGTCCAGGGTGTTGCGACAATCAATAACTTTGAAAGCATCTTCAACCTTTACTACGCAGCCTTCTCCCCTTGTGGGAGAAGGTGCCCAACGGGCGGATGAGGGGTGATCCGCTACTCGCGAGCGCGTGCGCGTTCGAGAGGTTAGGGTTTTGATTGATTGCTGGGGTGTTACCCTATTGTGTTGCAGCGACTGGATTGCAGGATGCAATGCGAAGCGCCATGGATGGCGCGTTTGGAGCGAAAACGCAATAGGGTAACACCCCAGCAATCAATCAAAACCCTAGCCCGAGAACAAGCAGCAGCAATAATTATTTATACTTCCGTCTTCTCAACTTCTTCGGACCATGCGGACCTTTCCCTCTAGGCATAATACCTCCTTCATCTAATCACATTACATCATCATATTGTAATTCAAATTATTCATGATCCATAACGAACCTATCACAATGGAAATTAAAATAACAATCGTAAATAACAATGACAACACATTCGTGCGTGATTGTTCGGTTTGTGTGTTTAAACGTAGAAAACAAATTACTTGAACCAGAAATTGAATAAATGCGGAAGAATAAATAATGCCAAACATGGCCCATTTGCTAAATTGACTAGACTGAATGACCCAGAAGGAAAGACAAGTTAGCGCGATGCAACAAAGCAAACCGATAATATAGATGCTTAATTTTTTTTGGCCGGAACCATAATCTGGGGTGACTCTGCTCTCTAGTTCCATGCTACATGGCTCCCATGAGGTAGACGATGGTAAAGACAAAAATCCAGACTATATCTAAGAAATTCCAGAATAAGCCTAAATACGTCATGCGCCGCATAACGATATGGGAGGCTTTTAAGAAAGGAATTTGTATGATCATGGATAAAATCCAAAGTAGACCGATGCTGACATGTAACCCATGCGTACCAACCAGGGTAAAAAACGATGAAGCGTGTGCGTTGATGTCCCACCTGAATCCCTCGTGCGCAAGGTGTATAAATTCACTTACTTCTATAAAGATGAAGCTTGCGCCTAGCAGAAAAGTTAGCAAAAGCCACACTTGCGCTTTCAATAATTTTTTTTGATACATATTTAAAATACTTAAACAATAAGTAAAGTTTGATGCTAATAGAAGCATTGTTTCAATGAATACATCAGATAAATTAACGTAATGTTTAAGTGTGGGCCCATGCGGCATATCTGAATAATTTAATACTAAAAAAACGGCAAACAAACTAGCGAATAAAATGCAATCTGTGAGAATGTATAACCAGAAACCAAAAACATCCGTTGCATCGTTATAAATGGCATGTTCATCAATGTTCATTACTTCACCGTGCATTGGGCAAGCTCCTTTAAGTGGGCTAACTCAGTGCGTCTTACTGTTTCTGCGTCTATATAATAATCTGTATCAGTAATAAATGATTTTGCAATCACAGTGGCGATGATGCCAAGTAATCCCACTATGCCGGGAATGAGCATGTGCCACACCAAGGCAAAGCCTGTGATGCCTGCAAAAATGGCGATGATGCATCCCGCAGGCGTGTTTTTTGGCATATGTATTGCTTCATAATGAAGCCGATTGGGATGTATCTTGCCTTCTCCAATTTGGAGCTGTTTATTTACCCACAATTGATCAAGCGAATTGACAGATGGAATGACAGCAAAATTATAAAGTGGCGCAGGGGATGCGATTGACCATTCTAATGTGCGCCCATTCCAGGGGTCACCGGTATGATCACGCAAGAAAGCGCGATATTTAAAGCTTAAGAATAACTGTAAGATTTGTAAGATGATCCCAATTAGAATGAGTGCCGCGCCAAGTGCTGCGACAATCAGATAGGGTTGATAAAGCGTGTTGGCATAATGGCTATTTCTACGCATAAAACCATCTAAACCGATGACATACAATGGCATGAATGCGACATAAAAACCAATCACCCAAAAAGCAAATGCCCACATACCTGATTTTTCATGTAAGCGAAAACCAAAAGCCTTTGGAAACCAATAAATAAATCCGGCAAAATAACCAAATAACACACCGCCAATAATAACATTATGAAAATGCGCCACTAGAAATAAACTATTGTGTACTTGAAAATCAACCGGTGGTACCGCCATCATCACACCCGTCATGCCACCGATGGCAAAGGTGGTAAAAAAGGCTATGACCCATAACATGGGTGTAGCCAAAATAATACGGCCTTTATACATGGTAAATAACCAGTTAAAGACTTTGACGCCTGTGGGGATGGCAATTACCATGGTTGCTATACCAAAAAAGCTGTTTACATCGGCACCCGCACCCATGGTAAAAAAGTGATGCAACCAAACGACGAAAGATAAAAAAGTGATAATCGCGATTGCCCACACCATGGTGGTATAACCAAATAATTTTTTCTGACTAAACGTGGCGACGACTTCTGAAAAAATACCGAAGGCGGGGAGAATAAGAATATAAACTTCAGGGTGTCCCCATATCCAAATGAGATTGATATATAACATGACATTGCCACCCGCAAAATCCGTGAAAAAATGCATACCCAT
The DNA here is from genome assembly GCA_013288395.1 of Gammaproteobacteria bacterium. Taxonomy (GTDB): domain Bacteria; phylum Pseudomonadota; class Gammaproteobacteria; order DSM-16500; family DSM-16500; genus Aquicella. The sequence goes on along the minus strand of JABDBV010000006.1, from coordinate 20,891 downwards.
CATGCGGTCCAAGGCCAACAATGCTAGGGTGACAGTCAATACTGGGAAGGCGAGGGCGACTAAAATCATGGCGCACAATGCAGACCAGACAAATACGGGCATTTTCATCCAGCTCATGCCAGGAGCACGCATTCTAAAGATAGTGGCGATAAAATTAATGCCTGCCAGCAATGTACCAACCCCCGCTACTTGCAGCGACCAAATGTAGTAATCCACGCCTACACCCGGGCTGTAATAAAGTTCTGATAAGGGTGGATAGGATAACCAACCGGTAGCAGCAAAATCACCAATCACTAATGAGGCATTGCATAACATAGCACCGGCAAATGTCAGCCAAAAACTTAATGAATTTAAATAGGGATAGGCTACATCACGCGCACCAATTTGTAAGGGGAGTGCAATATTGAGCAAAGCAAACATCAAAGGCATGGCGACAAAGAAAATCATGATAACGCCATGCGCCGTAAAAATTTGATCATAATGTTCTGGCGGTAAATAACCTAGGTTTTCGCCAGCGGCAATGGCTTGTTGAGAACGCATTAATACGACATCAGAAATACCGCGCAAAAACATGACAAAGCTCAATATCAAATACATGATCCCAATTTTTTTATGATCAACTGACGAAACCCATTCATTCCATATGTAAGCCCACTTTCCATAAACTGTAATAAAAAACAGGACGGCAATGACGATTAAAACCATAAATACGAAAGCGCCCATGATAATGGGAGAATGAAAAGGAATGGCATCTAATGTTAATTTACCAAACAATAATTGTGCCAGCATACTTATTCCTTACGCGGTAAATTGCTGCGTGGGTGTGCTGTACCCGTTGAATTCATATAGGTATTCACCACATTTTCAAATAAATTATTGGGTATACCAGAGAAAAATTTTGGTTTATCGTTAATAGTGGGATGTAGTAATTCGTTATACGCTTGATCGGTGAGGTGTAGAGGAGATTTTTTGGTTTCATTGAGCCACTGCTGCATTTTTTCTGGTGTGACCACATTCACAGCAAAATGCATGTCCGAAAAACCATTACCATTAAATTGTGTGTTCATTCCATCGTAGACACCAATTTGTGTTGCAACTAAATGTAGGCGCGAACGCATACCCGTCATGGTGTAAATTTGGCTGCCAAGTTGTGGAATAAAGAAAGCGCTCATCGGCACATTATCGGTGGTGATCCAATATTCAATTTGTTGATCTATAGGAATGACCAGATAATTAATGGTGGCAATATGATGTTCTGGATAGATGAATAACCATTTCCAAGGTAGAGCGATTACTTGTATTACCATAGAAGATTGGTTGTAACCCGTTACTTTATTGAAAGGGTCATATTCATGGGTTTTTTTCCAGGTTAATAAGGCAAGCACCACGATGATGACACAGGGGATACCCCACCAGAGTGATTCTAGAAAGAAGCTATGGCTCCAATTTGGTTTGTAATCTTTAGTGCGATGAGAAGCTTGATAATGATAAACAAAGGTGAAACTCATGATGATGACGGGCAGCACAACTATGAGCATTAAGGCTAAGGTATTAAAGAAAAGTTTGCGCTCTTCAAAGGCAACGATACCTTTAGGGTTCAGTAACCCCAGTAAATGTGTGCTACAGCCTGTTAAGAGCAAAATGGCAAGACAGCTCGCCGCGATAGTGACACTGTTTTTTCGCATCCGTGCGATCATCGTAAATAAGCCCTATGTCTTCTACTTTTAAACAGTATAGTCTAGTGTTATGATTTTCTATAGCGTATTTTCAACTGAAATGGATGCTTACTTATGGATTATATCGTTTTTGCCCGCTGGTTTGGTTTGGTCTCGGTGTTTTTGTCATTGGGTATATTATTTAACCTTGAAGATGCCCGTCAAATGGCAAAAAACATGCTGAAAGATGAATCAGGTTATATTATGGGTGGAGTGCTTCCTGTTGTGTTTGGCAGCTTGTCATTATTGTTTATTAACCGCATTGATCTCAGCTGGAGTTTGCTGGTAACTATCGTCGGCGCGTTAACGCTCGCGGTGGGTGTGTTTAGGGTGATATTTGTTAGACAATGGAAAGAGCTAATATCACGTCACATCGAACAAATTCCTTTTTTATTTAGCTTGTTCGGCCTGATGTTTGGTGTCGTGTTGCTGTATATCGGGTTTCTTGCACGCAGCTTTGATTAGTGAGTGATTAGTCGGCGTGACGATCAACTTCTAGTGATAGCGCAATTTGGTTTGCGCATGATTCCAAAAGCCGCATTTGTTCTGGGGAAAATAATTCATTTGTTTTAGGCTGTACTCTCAGCACGCCAATGACACCTTTGGATGCTAATAAAGGAATATAAACCGCATTTGAAAATGGTAGGGTTCCTGTGCCTAAACCTGCAATTTGCCTCATTTCATACACCCATTGAGCAACACCCATTTCTTTTTCATCCAATGATGGGGTTTTGCTGTTACTCCAAGAAACAATTTTAAGACGGCCATTTTCAGGCATTAAGGCAATAACATCGCTATTAAAAATTTCATTAATGTATTTTATCCCTACTGCTAATAATTTTTTTACACCACGAGTGTTTGAAAGTTGGCGGCTCAAGTTAAACAGTGCGGACGTTTGGTGTTCAAAATGCTTAGCTGCAAAAGTTTCCCGCCGTGTGATAATAGTTAAATGGCTGATAATGAGCGTTACGACGAGCATAATAACTAGTGTAATGAAGTCATCAATGCTATTAACAGAGATATTATAAAATGGCTGCATAAAAAAGAATTCATAGGCAAGAACACTTAATAATGACGTCATCACAGATGGTCCAGATTTACCAAATAAAGCGACTACAATCACACCTAATATATATACCAACACTAAACTGGCTGAATTCAAAAATGGATACAATACAAAATCTATCAGAGTTGCAAGCCCCACCATGCCAAATGAAAAAATATATACAAACCATGAAATGACCACATGCGACACAATAATTTTTGACTGGGCTTGTTTGCTGATGCTGCCTGTCATGATGTAGACATCAATTTCTTCTGACTTACGAACAAGTTCATCCGAGATATTGCGATGAAATAAATTTATCCAGCGTGGACGAATGTGTTTCCAAACGATGATTTGAGTAACATTCTGTTCACGGGCAAACTTTAGCACCTCAGATACCACATCAAACCCAGTTAATATACGAATATTCCCACCTAACTGTTCTGCTAAGCGTAAATTGAGGATCGCACTATTGCGAATTTCTTCCGTAGATTTAATGCGTGGTGTATCAACATAAACAGCAATCCATTCTGCTTTTAAATGCGAAGCAGTGCGGAAAGCGGATCGAATAAGCTTCAGTGATTCAGGGCCAGGTCCGACACACACTAATATTTTTTCTTTGGTGGGCCAAATGTGTTGTATGCCTTCTCCTTGCCTATATAACTGCACTTGTGACCCTACTCGTTCTGCGGTGACTCGCAACGCTAATTCGCGTAGGGCGGTGAGATTGCCTTTTCTAAAGAATTTTTTTTCAGCTAATTCAACGCGTTCAGGAATATACACTTTCCCTTCTCGTAAACGCTTGAGTAAATCTTCGGGCGGTAAATCAACTAATTCAATCGTGTCTGCTTTTTCTATCATTAAATCAGGTACTGTTTCTTTAATGGGCGCATGGATAATATGTGACACATCATCGTTAAGACTTTCAATATGCTGCACGTTTAGCGTGGTATACACATCGATACCACGGTCCATTAATTCTTTAATATCCTGCCAGCGTTTTTTGTGGCGTACCCCTGGTGCATTGGTGTGCGCCATTTCATCCATTAGGATCAGTTGTGGGTGCCGTTTTAAAGCGCCATCTAAATTAAATTCAGATAATTTTTGCCCGCGGTAGTTAATTTCTTGGCGTGGTAACAATTCAATTTTACCTAACAATGCGTCAATTTCAGCGCGTCCATGTGATTCGGCGACACCGATGACAATGTCCTTTCCTTCCTTTTGCTGGGAGAGCGCATCCTGCAACATCGTATAGGTTTTTCCAACGCCTGGTGCTGCGCCTAGATAGATTTTAAGCTTACCAACCCGTTGCTGGCGCTCTTCTTCCTGAACTTTTTTTAATAATAGTTCGGGGTTGGGTCGGTTATCATCCATGTGACGGTGCTCCTATGTGTATTTCCTAAGACTAGAGGAGTCGCAAAATTTTCAAACCAATAATTGTATCATTTTTGATTGATGAGTGACACCAGATCCTCTGTATTGGAGTAGTAGGCTGAATGGTCTGCATCGAGGTGCGTAATGTGTTTGGTGGCCTTGTTGCTCATCTTTAGCTGGTCGCTTGGTAGAAGTACGCGGTCATCGGTACAAATGAAAAACCGTTTAGCTACCCGATTGAAAGAATCGCCTACCCTGACTTTGGCGGTGAAGGGTTGCAGGGGCTGCGGTTGTAATTGATTGAAGGCTTCTTGCGCGTCTTTGGTGCTACAACGATTGAAAAAAAGTGACATCAATTCGGGGCAGCGCTTGAGTTGTATTTCTTGCTTAACTCTATCAATGAGGAGCAAAGGGGATACTCCGCGCGATTCAAGTTTTTCTGCAATGGAAAACAATGATTGATTATCTTCTGGAATATACGCTGCAATAAATACTAGCTCTTTAATGCGGTTTGGAACGTGTTCTGCCACTTGCGAAATAATGAGCCCGGCCATGCTGTGACCAATGAGTGTGACGGGTTCTGCTTGTTGTTCAACAAGCTCGATGATGGCGGTGACATAATCTTGAAAAGTGACGGTGTGGGTGGGCTGCATACGCATACCATGCCCAGGTAAATCAGGCGTGATTACCCGATGACCAGCTGCCATCAGTGGGTCTGCCACGCGCTTCCAGCACCAGGAAGCCTGCCAAGCACCGTGTAGGAAGATGAATGTTTGTGGCGATGACATGGTTTGTCTCGTATTTGGCAGTGTTTGAAATAAGTGTATTATAGCGCAGTATAAACGATGGAGAATCATTTCTTATGCACTTAAGAAGTATTTTAACTGCGCATAATGTTTCCACAACCGCATTACTCACTAATTATTGGAAGAATGTAGCGAAAGCCAAAGAAAATTGGCCGACTTTGTGCCAAAAACAAGGTAAGAGAGATAAGGATTTATTTAAAGACCCACTCATGTCGCTTTTTGTTGATGCAGATATTACAGCCGAAGCTGCGTTGCGACTTGATAAAAAAATGTGGCTGTCTCTTGCTACCCGCACGCGGTTTTTCAGGCGCACCGTGTCGCTCGCAGTTAAACAAAAAGCCGTGAAACAAATCATTATATTGGGCAGTGGCTTTGATACGCTGCCAGCACGCAAATTAAAATATACTCAGAAATTTGGCGTAAAATTTATCGAAATTGACCAACCGTCAATTTTAAATTGTAAAAAAGATATTTACACTGAAAACCAGATTGATAGTAATGCGAAATATATTGAACTTGATTATATCAAAGAGAATTTAATCGACGCATTAAAAAAACATGATATTGATTTTGCTGAATCGACATTGATTCTTTGGGAAGGCAATACATTTTATCTTGAGGCATCAGAGGTGATTGGTATATTGCGCAGTTTAGCTGCTCACTTTGAAAAGTTAATTATTAGCTTCGATTTTCTGCATGCATCGATGCAAACGCATACGAAAGAGCTTGATCAAGCAGCAAGTGATCAATCGCTTACAAAAACCTTGGATCAATTTTCTAAAAAGAAATCGCCATTCAAAGCATTTTTTGAACCTAAGGATCTTATTTCGCAATGTGAAGGGTTTGGCATAAGGTGTATTGATCACAAAACAGCGGCTGAATTGGCGGAAGGGTATGAGGTTGACGAGGAACCTTATTATACTGGGGAAACCTACTCGATGATTAGTTTTGAGCGATGATGGTTTGTTCGCGGGTTAGACGAGGGGGTCAAGTCTCTGCTTAACGAATATTAAAATTCCTGTAATTGTTATTCTGATTTATATTTATTCGTTAAGCAGAGACTTGACCCCCTCGTTTCTAACTCGAGGACAAGACCAGCTCGTTTTTAAACGCCAAGGTGTTTGATTCAAGATATCGATTTGTAAAAATAACAATCGTATAAACAACGGGTGTCATTAGAAAAGATAAAATAATTTTAACAGTCACTGATCCCACTAAAATACTTAGTTTTTGATTGGATGCTTGAAAAACAATGAGCACAAAAATACAAGAATCGACTATTTGACCTAGATAGGTGGATACATTGCTCCTTAACCAGAGCCACCTTCCTTTTGACCATTCTTTTATACGTTGATAAACAAAAATATCCAAGATTTGTGAAAAACTAAAGGCAATGAGACTCGCTATAATGATGTGGCTGCTTACAGACAGTATGGTCTTATATTCGTTTTGTAAATGCCAATAGGGTGCAGCAGGCGTGATAATGGAAAACTGTATGAGCATCGCAATCAAAAATTGACTGGCTAATCCCAACCATAATGTTTGTCTGGCTACTTGCTTACCCCAAAGTTCACAAATGCAATCAACAATGGGATAAGTAAATATGGAAAATATAATATTTGAAAAGGGAAAATTAATGCCTAGATGAACAATTTTAGAACCGGTAATTATTGAGCCTGCAAGCCCACAAATAACAAGTGAGGTGAGAATGACGTAGGCGCGAACTTCTTTTTGTTGAAGCGTATTGTTCATCATGAAAGCATTTCCTTTAAAATTTATTTTTTGGTGTTTTTTTAAAACTTGAAAGTTGATCAATTTGATACTGTTCTTCACATGCCCTGGTAAACATACTAAACCCACGTATGCCCACTAAGCTTAATGCTTGTAGTGAGGATTTATCAAGATGTCGCCAAATTAAATAGCCGGGTTCAAATAGAGAGTCTTCTCTACGGCCAACAGTAAATATCGCTTCCAAGAGATGAGAGCGAAAACTGGCTTGGTAAAGAGAAATTGCATCTTTTGCAACTGTATTTGAATCGATTAACAAAGTGGATAATTGATTATTTTCAATAAGCTTGTAAAGCCCCCATTGATGATAACATTCCAGCATGGTATTGATGGTTCGTGATATCGCAGCATTTTTTACTTTACATTCTTTAATAAAACTAGGTTCATGCTTTTTAATTTCAATAACTAAGTTTGTAGTCTCTCTAGTATAAATATAATGCATATAATTATTTACATATAACAATCTGAAATACTGCTCAGGATGTAAAAAATATCTACCAATAGACGCATCTTTATTAACAATTTGCTGCCGTTTATTGGCTATGTCACTCTTTCCACCCCAAAAATCAAATTCTTGCAGACCGGTTTTTACAATCGTTGAATAAATAGCATTACCGGTTAAATCGCGGTCAAAACTTTCGTTTTTTAAAGCGATTTCTTTTTCTTCAAGCGTTCTTTTGTAGGGTAAAAATTTAAAATCATATTTATTTCCATCTAGCTCAAGTGAAACAGGCGAATATTCATCATTCCCTTTTAAAATTGATCGGGGAAATTTTGATATCACAGTTTCTGGTTTGCCAAACTTGACCATGTCACGGTCACGCGGCGCTCTTATTTTTGAGTGGAAGTCGCGCATAAAACCGCCAGTGATGAAGATATCATTTTCAAAAATAACAAACATAGTAGCAAGATCTAATGGATAACCCAGTGATTGAGCAATAAGATAAATCGGATTGATAGCCGGAAGTGGGGATTGGATAGGATAATAAGGAGCCTCAGCATAGGGTCCGGGTTGGGGAAAAGGCCTATAATTGTGGCGAGGAATGGCCACGGGATACTTCGCTGTCACTAATTTCTTAGGGGGTTTGAAAAATACGACTGGTGTGACAATGGAAGGCGCAGAAGTTCGTGCTATTGTTGATACGTCGTATTTCGTAGAGACAGCGTTTGTTCCTTCCGTTTTGCTAACTTCAATAAAATGGATGACTTTGTTTGGTATTGGCTCTTTTGCTGCGTTTGCTTTTGCTCTCTCTTCTTCCATTATTTGTATTAGCGATAATTCTTTAATATCTTTTACGGCGACGTCTTTTTTGATGACATTAGAAGTTGGCTTTATAGATGGGATGACGATCACTGGGGTTTTAGCGATCACTTCTTCTTGTTTTTCTGCGCTTTCTTCACTTTCATTATTTGGTATAGCCATCTGCACTGTCTCAGTGATGACGGGTGTTACCATAACGGTTTCTTTACTTTTATTTTTCGAGAGTTGTTGCCGGGCCTTTTTTGCCATCTTTCTTTGTTTGTTTTTCTCTGGTTTCTTTGCCTGCGCTTTTTTTTCTTCATCTTCTTGTGCTTTTTTTCGTGCCAATAAAAAATCTTCCATTTTCTTTTTATTTTTTTCAGCAGCCAATTTTTCTAATTGTTTTTCATATTGTTGCCGCTCAATTTGATCGTCGCGTTCAGCTTTCCTGGATTCTTCAGCTTTTCTACTTTCTTCCATCCTTGCTTTCTTTAGCAATGCATTTTTTTCTAGCCGTAGTTTTTCTTCAGCTAATTTTTTTTCCTTGGGATTTTCTGGTTTTGATGAAAATAACGTTGAGGTATCTTTAATTACGTTATCGATATTATTAAGTTTTTCTTTAACTAATTTTAGATTCTCATTCAAAAACGCAATGCTTCTTTCGATTCTAAAAAATGTGTTCAACGATAATGAAAATGACATCAGTGCTTGCTTGATGATGTAGATAGACCGGATATTATACGCCTCCTCTAGCGTATTCGAAGGTTTGTCATTAAAGTTAACAGGGTCATTTATTACTACATTTTTAAATAATTTATTATTCGACGCCAGTTGATCTAATACCCTATCCATAGCCGATAAGGTATGTTTTATCGTTAAAACATGAAACGAAAGAGCGTTAGCGTCTTTATCTTCAATCGTCTTTGGCAAAGTACAGTCAATTGCAATTATTTCTTCTTCGAATTTTTTTAATGAGTTGCTTCTAGCTTTTACGGATGTATGGAATTGTATTGCGTCAAATGCGATGATAAATTTTACTGCACCTGGATCAATCAGCGTAGCCAAATTATTTTTATACGTTTCGTAAAACGCATCAGGGAGTTCTATGTCTATTTCCTTAAACATGATTAATAGATAGCTTGATAAAATTCGATCTGCAGCAGTAAGAATGAACAACTTTTTTGGGTCGGATGCGCATTTTTCATAATATTCATATGCAAATTCTGGTTTATTCAGTAAGAATGCTAAATGAGCGCCACAATAATATTCGATCGAATTAGAAGAATTTGCAGCTTTATTTTCAAGTGATGCGCTATATGCTGGCAGTAATGGCCTGAATTCAGATAAGGGGGCTTTTCTTTTTGATAGCTCGAATAATTTATAATTTATACATTCGCTTACAATAGGCTGTGAAAGCTTAGCTAATGTAAACGCCGACTCAACCAGTTGATCAAGTTCAGTGTCCAACCTCTTAGTTTGAGGGTGAAGTAAAGCAGCAACTTCTTTTATTTCTGTAGGAATGTGGCTCAGTATATGATGTGCCAATTTTAGGTTATTTTCGAGTGTATCTCCCTCATTCTCTTCATCATATTCTTGCAAGATTATTCTGATAAGCAAGTTGAGTAACGCTGGATTTTTAGTAAGGGTGGGTAAGCAAGCATCAATGACTACTTTAGGCATATCTTTTGTTTCAGATTCATTTATATTTGCGGAAAAGAATGTTTCAGCCATGAATTCTGCAGCAATTTCTATGTTGTCAAAATTAATATGAGCTATTAACGCGGTAAAAATAGTATCATATTCCATTTCTAACGAGTTAAATACAAATCGCTCAAGCCATTTATTTTTCATTTCGATATTTGGTATGGCATCAATAATTGTCATAGCAACTTCGCTAGGTCTGTCACCTGTTTCCATGATAATTTCAAGTAATTTTGCTACGTAAATTGACAAGGCATTAGGGTGTCTGCTGGCTATATCTTCAACCACTTTGCCCATAAAAAAGCGGCAAAGGGTTATATGTCGACTTTTAATCGCTGCGGATAGTAGGCTTGGTATCCAATGGTTTTTTGCGGGAGTTGCTTCTAAAAAGATGTCAAAAAAGAATTTAAAGACATCTTCATGGCCACCGGCAATGGCATAATGTAGCGGTAACTTAGCTTTTTTACCTGCTCTATCCGTCTGAAGTGATAACTGTCTAACATTAGATTTCAGCGCTTCAGTTGCGTATGATTTTTTTAATTGGCTGAATCTGGCTTCGTCTCCGAAATAGGCAACCTCAAATAATGGCGCTACAAAATTACTTAATTTCCGCTTACAAAATTCTTTTACAATTTCGGGATAGTCGTTTTCGATGGCCTTCATAAAGCCTTCGTTATGATTAATAGTATTATCAGGTTGTTGCTCTATATCCCAGTAGAATGTTAACGCATCAAATTCCCCTTTTTTCGCAAATAATGCTTCGAGGCTAACACCCTGTGGCGTGAGCTTGCTTTTTAACCATTGTGGTAAAGTTGAAACAAGTGCTTTGTTAATAGGGGTGTTTTTACATGCAATGAGCGCCTCATAGCTTGAGTCTTCTCTTGATCGCGACATGCTGGCCTCGGGTGCGCACTAATATTTTTATAGTGGATACATTATAAGCAAATTATACATAAATGACCAGCACAGCAACATGTAATTTTTATTAATTAAAACATATAGTTATTATCGATGTTGCACAAAAGACCCATCTTTATACTCTTTAAATGCTTCCCGTAATTGCTCTTGTGTATTCATTACGATCGGGCCATACCAGGCTATTGGTTCATTGAGTGGCTTGCCTGAGACTAGTAAAAATCGCACGGAATGTTTATCGGTGGTCACCGTAATGTGTGTGCCATTTTTTTTATATAAAACCAACGAACCATTAGCGCAAGGGCAGGGGGAGCGCATATCAAAATAATTCACACCTGTTGCATCATGTGAAAAAGGAGTGCGTTGTTGATCAAAATAAGCTTCGCCATCGATGACATACGCAAATACGTTGTGGTTGGGTTTAACAATGTGTGTGAATGATTTGTTAGCGGGAAGTTCTACATCCATATACTCTGGCTCAATGACAATATCCTGCACGGGGCCTTTAGTGCCGTTGATTTCGCCGCAAATGATTCGTACGGATGCGCCATCTGCTGTCGTTACCAATGGAATTTCATTTTTCTTAATGCCGCGATAACGTGGATCCATCATTTTCATGTTAGCGGGTAAATTAGCCCATAATTGGAAGCCGAGCATCTGACCTTTACTATTACCTTTAGGCATTTCTTGGTGAATGATGCCGCTACCAGCCGTCATCCATTGCACATCGCCTGAGGAAATATCTCCTTTATGGCCCATGCTATCACCGTGTTCAACGTCGCCATCTAAAACGTAGGTAATCGTTTCAATGCCACGATGTGGATGCCAAGGAAAACCTGCTTTATATTCCGCCGGATTTTCTGAACGAAAATCGTCGAGCAGTAAGAATGGATCGAGCAGGGGGAGCTCATGGAAGCCAAATGCACGCTTCAAATGCACACCTGCCCCCTCTATGGTTGGTTCACTCTTCCAGATTCTATCAATGAGTCGTTCATGCGTATTGGGTTCCATCAGCTTGCTTCCTTTCCTTAGTTGTTGAACGTTCCATTAAAGTTTAGGCGTACGAGCGACGGTAAGTTGATCAATTTGATGCTGTTCCTCACACGCCCTCGCAAACATACCAAATCCACGTATACCCACCAAGCTTAATGCTTGTTGGGAGGTTTTATCAAGATGTTGCCAAATTAAATAGGCGGGTTTAAATAAAGGGTCTTCTCTACGACCCACGGTAAATATCGCTTCTAAGAGATGAGCGTGAAAGCTGGCTTGGTAAAGAGAAATCATGACTTTCGAGATTATATTGGAATCAATTAAAATAGTTGATAATTGATTATTTTCAATAATCTTGTAAAGCCCCCATTCATGATAACAATCTAGCATGGTATTTATCGTTCGAGATATCGCATTGAATTTCACTTTACAGGCTTTAATAAATTTAGGCTCATACTTTTTAATTTCTACAATAAGACTTATAACCTCTTTAGTAAAAATAAAATGCATATAATTGTTGAGATATAACAACCTGAAGTATTGGTCTGGGCTTTCAAAATATCGACCAACAGACGCCTCTTTATTAATAACTTGCTGTCGTTTATTGATAATATCTTTTTCTCCGTCCCAAAAATCGTATTCTAGTAAACCGGTTTCTATAATAGTCGAATAAATAGCATTAGCGGTTAAATCGCGGCCATAACTTTCGACTCTTAAAGCAGCTTTCTTTTCTTCAGGCGTTTTTTTATAGGGTAAAAATTTAAAATCATAGTTATTTCCATCCAGCTCCAGTGAGATAGCCGAATAGTCATCCTTTCCTTTTAAAATAGCTTGAGAAAATCGCGATAATACAGTTTCTGATCTACCAAATACGGTGAAGTCACGATCACGTGGCCCTCTAATCTTTGTGCGGAAGTCACGCATAAAACCGCCCGTGATGAAGATATCATTTTCAAAGAGAACAAACATAGCAGCAATATCTACTGGGTAACCCAGGGATTGCGCTATAAGATAGATAGGGTAAATAGGGAAAGGTAATGGGTAGATCTGATGAACGTTTTTCTGTTCCTCTGCATATAATACAGGTGGAGGAGTCGGCAGGGGATGAGAAACCGACACAGGATGTTTTGAGGTTTCCAACGGCTGAACAGGTTTGAAAAACACCGTTTGCGCGGCGAGGGAAGGCGCAGAGCTTGGTGCTTTTAATTCTTTGTTTTTCCTGGCGGGGTGATTTGGCGGTAAAGCTCTTTTAGCTGCATCCAGATACGACACTTCTTTTGGTGCTTTCTCTATTACATTGAGCGCCTTTTTAATTTCTTCTTCCTTGATTATTTCTTTGAGCGTTAATTTCTTTACCGGAACATCCGTTGTCATTGCGTCTTTGGCAACGTCTACATGACCCAGTGTTTTTAAATTAACATTTGTCTCAGGTGCTGTCTCAACTTTATCTTTTTCTTCCACAGTTTTTGTAGTGGTAATTTCATTTAGAGATTCTTTGACGGTAATTTCTTGAGTAACGTCGTCAGCCTTAATAGCTATGGAAGGCATGGTTTCTAATTCTTCGTCTACAACTAGCTGACGATGAGCTTTATGCCTGCGTTTTTTTACTTTTTTAATTGGTTTTTCTGTTTCTTTATTATCGCTAACGACTGGGTCAAGTTGAAGCGTGGATGTTGGTTCTTTAGTGGTAAATTTTAATGCCTGAGAAATTGCTGATTCTAACGTAAGAATTTTTGCATTCATTTTTTCTACATTTCGTGCGCTGATATCATTGCCAGCATTAAATGCGCCATTGATAAATCTAATGATGGCATGCGTATTTCGTTGTATACGCGTCAAAATAAGCAGGATATTTGTGTCAGTAAGTTTGTCTTCGGTTGGTTCAGCAATAAGGCCGTCTATACCAACATGAACTTGTACGCCATACTGATCAATAAAATCATTTATCACCATATCTACGCTACGGTTAACCTGTATAAGCATAAATATTTTATTTATTGGATTTACAGCGTTATTGATAGCCTGTAAGTTCGATGGTAAATTAAAAGTGATAGGTATATCAGCAGAAAGCTTTAAAAATGAATCATTGATTTTTAGTTTAGCAAAAAATAACGCATCAAACACCAGTGTAAAGCTTGGATAATGGGGGTTTAAAAAAACGTTTACATTGTTTTTATATACTTCTACCAATTCCCTTGGAATGGCCATGCCCATTCCACCGAACATAGCCAAACCCTGAAACGCCATTTTTTGTTCGGCATATTCAATAATAGAAGTTACTGGTAATAAAGAAATACATTCTTTAAACCATTCTATCACTAACTTTTCTTCGCCTAAAATACATGCAAGAAGGGCCGCACATCTATATTCATAGGAGCTTCCCTTTTTCTTACTAAAACTTATTTTATACAAGTTAATCAATGGTCTCAATTCGTCCGAGGATGCATTTATTTTTAATAATTCAACCAATTGTTGGGTAATAGTTTTGCTACTGGTGAATGGGGTTTGATTAGTATTATTCAAAATCCTTAAAATTTTCGCGTGCATTTTTTCGTTAAATTCAGCTGCGCTATTGTCAATTTTTTTTGCTAATTCTTTAGTTTCTTGAGGAAGAGAACTTAATAATCGATCTAGGATAGGTAAATTGGCTTTAATATCTCTGCCATCCTCTTTAGTCGTTAAATTCTTAACGATCGAATATAGATATGCTGGTTTTTCTTGAATTAAAGGTAAGTAGATGCTTATCACCACTTCCAACAGATCCACCATTTCGGAAGGATTTTTATCTGCGAATATTAATGCGTTACTCATTAATTGCACTTGTTTTGTTGGAATTTTTTTAAATTTAAACTGTTTAGTCAGGGCATTAAATACGTCGGCATTGGCCAATCGCAAAGAAGCTATCATGAAATGTTGCACCCAACGATACTGCATGCTTGCGTTTTGGATGTTTTTTATCAATTGTAAAATATGCGCGAAAGGATTTTTATTATATTGTGATGCAGCTTCTAACAATTTTGTCAGGTAATCTGTGATTGTTTCATATTTTTTGAAAAATTCAACATTTTCGACGGCCTTGAGACAATCTTCCATAAAAATATCGACAAGCTGGGAATGTCGGCTCCTTAGCGCGATGAAAGGCAAGTCTGTCAATTTATATATATGGGGTGCTAACTCAAATATTAGCTTCGCCGTTTCATCATGCCCAGCTGCAATCGCATAATACAACGGTGGATTACCCAATTCATCTGTCTCTGATAACGATTTTTCTATCTTTTCTTTCATGCCGCTCATAGAAAACATATTTTTTAATTTTACAAACGATTCAGTATTGCCTAGATAGGCTGCTTTATGTAACGCCGATTTAAATTTAAACCCAAATTTTTCACGTAAAAACTCGAACGATTCGAGGTGATTAAACATAATTAGATTGATGGGAGCGAGCGCAAGCCGGATATCATTGTTAAGATGCGGCTTATGATTTTTTATATGCTCTAATAAAAATAGTAGCGCATCCTTGCAGTCCCATTCTGCCAGCGCTGGCAAAATGTGCAGTATTAATTCATCCGGTAATTTCAATATCATGTCTTCGATAATGATAGGATGTTTACAAGCGATTAACGATTTATAGTGTAAGGGTAATCTTGAACCTAGCATGTCGAATAGCCTCGTTTGGTGATACATTTTTATATGGCGCAGATTTTACACACATAATAACAACTTGTCTAGGCGCTAAACTACCGTGTTTCTAGGTATACTTAATAAATTGGTAAAGAAAGCACCTATTAGTAAAGAAGGAATACAAAAGAGGGTAAGTGGATCCCGGCCTTCGCCGGGGTGACAGCTCGCAGCATAAAACGCTGTCATTGCGTTGTCATTGCGTTGTTATTGCGTTGTTATTGCGTCGTCATTGCGTTGTTATTGCGTCGTCATTGCGAGGAGCCCGCAGGGCGACGAAGCAACCCAGCCTCGGTTTCTGGGTTGCTTCGTCGCCCTGCGGGCTCCTCGCAATGACGACGCAATGACGACGCAATGACAGCGTTTTATTTTTTCAATAAAGTATACGTGCCATCCCAATCGGGTGGCGCCCCTTCTTTCACAAATTTCGCACATCTGGCTTGCAAAATTCTGGCAGGTTTATCCTCTGGGTTTGTTTGCACATAATCAGCGAATAGTGTAGCGGCTTCAACAAAATGACTTCGTTCATAATGAGAAAAAGCTTGTTTAAATGCTTGTAGTTGGATCCTGCGAGCATTATCCTCATTTGCAGATAGGATCTGAAGGATTTCATAAAGATAAGTCGGCTGGTCCCTTCCCTTGACTCGTACTTTGTCAATGATTCTAAAATTAAACCCAGAAGCGTTATATAATGATTCAAACGTTAAATCACTCATTAACATAATGGTACGGTAAATTTTATTTAGTCCTTCTATGCGTGAAGCCAGGTTAATGGCATCACTAACTACGCTGGTGTCGATTCTTTCGCGTTCACCTAATAATCCTAACATCGCATTTCCAGTGTTAATACCGTAACCCACTTTGATCTGTGGCAGATTTTTTTTACTTTGCGCTAGATTAAATTTGTTTAATTCAATTTCCATTTCCAGTGCAGCTTTGATAGCACCATCAGGTTGGTTTGGGAATAAGGATAAAATCGCATCTCCTAAATATTGCACAATGAATCCATCATGTTTGCGAATAATCGGTGCCATGTGGGTAATGTATTCGTTAACTAAAGCAAAGGTTTCCTGGGCGGACATATGTTCACTTAAAGTGGTATATTGACGGATATCAGTAAACATGACGGTTATTTTCTTTTCTACGCATTCACCAGGGATGAGTTCTAACACGGATGTTTTATTTAATATTTTCATCAGTGGTTTAGGCACAAAACGACTGGTCGAATCATAGAGTCGTGCATTTTCAATGGAAATGCCAACTTGACCTGCCAGTAATTCAAGGGCACGCAAACGTTCGAGGGTAAACATATGTGCACTTAAATGGTTTTCGAGGTATATGTAACAGACCGCGCGATTATTTTGTAGGATGGGTACACACAATAAGGATTTAGGATGTGTTTTTGCAATATAAGGATCATGGATAAAAGGTTCAAATTGGCTTGGTTCATTCAAAATAACTCGCTCATTTGATCGTTGCACATAATCAATGATGGTCTTGGGTAAATTCGTGAACTCATCTAATAAAATATTTCCTGTGTGAATCGCTTCTTCACCTTTACCTTCTGCAAGTGCTACCACCTGTAATTGATCTTCTTCTTTGAATAAGATAGCTGCTTTTTGCGCGCCGGTGTATTCAATCAGGAGGTTAATTAATTTCCTTAATAGGGAAGTCAAGCCAATTTCTTTGGAAATCGCATTACTTGCATTCAGCACCGCGACGAAATCAATGGCAGTAGCCGTTGTTGAACCAGAATCTTCGAGGCTATCTGGCGTGGTGACGATAGGTGTTTGCGTGACAAAACATTCAGGATATTTATCAGCTAATCTTTTTGCGAGAGCAATTGCCCCCCATTGTTGGAAAGCATGGTAGGCTTCTTGCAGATAAGACTTGGCACATTGGTCCAAATGGCGTGACATCAAATAAGTGCCAGCAGATTCATTAATCCAGGCATAATAATTAATAAAATTACTGGATTTAGCCGCAAGGGCCGCTTGGTCATACAATGCTATCACTTCTTTTTCGCTAGCAGAATATTGCTTGATTTCTGCTGCTAGCCAATAGTACATAAAGGCAAAATTAGGAGGGTATTGTTTGGCCCATTTCTGTGTTTGTCTGAGGATAGATTTTAATTTGACATAATAAAATATACGTTTTAATCCTTTGGTTTCAGGATAGAGCTTAGCCAGAATTAAGCCATAATATAAAATGCCATGATAGTAATAAACAGTCCCTGTAGCTGCTGCTTTTTTATCCATTAATTCTTCTAATATCGGCAAAGCTTTTTGATAATCACCTAAGGAGTATAAAAATTGGCCGTAAAAAAGACAGCAGCCGAAACGCGAGGCAGCAGAAAGAGTTGCGGTCTTGGTAAAACCTGAGTGTACGCTATTTTTATCATTGTGCATCCCCAGCCAATAATCATATTTTAACAACTCAAACAAAGTAAAATCGTAATATTCAAGGTTTTTGAGACGTAGCTGAAGCGCACTAGCGTCCTCGTATAATTTTTTGACTTTAACTAACGGTATACCAGCAAAAAATAACCAAGATGTATACACTTGTGCGAAAGAAGCGGATTCATAATCTCCTAATTCCATGTTTTCTTTTGCACATTCTTGAATATCTTTGCCGGAATTGATTAGGCTGGTAAACCATATTTCTGCCATTCCTAAAGGTAATTTATTTTTGGCATCATTATGCGTTTGGTAATATTGAGATTCCAGATATTTAGTAGCAGTAATGACTTTTGAACCGAGATCGTATTGATGCAGTACATGTACTAACACAATAGCATAAACTGCTAATAACCTCGATGAATTCGGCGAGTATCCTTTTGTAACTATGAGTTCTATTCCTAAACAGGCGGTATAGGCATATAGATTTTGACTAGCAAAATAAAGTGAACTTAATAGACTGGCTAACAATTTTACTATAGTGTTTGTATTTTCGTCAGCAGGTTTGCCCCATTTAGCAATTTCGTCAATTTTGTATTTCTTCAATTTTAGATTAAGGAAAATGATTTTTGAGATCATTTGAAATTTGTTAACATGAAAAGGTAAATGAAAATTAAATAACTTTAGTGCTTCTATACCAGTTGCGACAGCTTCTTTATCCTTCCGCATGGTAGCATAGGTTCTTATTTTCATAAAATAAAGTTCAGATTTTTCGATGTTAGTCCTGGTATGCTGAATAATTTCATTGAAATAATCGTCTTGATCAGTTTTAACTAATAGGTATAGAGAATCGAGACGATTACGATGTAATGCAAAGCTGAGAGCATAATCCTCTGTCCACGCATTTTCACCTAACATTTCTAATCCCTTGGTAAAATAATCCAAAGAAATTTGATAAGCGTTGGATGCTTTCGCTCTGGACCCTGCCCATAATGAATAGCGAGCAATAACAGCTTTTTCATTAGGGTCATCAATTAAATTTGATCCCTGATTTAAATGATTTGTGATATCAAATAATCGTTCATCATTTTCCGTTAATGGCTTTTCTTTCAATAATAAATTGGCAATTTTAACATGGGTTTCCTGGCAGCGTTGTTCAGATAATAATTGATAGGAAGCTTGATATATACGATCATGAGCAAAGTGAAAATTGATTTTTTCAGATAGGATGGTGTCAAGAACATCATGACTAACTGTTCCAATCAGCGATAATATTCTAATAGCATCTGCCATCGAAGTAATCAGATTCTTCTGCACAATGGTTTTAAGATGCTTAGAAATTTCTTTATAATTTTTCCCTGTGACTACTTTTAATGTTTGCAAATCAAAAGTAAATCCTATGCAAGAAGCCAAACTTAATATTTCTTGCAACTCAGGCGATAATTCATGCATATTTGATAATAATAAATCCACCACATTGTCTGTGATATTTTGTTCTTGAATTTTTTTTATCTCCCATTTCCAAACTTTTTCTTCATAATTATATTGTAATAATTTTTGTTGATAGAGTGTCATTAAAAAATATTTAATGAAAAATGCATTGCCGCGAGTTTTTTCAAATGTTAACTCTGCTAGAGATTTAACTGCCTCTGGTTTTAAATGTAAGGTGTCTGTTAGCAGATCTGTAACATTCGCTAATTTCAATGGTTCCAAGTGTATTGCCTCAGGTTTAACATGAGCTTCTTCCAAATCTCGAACCATGATCATCAAAGGATGAGAGGAGTCGACTTCATTGTCACGATAAGCACCAATAATTAAAATGTGATGGATGTCTTTATTAGTGAGAATATTTTTAATTAAGTTTAATGATGCAATATCTGCCCATTGTAAATCGTCTAAAAAAATCACTAAGGGGTTTTCAGGTTTAGCAAACACCCGAACAAAACGTTGGAATAACATTAAAAATCGGTTTTGCGCCTCAATGGGGTTCACTTCAGGTACCGGCAGTTGTTTGCCTATGATAAGTTCCAGCATAGGCATCATGTCTGTTAAGACTTTAGCGCTGTGGCCGAGGGTATTTAGTAATTCGGTTTTTAATGCATTCAGTTTATCCTCCGGTTTGGTCAATTCATGCCGAATAAGCTGATCAAATGCTTCGTTAATAGCGCTTAAGGGCGTTGAGCGTTTCAAACGATCATATTTACCATGGATAAAATAACCATTTTGTTTAGTAATCGGTTTTTTTACTTCATTGACTAAAGAGGTTTTACCTTCACCGGAGTAGCCAGTGACAAACATGAACGCTGCTTTGCCTTCACTTGTTTGGTTATATACGTCTAACAAGGTAGCAACTTCTTTTTCACGGCCATATAATTTATAAGGTATATGTAGTTTATCTTCGATATCATTTCTTGCTATTTCAAAATCAGCAATCCCATGCGTATCTCGCCATAGTTGATAGCAGGTTTCTAAATCATTTTTTAAGCTTTCTAAATTGTGATAACGCGCTTCGGGATCTTTAGACAATAGTTTCGCGATGATTTTCGCGAGTGGTTTGGGAATAGCTGGGTTCACTGATGAAAGCAGCGGGGCTAATCGCGCGATATGACTATATATTAATTCTGCCGGTTTATCAGAAGAAAAAGGCGGTGTGCCCGTTAACATTTCATAAAAAGTGATGCCTAATGAATACATATCGGTACGATAATCAATGGGTCGATTCATGCGCCCCGTTTGTTCCGGCGACATGTAGGCTAAGGTGCCAGACAATTCTTCAAAATTAATTTCTTCCTCTGATTCGGTATTAAATTGGGCGGCACTACTAAAGTCAGTTAAGGTAATATGTTCTTCTGAATCAATTAAAATGTTAGCAGGTTTAATATCTTTGTGAATCACATGTTGTCTGTGCACTGATGCGAGAATTTGCGTAAGCTGTATAACAATCGGAAAGAAATGATTTAAATCCATGGGCTGATGATTAAGATATTGGCTTAATGAGGTATGTGATTTATCAGCAAAAATTAACGCAGGATAATAATCATCTTGATGGAAGTCTAAAAGCTCTACCACTCCTGGAATGTGCAATTGCTTCAGAATGTAATATTCATGATCGATCACAGCAATTTCGCGGCTAGAAGGGTTTTGGCTCTGTGCTAGCTTGATCACCACAGGTAAGTTATCACTGTCCCTCACCCCTCGCCATACGCGGCTCGTGGGGTTGTGATGAATTTCTTCAAGTAGCCT
>JABDBV010000005.1:29903-42803 GCA_013288395.1 Gammaproteobacteria bacterium | reverse complement strand
AACCAGTGCTACGCATATTGAGTTATTTTGATAGGATTGACGGTGTATTGCGAAAACAATTTGATGCCTATGGGTTTTTAGGATTATCAGTACCTAAAGAAGAACCCTGGTATGAAAAAACTGAAGCGCATAAGCAAATTAAGAAATTTTGTGCTTAAGTCACAACAACCATCATATATTTCGTTATAAATATTTTTTAACGGGCTTATTTAAAATGCGCCCGTTAGTTTTATTCAACCCGCAATACGCTTCTGTTCGGCGGACGATAAAATAGACAGTTTAGTCATGGGTTCGTGGGCACTTTAATTATATTTTTTAGGGTTGCCTATGATAGAGTATTCGCCGCAGATTGACAATAATGGTGATTACTGTAATAATCACCATATAAATAATTCCGATTTACGAATAATGGCGACACTGTCACCCCTATTGTGCGCCTAACTTAATGATTATATTGTATATAAATAAATTGTTGTGACAGGTCACAACAATTCAATCTGGGATGAAATGTAATGCCAAACCTTGTCAATACCACACTCTTTAAGAGCATAAGTGTCTTAATTGAAAATGCTAGAACTCAGGTAGCGCATTATGCTAATACAACGCTTGTAATGCTATATTGGCAAATTGGCAATCATATAAATCACGAAATTCTAAAAAATGACCGGGGTGAATACGGTAAGTATGAGTAATATAAAATTACCTTTACCATTACCCATATTTGATTCGATAGAGCATTTTAATGCTGAAAAGAATTTTTCATATCTTAGCGAGCTATATAATTCGAACGATATTAAAGTTGCAGTAAGATTTATAAAGTCATATAGAGGCAGTCAAGGCACATTTAATTCTTATCGCCGTGAAATAGAACGCTTGATTCATTGGTGCGCTCTAATTTCCAAGAAGTCTCTGAAACAATTAAGGCGTGACGATATAGAAGATTTTGTTACCTTCTGCCAAAAGCCACCTAAATCTTGGATAGGAAAAACGAAACCATCACGATTTATTGTCAAAGATGATATGCGTGTTCCTAATCCAACGTGGCGGCCATTTGTTGTATCTATTTCAAAAATTGAGCGCCGAAATGGTATAGAATTAGATCCAAAACAGTTTGAGTTTACGCATGGTTCATTGCGAGAGTTATTTGCCATATTAAGTAGTTTTTACAATTATTTAATACAAGAAGAATACGCCAATATGAATCCAGTGGCAATTATTCGACAAAAAAGCAAATTTATCCGCAAGACGCAAGGTCAACCAAAAATTCGTCGGTTATCAGAATTGCAGTGGCAATATGTTATTAAAACGGCAGAAGATCTAGCTAAAAAGAATGCGGATGTTCATGAACGCACATTGTTTATCATGTCTGCGCTCTATTCCATGTATTTGCGCATTTCTGAGCTTGCAGCAAGTAATCGTTGGTCACCAGCAATGAATCACTTTTATCGTGATGGTGATGGTCATTGGTGGTTTACAACAGTTGGAAAAGGCAACAAAGAACGTCAAATCGCCGTTAGCGATGCCATGTTAAAAGCATTAAAACAATGGCGAAAGCATCTTAACTTACCACTACTGCCCTCACCTGCGGACACTTCTCCACTTCTCCCAAAGACTAAAGGTAATGGAGCAATCAAAAGTACAAATACCATCCGAAAAATCGTACAATATTGTTTTGATCGAACTATTGAGCAGCTCAATAATGATGGATTCAATGAAGAAGCAGAAACACTGAACGAAGCCACTGTACATTGGCTACGCCATACCGGCATTTCAGATGACGTGAAAATTCGACCTCGCGAACATGTACGTGATGATGCTGGGCATAGCTCGAGTGCTACTACAGATAAGTATATCGATATCGAGTTAAGAGAGCGTCACCGCTCTGCTAGAAAGAAAACGATTTCTGATAAAGTTTAGTATATTTAATGCGCATCGTATGACACTTTTAGACCGCTTTTGGAGTTGGACCCAATTGAGTATTCCGTTCTAAACGTAACAATTCACCTCTATATGTCAGGGAACCCTAATTTCTAAAAAGTTTTGACAATGGTTGACATTACGCAAAGTGCGTAACACAATATGCGTAATGCATATTAGATAATGGACTTATAATGAATTACTTCCCAACGTATCTTGCCCTGGGCAACGCATTTTGCAATCGCAAAGCGGAATTGGAACGAATTATATACGATCTAAAAGGCAATTCTCCTATTTTATTAATCTCGCCTAGAAGATACGGCAAAACTAGTCTTGCATTAAAGGGGTTTGAACAAATCAAATGGCCGTATTCGCATATTGATTTATATAAAGCGTTAAGTGAAGAAGACATAGAAAGGTTTATTTTAAATGGTATTGGCCAATTACTAGGTAAACTTGAAAGTGCGCCAAAAAAATTGTTACAACTAGCAAGTGGTTTCTTTGCAAGTTTGCAAATAAAAGTAGTGTTAGAAAAAGCGGGTATTCAATTAGAGTTTAATCAAAACCGTTCATCTCCGAAAGATATGATTTTAAAATCATTAGAAAAGTTACATGAGCTTGCTAAGAAAAAGAAAAAACATGTGATTTTATTTTTTGACGAGTTTCAAGTTGTGGGCGAAATGATGAATAATCATACAATAGAAGCTGCTATTCGAGAGGCGGCACAAAAATCTACTCATGTAGCTTATGTGTTCTCAGGCAGCAATAGACATTTGATGGAACAAATGTTTCATGATAGAAAGCGTCCATTTTATAAATTGTGCGATCAAATTAAATTAGAACGCATTCAGGCTGAAGAATATGAAAAATATATCCAAATTGCTGCTCAGAAAACTTGGAATAAAAAACTTAGTCAAAAAGCATTAGAAATAATTTTTGAATTGACGGAATTACATTCTTTTTATGTTAACAAACTGTGCTCGCTGTTATTTCAAATAGATAACGCCCCAACGGAAAAGGAAGTATATAGCACTTGGCATCAATTTGTGCTTGAAAACAAATCTTCTGTCGAAAAAGAGTTGGACTTGCTAAGTATGAATCAAAGAAGATTACTTATTTTTCTTGCGACACATAAACAATCGACCGAATTGTTTAGCAAGAAGATAACGCAAATGATTAATCTTACTTCAAGTAGCGTACAAAGAGCGATAGAGCCGCTCATCGAAAAAGATTATGTATTCATTGACCCCAAAAAATTCTATAGGATTTTAGATCCGCTAATCAAAAGCGTATTGGAGGTTGTATGAATATAGTAGTTTTTGCCTAAAAATATAAAAGGTGTGCCAACCGATTAGGATGGCACATATACCTTATTGAAAAATAATCGGCAATACCCGTATCCTGCCGTTACCGACGCTGCTGCAAAGCAGCTAACTCGCGGGCCACAGCAATGTCGTGAGCTTCTTCATCAGCTCGTGCGGCTGCAGGACTCCAGCGGCCGCGCACTAAAAAAATGGTTGCCAGGAATACTACTACGCCCAGGATGCAAATCCAGAACCAGGTTCGCCACTCACCAGGTAATGCCCCTGCTGCTATCTGGATCGCGCCTACATGCGCAAGCAAATCAGCACTTGGAGTCATATGCGTGGTAAGCGCTTCCTTATACGCACCAAGATAGTAGGGCGCCTCAATCAGCGGGTTCACCGACTTCACTACAGCCGGGAATGCGATAAAACTCGCCACCGCGACTAGTCGTATTGCCCAACCCCAGATTGCAAGGCCCGTTGCTGTCAGGGCCGGATTTCGTGCTTCTACCGTTTCACTAAAACTTGCCATCCAGCTTACATAAGCAATCGCCGCGAACATCGTTTGCAAGCAGCCAATCCACACTAATGTGCTGTAAGTTGGATGTTGTCCTACCAATTGAAGATATAGGTAGATGGTGACAATGTTGCCAAGTCCTCCCACCAACATCAACGGTTTGCGTACTCGAAGATGGTCTGAAATTAGACCCGCAACTATAACGGTTACCGCGTTTGTGGCCCAGATCCAATTCAACACTGCATTCGCCTGCTCAGTGCTGAATTGAAATATCATGACCAGATAAAGGACCCCGAAAGCAACCATCGTAAGATAGAATAACAACATCACTGAAATGCCGATGGCGGATCCGATGATATCAAGATGCAACATCTGCCGCCAAGGATTCCGCAAACTTGCTTCAGTATCGAGCCCCTTTGCACGCAATTCCACCAACATGCGATCTCGCTCGTTCACTATCAGCTGATCACGTAAGCCCGGAGACAAATCACGCAGGAAGAGGAAAGCAAGGACAAACACTACGAGGCCAATTATCCCGCTAATCACAAACTGGCTCTGCCAGGTTTGATAGATCGGAAGGGCTATTGTAGTGATCGAGCTCACCGCTAAACTGCCGAGTACCGGACCAACGGTCCAGAATCCCATCGCCGTTGCACGACCTACCTGCGGCGAAAAATCGCGGATCAACGCAGGAGTCGCCACTAACACGATACCCTCAACGATCGAAACGACGGCGTAGGAAATTCCCCAGCTCATCGCAGTCTTCACATTCGGCACCCAGAAAAATGTGATTAATCCAACTAGCAATGACCCATAGACAATCAAATTTGCTCGTCCAAATCGATCAGAGAGTCCAGCGAACAGTGATCCAAACGCGCCTACCAAAGCGCCAAAAGCAAGCAGATAGACAAATGTCAGGAATGGGATATGCAATTGCGCAAGAAAGATTGGCGCAACACCGCCAACCACATAAAGTTCGTAATATAGTGTAACGGTAATCAGAACGATAAGAAGCAGTTGCTTATATCGAGTCCCTCGATCTGGGTAATGGGTAAATTCGCGATTCCAATATCGTGATATTAAAGCTGCCGATGCCATAATCATTTCTCCTTAAAAACAACACAGCCTGGTCGGAAGATCAATATTTTCGCCAGGCTGTATTAGATATGATAAACATTCAGTAACGATATAACAAGGCTTTAAACCCATGCTAGACGGTAGGGTGCATTCATTCTGCAGCTTGACTCTGCAGGCTGACCTCTTCATCCATCCAATTCGGTTCAATTCGTATTCCGCGGTTACACATAAAAAAGTCTGCCAGGTAACCGCTGTGAGGCACTCGGAAATCCATCCATGTAGTTGGAATCTTACCTACATAGACGTTAGCAATAGACGTATCCGCCAGAATTTTTTTAATAATATGGCTTTGATGTGATAATACGGTGACTACAAGCGAACTAGATAAAGCTTTATAGCAAGGTTCATTACCATTAAACGGAGCGATGGTTACACAGGGAAATGGTAACTCACGCTCAACGTTGGGATCAGCGGCGCTCTCAACAACCGTCACATGAGGTTTTAATATGCAAGCTTGATTAACGGTATGTTCATATATCCAGGGTTCACTGTCGTAATTATAGATTATTTCACTTATTTAGAGGGTATTGAGTGTAATCAAGTAGATAGCCGGCGAGCCTAATCAGAGAAAGTCGGTTTTAAAATCCGATTTATTCGTTTTGGTGATATAATTTAAGTATAAGGCAGCAGTTCTCGCTGAACATTTGCGAGGGAACGAATTTAAGTGAGGGCTTAATGAAAACAGAATATGTTGATGTATTAATAGTAGGAGCCGGATTATCTGGTATTGATGCAGCCTATCACCTTCAAAAATATTGCCCAAAAAAAACTTATTTGATTCTGGAAGCCAGGGAAAGAATAGGAGGTACGTGGGATTTTTTCCGTTACCCAGGTATTCGCTCTGACTCGGATATGTTTACCATGTCGTATAACCTCCGTCCTTGGGGAAGTGGTAAAAATCTTGCTGATGGTCATTCGATTCGAGAATACATTACTGATACAGCCAAAAGTGGGGCTATCGATAAGAATATTCGTTTTCGTCATAAGGTGACCCATGCTTCATGGTCTACAAAAGACGCATTGTGGACAATAAAGGCCGTACGCGAATCCGATACGGGTGAGGAAACTATAATATTTAAAGCGAATTTTCTGATTAGCTGCGCGGGTTACTACAAGTATGATGAAGGTTATACACCTGATTTTCCCGGCAAAAATCTATTTGAAGGACTCATTATCCATCCACAGGCATGGCCTGAAGATTTAGACTACGCAAATAAACGAATTGTCGTCATCGGCAGCGGGGCTACCGCTATAACCCTAATTCCAGCTCTGGCAAAGACGGCAACACATGTTACTATGCTCCAACGATCACCCACTTATATCGCATCCATTCCTTCCATAAATGAAAATCATGTGCAGCGACTGCAATCTCTATCCGTTGACGAAGCCTATATACTAACAAGACAGGAAAGGATTAATGAATTTCGTGATCTGCTTAATTCTGCTAAAAGCAATCCAGAAGAATTTAAAAAAGCAATTCATACTGCAACTCAAAAAGCATTAGGCGAGTTGTATAATCCAGTGGATTTTACACCAAGCTATAATCCATGGGACCAACGATTCTGCGCAATACCCGATAATGATTTATTTATTGCAATGTGCGAAGGCCGCGCCAGTATCGTTACAGATAAAATTGAGGCTTTCACGGAAAAAGGGATACGGCTCAAATCAGGCGTGGAGTTAAAAGCAGATATTATCGTCACAGCGACGGGGTTTAATCTCAACGTTTTTGGTGGAATCGAATTGAGTATCGATGGCATGATGCTGGAGAAATCAAAGCCATTTATAACTTATAAAGGGGTTATGTTTCTTAACATTCCAAATTTTGCAGCAGTTAGAGGGTATACTACTGCATCCTGGACGCTGAAGGCTGATCTTGCCTGTTTCTATATTTGCCGCGTGTTAGACCATATGGACAAAATAAATGCGCGACAAGTAACGCCACGAAGTAAAGAAGAAATTGTCGCTGTTAAACCTATTTCGAATCTGACATCAGGTTATTTGAAGCGCGCTCAGCTTAATCTAATGCAAGGAGATAACGAACCTTGGGTATATTATCAAGACTATCTTAAAGATATTGCACTTCTCAAGGATAAGCCCGTAGAAGACGATGCTCTTGAATTTTCAAATAAACCAGGCAATACATAAATACTCAGCAAAAGGAAGCAATATGGCAACTCAAGGGGCAAATAGGCTGATACGAAAACTTAAGGGTTTTGAATTATTTGTTTATTATACTCACAAATTTATGGATTCAACTTATACGCCTTTTATTCGTATTGCTATCTTAGGAGAAATAAACGAGTCTATTTTACGTCAAGCTTTGAATTATGTTCAGTTGAAACATCCATTGCTGCAAGTTTGCCTTGAGGAGAGTAAAGGAGAAGTGTTCTTTGCCAAAATGAAAGCATATAACGTAATTCCATTGTCTATCTTAAAAAATACTAATAATGACGAGTGGAAAAATATTGGCTTAAAGGAAACTAGAAAAAAATTTGATGATGAAAAAGGCCCTCTTATAAAGCTTATTCTTTTAAAAGATGAAGTCAATAATTCACATGATTTAATAGCAGTATATCACCATAGTATTGCTGACAATATTTCAATTAAAACATTCTTTAAAGATCTTTTATCAATCTATTCTAAAATACAATATAACGTATTAAACGATGATGATATTCATGAGTTACCTATTCCAGCAAGTTCATTGGATCCTGTTATGGCGGAAGATTTTCAACAAATTCATATTGCTTCAGATAAATTTTCCATAAAAAGATTGATCGCTCAAATTGGAGATTTTTTTATTACTTTAAAAAAATCTCTGATTGTTTTTTTTAAAGAAATTGGCATGAAAAGTGATTCATTTCAAGATGCTATACTTACTAAGGAACTGACGACGGCTCTTTCAAATTCCTGCCACTCTCACAACGTTACTCTTGAGGCATTCTTATGGGCCGTATTACTTTCCTGTATTAAAGAAGAATATAATCAAAAAAAATATAATATAGCGACACTAATAAGTACCAGAAGGTTTTATATACCAAAAATTAGTGATGAAATAATTGGGTGTTACCTATCAAGTTATAATATGCAAATTGTTACAAAGGATTTGCCTAAGGATATTTGGATATTTGCTAAGTTTTTAAATGATATAGTATCCACCAATGCGTTGGCGAATATATTTAATCAACCAAAGCCGCCTCCAGGCAAAATTATGCCATTTATCATGTGGCTGATTAAAATTAAAATTTCCTTAGGATACTTTTTTAATTCTTCTAAGCTATCTACAATCTATCTTAGCCATGCAGGGGAGCTCTTTATTCAGAACTCATCTATGGCCTTAAAAATACGCGCTTATAATCGAGGAGGGAATAGGTTTAGAGAAAAAAGTATTTCATTGCTTACTATTATACTCAATAATGAATTAAATATTAGTTTGTCTTCATCTTTATTACCTTCTGAATACACAGAGGCTATTATGAAAAAAATGTTAAGCAGGTTGATGGAGTTGAAAAATTAAGGATTCAGCCGAACAAAAAGGAACTATCAACTTGACTGATACAAATAATAAACTTAAAGAAAAAGCACAACAGCGACTTTTATCCGTTCAAGATAAAATATCAAATTTAAGTCATCAAATTCACGATCACCCTGAAGTTAGCTTACATGAAATTAATGCATGCAAATGGTTAAGTGACTTTCTTGAAGAAGATGGCTTTCATGTTGAGAGAGGGGTTGCTGGTTTATCTACCAGTTTTGTTGCAAAAAAAGGCACAGGAGACCTGCATGTTGCCTTTTGTGTAGAGTATGATGCACTACCTGAAATTGGACATGCTTGTGGTCATAATATTAATGCAACAGCTTGCATCGGCGCAGGTATTGCGCTATCAGCCGTTGCTTCTGAAACTGATCTGACTGTGTATGTCATTGGCACTCCCGGTGAAGAGGCTGGCGGTGGGAAAATTATATTATTAGAAAAAGGCATTTTCGATAATATCCATGCAGCAATGATGGTACATGCAGCGCCTATCGATGTTCTAAATTTACACGTGAGCGCTTTACAAGAATTTGAAACACATTACTATCGTCAAGAAGGCAATTTAAGCAGCAATCCGGAAGATGCCTTAATTTTAGCAGCCACTGCTATTGGCTTACTAAGACGTTATCTACTCGCAACCGATAGAATTACCGGTGTTATTATGCCAGGAGCGAACGACCCAGAAACTATATCTCAACATGGATTTGCTAAATATATTATACGTAGCTCTTCTACCGACCGACTATTGGAACTAACTAAAGCCGCGTTGAATTGTTTTGAAGGGGTTGCTCGAGCAACGGGCACCAAACTTGAAATAATTTATACTGAAAAAACCTATCTTAATTTAAAGCAGGATCAAGAAATATTGTCCTTGTATAAGACTAATGCGGAAGCATTAGGACGCACTTTTGCAGAGACGGCAAATAAATCTAATCGGTGGGAATTAAAATTAATTAAATTCTTTTTAAGACAAATTAATGTATCTCTTTCTGATGCAGTCAAGGCTATTCTTGTGAGCAAGCCAAGTTCCACTGATATGGGCAATATATCTTTAAAAATACCTTCAATACATCCTGCCATCGGAATTAACTCATCGCTACTTTACCCAATACATCATCCAAAATTTGCCGAGGCAACGATCACTAGCGATGCAGATAAGGCAATCCTAGATGGAGCATTGGCTTTAGCCTGGACTGCAATTGATATAGCACAGAATAATCATTTACGAAATAGGTTATTAAAACATCAAAATGAACATGAAAAATAAGATTAGAAAAGTATTAGAAAATAATTTTCGTAAAATACGTGCCTCTGCCAACGTAGAAAGCGCGAGTACCCTTGTGCCAAAAAATCTAGTAGACATGCTACTCCTTGCGCATTTTCAAGCAGAAGTTGAAACTCAGCAAAATATATTCAATTATAAATTAGAAGGTGGATCCTTACATATCGCATTTTGCTTTATTCAGGGGAATTCACTAATGACCACCATGGCAATCGCTGCTGCCGCGGCTCTTGCAGAAATATCTAATGAGTTAGGATTAACTATCAGTGTACTTGGCATGCCCTATAAAGATTATTGCACAAAAAATCCGTACTTGGAAAAACACATTTTTAAGGATATTCGTGCAGTAATCATGGTATATCCCGCCTCTGTAGACCTGCTTGCGCCTAGTATTTGCGCATCAACCATTTTTGAAGTTCATTATAAAGGACGAGAATCACATGCCAGCGCCGACCCTCAATATGGCATCAATGCTAGCGATGCACTGGAGATTGCACAAGTTGCGATAGGCAAACTTAGGCAAGCACTACATCCTAGCGATAAAGTGTTTAGTACCATTTTGAAAGGCGGCGACGCCCCCAATGTTATTCCTGCCAACACGGTCGTAAAGTATCTTATTCGAAGTCAAACAATGACTGATGTTAAAAAACTGAAGCGCAAGGTAATGCGTTGCCTACAAGCAGGTGCTATTGCATCAGGAGCAAAAAAGAAAGTTTTTGTGAAGAAAAAAATTAGCCCCGACATCGCTTACAATCAAAATATACTTAGCTGCTACAGAAAAAATTCAAAAGTAATTGGAAGAAAATTTGCTGATGATATCACTATCAGAAATATATTATCGTCATGGTGGACAGCAGCATGGCTTTTCATGCTTGAAAAAATGAAAATGGATCATAAAGACCTACAACCATTTCTATTAAAAGATTTTTCGAGTCGCGCTGAAATTAGTAAAATTTCGCTAGATGTCCCTTTTATTTGCCCTATTATAGACGTATCTCGTTCTCCAGAGTCTGCATTATTTGATGGAGCTCTTGCTATGGCATGGACTGCTATTGATTTGGCAACAGATAAATAGTATTGCATTTACGGGAGAAGGAAATTCTAATTGACATGGATCAATATTAACCTGTAATAATATAGATTGTCGTCATTCAATGCAGACTTTTAGGAGATAGCATGCAGGGAAGAACAGGATACATGGCCTATGTCGCTGATGATTTTATTCTATATGTCTTTTCCCTTGTTATTTTTGGCGCAGTAGCAACGGTTGCAATACAACCCACTTGGCTATTAATGACAGTATTCTCAGCCCTAGCTTACATGTTAGTGTTTTTTATATTTAAGCACGGGGTCAAGCTAGATTGGAGTAGCATTCCTCTCATTATCAAGGAATCTATCTATTATCCAGTCGTTTTTTATAAGGAGCTAGCGCCTCATCTGCTGATACTGTCCCCTCTCTATGTTAGCTTTGCCCTAGCCTTGTTGGCTGAGGCTTTTTTTGCGCCTAAATTAGGCGGCGCATTTTGGAGGCATCCTTTTCCATACCTCGCCATATTCTACGTCAATTTTGGGGTGATAACTCTTTTTCGGACCTTTATTCTCTTTAGCCATCTTAGGCGGCACGCATTTGTACAAGAATTTTTAGAAAATACAACTTGGAAGCAGGCGATAAAAGGAATTGATATACGATTTAGTATTATTCATTGCTATATTACCGGTCTTCTCTCACATTTAGGACTTCTCTTACCTGCTCTAGCTTTTTGGCGTTTTACATCGCCGACTTATTTTAGGGAAGCTGCGCTCATTGTCTTTTACCTATTGCTACAGTCTACTTACTCTTACATGAAAGGACTGACAGAAAATGGAACGGCCATTCAAGTGGATTCTTTTTATAAATGGTTTACAAAAAATCATGAGTTTCAGCATAACTCTCGATTTTACTTTACTATATTTCACGGCCATCACCACGATGCAATTCCGTCAAGCTTGCTCGCATCTTCAGACGCCGGTTTTAATGATGGCATTAATCGCTCACTAGCAAGGCTTTGGTTTTTAAATAGCGTTATTGTTTTGCTGCTTGGTAAACAACTTAATGGCAATTTAACAGATATCTTTCTACATCAATACATACCCGGTCTTTTTCCCTATTCTCGTTTTGTGCTTGAGAAGCGAACACACCATGCTATGCACCATTACGGATCACTAAGGCCCTACGCAGCCGGAACAATGCCTTATCTTCAATATGATATCAATAATGGTTATGACATTAACAATCCATTAGCGCAGTGGTTTGCTGAAACTGCAGGGCGTTATGAAAATCTTAGTCCTACCCTCGTAGCCAACTATACACGTCCTCAAGCAGCCTATCCCTTTCCTTCAGCAATCGCATTGTCTATTTTATTTTTTCCCTAGTTGTTTGCTTCTCTTAATTAGGGAAGGAAATTCTAATTGACATGGATCAATATTAACCTGTAATAATATAGGTTGTCGTTATTCAATGCAGACTTTTAGGAGATAGCATGCAGGGAAGAACAGGATACATGGCATATGTCGCTGATGATTTTATTCTATATGTCTTTTCCCTTGTTATTTTTGGGGCGGTAGCAACGGTTGCAATACAACCCACTTGGCTATTAATGACAGTATTCTCAGCCTTGGCTTACATGTTTGTGTTTTTTATATTTAAGCACGGAGTCAAGCTAGATTGGAGTAGCATTCCTCTCATTATCAAGGAATCTATCTACTATCCAGTCGTTTTTTATAGGGAGCTAGCGCCTTCTCTCCTGGTACTGTCACCTCTCTATGTTAGCTTTGCCCTAGCCTTGTTGGCTGAGGCTTTTTTTGCTCCTAAATTAGGCGACGCATTTTGGAGACATCCTTTTCCTTACCTCACCATATTCTACGTCCATTTTGGAGTGATAACTCTTTTTCGGACCTTCATTCTTTTTGGCCATCTTAGGCGGCACACATTTGTACAAGAATTTTTAGAGAATACTACTTGGAAGCAGGCGATAAAAGGAATTGATATACGATTTAGTATTATTCATTGCTATATTACCGGTCTTCTCACCCATTTGTCACTTCTCTTACCTGCTCTAGCTTTTTGGCGGTTTACTTCGCCGACTTATTTTAGGGAAGCTGCGCTCATCGTCTTTTACCTATTGCTACAGTCTACTTACTCTTACATGAAAGGTTTGACAGAAAA
>JABDBV010000005.1:0-29803 GCA_013288395.1 Gammaproteobacteria bacterium | reverse complement strand
TTTACTTCGCCGACTTATTTTAGGGAAGCTGCGCTCATCGTCTTTTACCTATTGCTACAGTCTACTTACTCTTACATGAAAGGTTTGACAGAAAATGGAACGGCCATTCAAGTGGATTCTTTTACAAATTGGTTTGCAGTAGATCATGAGTTTCAGCATAACTCTCGATTTTACTTTACTGTATTTCACGGCCATCATCATGATGCAATTCCGTCAAGCTTGCTAGCAGCTTCAGGTGCCGGTTTTAATGATGGCATTAATCGCTCACTAGCAAGGCTTTGGTTTTTAAATAGCATTATTATTTTACTGCTAGGTAAACAACTTAGTGCCGTATTGACAGATATGTTTCTACATCAATACATACCCAGTCTTTTTCCCTATTCTCGTTTTTTGATTGAGAAGCGAGAACATCATGCTATGCACCATTACGGATCACTAAGGCCTTACGCATTCGGAATAGAGCCTTATCTTCGATATGATATCAAAAAAGGTTATGACCTTAACAATCCAATGGCGCAATGGTTCGCTGAAACGGTGGGGCGTTATGAAAATCTTAGTCCTACCCTCGTAGCCAACTATACACGTCCTCAGGCAACCTTTCCCTTTCCTTCATCAATCATATTGTCTATATTATTTCTTCCCTAGTGCTTTGCTTCTCTTAATAAAAGAAATTCTAATTGACATGAATTAATATTAACGTGTAATAGTAATAGTTGTTGTCGTCATTCAATGCTGACTTTTAGGAGATAGCATGCAGGGAAGAACAGGATACATGGCATATGTCGCTGATGATTTTATTCTGTATGTCTTTTCCCTTGTTATTTTTGGGGCGGTAGCAACTGTTGCAATACAACCCACTTGGCTATTAATGACAGTATTCTCAGCCCTAGCTTACATGGTAGTGTTTTTTATATTTAAGCACGGAGTCAAACTAGATTGGCGTAGCATTCCTCTCATTATCAAGGAATCTATCTATTATCCAGTCTTTTTTTATAAGGAGCTAGCGCCTTATCTACTGGTACTGTCCCCTCTCTATGTTAGCTTTGCCCTCGCCTTGTCGGCTGAGGCTTTTTTTGCTCCTAAATTAGGCGACGCATTTTGGATGCATCCTTTTCCTTACCTCACCCTATTCTACGTCAATTTTGGAGTGGTAACTCTTTTTCGGACCTTTATTCTATTTGGCCATCTTAGGCGACACGCATTTGTACAGGAATTCTTAGAGAATACAACGTGGAAGCAGGCGATAAAAGGAATTGATATACGATTTAGTATTATTCATAGCTATATTACCGGTCTTCTCACCCATTTGGGACTTATCTTACCGGCTCTAGCTTTTTGGCGTTTTACTTCGCCGACTTATTTTAGGGAAGCTGCGCTCATCGTCTTTTACCTATTGCTACAGTCTACTTACTCTTACATGAAAGGTTTGACAGAAAATGGAACGGCCATTCAAGTGGATTCTTTTACAAATTGGTTTGCAGTAGATCATGAGTTTCAGCATAACTCTCGATTTTACTTTACTGTATTTCACGGCCATCATCATGATGCAATTCCGTCAAGCTTGCTAGCAGCTTCAGGTGCCGGTTTTAATGATGGCATTAATCGCTCACTAGCAAGGCTTTGGTTTTTAAATAGCATTATTATTTTACTGCTAGGTAAACAACTTAGTGCCGTATTGACAGATATGTTTCTACATCAATACATACCCAGTCTTTTTCCCTATTCTCGTTTTTTGATTGAGAAGCGAGAACATCATGCTATGCACCATTACGGATCACTAAGGCCTTACGCATTCGGAATAGAGCCTTATCTTCGATATGATATCAAAAAAGGTTATGACCTTAACAATCCAATGGCGCAATGGTTCGCTGAAACGGTGGGGCGTTATGAAAATCTTAGTCCTACCCTCGTAGCCAACTATACACGTCCTCAGGCAACCTTTCCCTTTCCTTCATCAATCATATTGTCTATATTATTTCTTCCCTAGTGCTTTGCTTCTCTTAATAAAAGAAATTCTAATTGACATGAATTAATATTAACGTGTAATAGTAATAGTTGTTGTCGTCATTCAATGCTGACTTTTAGGAGATAGCATGCAGGGAAGAACAGGATACATGGCATATGTCGCTGATGATTTTATTCTGTATGTCTTTTCCCTTGTTATTTTTGGGGCGGTAGCAACTGTTGCAATACAACCCACTTGGCTATTAATGACAGTATTCTCAGCCCTAGCTTACATGGTAGTGTTTTTTATATTTAAGCACGGAGTCAAACTAGATTGGCGTAGCATTCCTCTCATTATCAAGGAATCTATCTATTATCCAGTCTTTTTTTATAAGGAGCTAGCGCCTTATCTACTGGTACTGTCCCCTCTCTATGTTAGCTTTGCCCTCGCCTTGTCGGCTGAGGCTTTTTTTGCTCCTAAATTAGGCGACGCATTTTGGATGCATCCTTTTCCTTACCTCACCCTATTCTACGTCAATTTTGGAGTGGTAACTCTTTTTCGGACCTTTATTCTATTTGGCCATCTTAGGCGACACGCATTTGTACAGGAATTCTTAGAGAATACAACGTGGAAGCAGGCGATAAAAGGAATTGATATACGATTTAGTATTATTCATAGCTATATTACCGGTCTTCTCACCCATTTGGGACTTATCTTACCGGCTCTAGCTTTTTGGCGTTTTACTTCGCCGACTTATTTTAGGGAGGCAGCGCTCATCGTCTTTTACCTATTGCTACAGTCTACTTACTCTTACATGAAAGGACTGACAGAAAATGGAACGCCCGTTCAAGTGGATTCTTTTACAAAATGGTTTGCGGTAGATCATGAGTTTCAGCATAACTCTCGATTTTACTTTACTGTATTTCACGGCCATCATCATGATGCAATTCCGTCAAGCTTACTAGCAGCTCAAAGCGCCGGTTTTAATGAGGGCATTAATCGCTCACTAGCAAAGCTTTGGTTTTTAAATAGTATTATTATTTTTCTGCTCGGTAAACAACTTAGTGCCATGCTTACAGATATCTTTCTACATCAATATATACCTGGTCTTTTTCCCTATTCTCGTTTTGTGATTGAGAAGCGAACACATCATGCTATGCACCATTACGGATCACTAAGACCCTACGCATTCGGAATAGAGCCTTATCTTCGGTCTGATATCAAAAAAGGTTATGACCTTAACAATCCATTGGCGCAATGGTTCGCTGAAACAGTGGGGCGTTATGAAAATCTTAGTCCTACTCTCGTAGCCAACTATACACGTCCTCAAGCAACCTTTCCCTTTCCTTCATCAATCGCATTGTCTGTTTTGTTTTTCCCATGAGAAATAAAATGCAAAATATAATGAATAAAATACTGCTCGCGCTTATTAATATAAAAGAACGATTATTACATCATGTGACCCCTGCTGAAATTGAAGCAATTAAAAATAGCCACCTGTTTGATAAATTAAATAACCAGGCATTTGACGAGTTACTCAAATCAGAAATAGTCGTTCGCTATCTTGCAGATGATTTAATCTTAAAAGAAGGCGACATCGCTCATGATCTTTTTATTATTTTAGAAGGCTCTGTTCGTGTATTCACCATATCAAATAATAAAAAAATTCCTCTCGCAAGATTGAATAGCGGCGATTACTTTGGCGAACAAGCATTGCTAGGTGAGTTGGCCAAAACAAGAGGTGCCAGTGTAGAAGCGATCACGGATACGACGTTAATCAAAATTGATAAGGAATTTATTTTAAAGACGTTAAAAATTGACAAAGAATTAGAACGCCGACTTAAAAAAATTGGCTACCAGCAAATCATGGGAGACATGAGCGCAACCTTAGATTTTTATCAAGCTATTAAATCTCAGTTGCTAGTTAA
Organism: Gammaproteobacteria bacterium; assembly: GCA_013288395.1. GTDB lineage: Bacteria > Pseudomonadota > Gammaproteobacteria > DSM-16500 > DSM-16500 > Aquicella. Next base: position 25,930 of record JABDBV010000005.1, on the reverse strand, counting down.
TGATGAACAGGATGTTATTGAGGTCGCCAAAGATCATGTCCTTTTTAAGACGGGTGACGTATCTGATTGTGTGTATATCATACTTAAGGGTTCAGTTGAAATTCTTCCACAAGAAAAAACTTTGCCTGTTACACTAAAAAAAGGCCATTTGTTTGGCGAACTGGGTGTTATAAATGATATCACTCGCACTGGAACAGCAATTATTCGCGAACCGGCATCTCTACTGCGTGTAAATGCTAAACGTTTTAAAGAGACATATGCGTCTTCCCCCACACTTCAAAAAATTCTTCAATCTTTAAAAAAGACTTATTTACTGCCAAATCGGGGTTCAGTCGAGCAATTTTTTGGAAAAATTATGGGGATGGATAGTATAACAACTATCTATAAATTAAATGATGGCAGGACAGTGATAGCTAGTCATACCTTAGAAAAATCATTCTTCATCATGAATGAAGAAAATGTGAAGCACGCGCAGCTATACAAATATGAAAAAAGCACTGAAACAACAATAGAATTACAAGTTCTCAATGATTATATTGTCTCCATCAAATGTGATGATGTTGGTTATGATTTATCGCAACTATGCGCAGCACTACTGGATCGTCAAAAAATTCCTAGACATGTTTTTGATCATTTCACATCGACTGGCGAATTTAAACTTGATATTCCTCCACAAGATTTCATCAAAGCTGATTTTGTATGCACTTGCATGTGTGTTAAAAGAGCAACAATAGAGGGATTAATTCAAGAAGGTTTGAACAGTTTAGCAATGATATCAAACAAAACTGGCGCGTGTACCGTTTGTGGAACATGTAGAGTAACAATCTTAGAAATGCTAGGACAAAGTACCTGGCTTTCAGCGACGATGGAAATAGGAACCAAACATAAAGATAATGTTATCAGCTACTATATACGAGCTACGACAGGAAAATTTAAGTCTTTCGTTCCCGGTGAACATATTGTGCTTCAAATATGTATAGACAACCATTGGGTAGAACGAGCTTATACTTTGTCTGATTTGGCTGTAGATGGTAAACATCGTATTACCATCAAAATGGAAGAGACTGGGCTTTTTACTAAATGGTTATATAATAATCCACCCGGTCAACTTTCTATCTATTGCAGCCAGCCTCAAGGAAATTTCACCTTAAATGTGAATTCAACTAAACCTATGCTATGCATTGCTGGCGGTATAGGAATTACGCCATTTATTACCTTTGCAAAAATGCTGCAAAAACAACAGCGTCAGCGGCGCATGCACCTTATTTACATCGCACCAACAAAGAATGATCATGTGTTTATGGATGAGTTTACTGATATTACAAACAAAACACCATCTATCACCATCACGTTATGGGAAAAAAGAATTTCTGGGGTTTTTCCAGAGGAAAAAATCAGTGAAGCCATAAAAAATCTTGATGATGGAGAGATTTATATTTGCGGTCCAGAAGGATTTGAGACTTCGATCGTTAACTCGTTAAATAAATTAAAATTTGATCAAGACAAAATCCATATCGAAAAATTTATGTATGCAAACCCTATACAAACTAAAGAAGATTAGCTGGCGTCTGTCATATTGCGACGAAGCAATCCAGACTGTGACTTTAATAGAATAGTCTTGCATAAACCTAGCTGATTATGGGATTAGTTGACAGATGGTGTTGCCGGAGCGCTTACTATTGAGTGGCTATTAATTATATTAATAATAGCCCCCATTGAATAACTATGGGATTCATAATGGGAAAGAAATGATGTCAAAAGTAACTATTAATGATACCGAATTTTATTATGAAACACATGGTTCTGGTGATCCTATTGTGCTAATCGGAGGTCTTAAAGCAGACCATTTAGGTTGGTTGCCAATACTAGATAAGTTGGCACAAGACCACATGGTTTTAATATTTGATAATCGTGGAACAGGTCAGACGATTGATGCTGGTAAGCCATTTAATACCGATGTTATGGCTGAAGACACAATACAGCTGATCAATAAACTAGAGTTAAACAAGCCACATATTGTTGGCCATTCATTAGGTGGCGCTATCGCTCAAGTCATTGCACATAAGCATACAGATAAAATTAAATCAGTCGCATTGTGTAATACATTTATTAAGCTCAATGAATCTGCTAAAAAAGTGTTTACATCTACTCTTGAGATCCACCGTGCCGGTAAATCACAGGCGGATATAATGAACAGTTTAGTGCCATGGGTGTTTTCAGATGGTTTTATAACTCCCGAACTGCTAGAAATCATCCATAAGACTAGTGATGAGAATCCATATCCACAGACATTACTGGGTTATGAACGACAGCTAAATGCGTTATATACCTTCAATTCGCATGCATGGGTCGATCATATCAATATACCAACTTTAGTCATTGCAGCTGATGAAGATAAGATTGCCTTAATTTCTGAGTCGCAAGAACTGGCTAAACGAATTAGAGGTTCAAAGCTGGTTACTCTCTCTGCGGGGCATCTATCACAGGTGGAAAAACCAGTAGAATTTGTCATGGCGTTGAAATCGTTTTACTATGGGTTGGTTTGAAGGAGCCGTTTTTATGAGGAATGCACCAAACCCTTTTCTTGCTCCATTCAAACCGATTACAGCCTCGAACGAAGAGATTCGAGCCGCGCTGGAACAAGCCGAAGTCCCGCCCTTGCTCCCCGCCTTGGCTTATCTAACAGGAGATCTTTCCCTGCTACGTCGCGATCTGCGACCACCCGTGTTTCCCCTCCCCCTTCCTCAGGGCGGTTTAACGCCGGATCAACAGGCCAACATTCGAAAAATTGCTCTAGATACCATCATCCATTTTCGTGATACAGGTTCACAGCCTGCACCTCCGCCCTCAGATGAGAACTTACTTCGAATAATGGAATTCGCAGTAGGTGGCGCTAACATGAAACCCTATCTTCCTCTTCTAGAGGAAGAACTCGCATACCGCGGCGAGGATCGACGCGCCCCCGATTGGAACAAAAAAGAAATCGCGCCCAACCTAGCCTTCGAGGTCATTATCATCGGCGCAGGAATGTCTGGCCTACTTGCCGCACATCGCTTACAGCAGGCCGCTGTTCCCTTTCTTATTGTCGATAAAAGTTCAGATGTGGGAGGCACCTGGCTTGAGAATAGTTACCCAGGTTGCAGGGTTGATAATCCCAGTCACAATTACAGCTACTCGTTCGCACAAAAACACGACTGGCCTTTCCATTTTTCAGACCAGAAAGTCTTACTCGACTATTTTCGTCGCTGTGCAGAAATCTTTGGTCTGCGTCAACATATCCGCTTTCGAACTGAAGTTCTATCACTCTCCTGGTCGGACGAGGATCAACTGTGGTTAGTGCGTGTACGTACACCTGAAGGTGCCGAAGAGATACTTCAAGCCAATGCCGTTATTAGCGCTGTCGGCCAGCTAAACCGCCCACTTTATCCCAACATCAAGGGTCGAGATTCTTTCGAAGGCGCCGCCTTTCACTCGGCATGCTGGAATCACGAAATCGACCTTAAAAACAAGCGAGTCGCCATCATCGGTACAGCGGCGAGTGCCTCCCAGATTATTCCAGAAATAGCTCCAATTGCCGGCAATTTACTCATTTTTCAGCGAACCCCGCCTTGGATGGCCCACACTCCCGACTACCACGCCGAGGTCGCCCCAGGCTTACAATGGCTCTATGCTGCCATCCCCTCTTACAGTGAGTGGCACCGTTTCTGGATATTGTGGCAGATGGGTGACGGTATGCTAGAAGCAGTTCGTATTAGCGACTCATGGGGATTAAAAAATCAATCGGTAAGCCCTTTAAATGACATGATACGTAAAGGTTTGACCGAGTATCTTAACAAACAATTCGTCGGTCGTCCTGATCTCATTAGAAATGCTATTCCAACTTATCCGCCCTTTTCCAAGCGTTTGCTACGCGACGATGGTGAATGGGCTAAGGCCCTTACGCGCGAAAATGTCGAACTTATTACTGAGCCAGTTAAAGAAATCACAAAAAAGAGCCTAATCACTAGTGATGGAAAAGAACATCCTGTCGATGTGATTATCTATGCCACTGGATTTCAAGCCTCAAAATTTCTCTCCCCTATGACCGTTACAGGTCGAAATGGTCTCGATCTCCATAAGCAGTGGAATAATGATGCACGCGCGTACCTTGGGATTTCTGTGCCCGGATTTCCAAATCTTTTTTGCCTGTATGGCCCCAATACTAATCTTGTCGTCAATGGCAGCATTATTTTCTTTTCAGAGTGCGGCGTACGCTACATTCTAGGCTGCATCAAACTCTTGCTCAAAAACCAACATAGTGCTCTCGACATAAAAACAGAAAAGTATGATGCCTTTAATGTGCGAGTGGACGCAGAAAATCGAAAAATGGCTTGGAGCATCGGCGATGTCCATAATTGGTATAAAAATGAAAGCGGCCGTGTAAGCCAAAACTGGCCCTTCACCGTACTTGAATATTGGCAAAAAACCATAAAGCCAGATGAGGAAGATTATGTGTTCTTTGACAAGTGAAAATTCGCATTTTTATTTTTGTCATGCTTTAATAGGCAACAACGCTGCAATGATGGAGGGGGGGTTACTCATCGATGACAAGAATTTTTCGGATGAAATTTAATGAATTTTTATCTTTAATCATCTTATAGTGATTAGTGGGTAATACGTATGCTTTTAATGTTTTGCAATGCGCTTCCCAATTATTCGATTTGTGTTCTGTCGCCGCAATATAAATAATATTTCCATTATAGAGCCCTGGTAAGTAATGTTCTGACATGTAAAAATTATCCCTGAAAACATGATAAAAAAGCATTACTTGGTTATCATCTATATCAGCGGAAATAAGTCCCATTTTTCTAGCTATATCAATCCACTCCAAAATAGGAAAGCTAAGTGGATCGAGACTAAATAAGTCATGCTTGGCTTTTTCAATATCTGATTTAATACGCTCAGATGTTAATCCTGTTTTTTTCAAACCGAGCAGTTGTAATAATAAATTAGGATGATTGAGTGTGGGTTTAAAATATTTCATTAATGAAGATACTAAACTTATCCGCCATGAGTGGGCTTCTGTCATTAAATATTCATTGTTTAATATCATTATTAATAATAATGATAACAACATATTATCATTTATATTAGTTGCGATAGGATAATCATAGGTATCAAGTAAGATTAACTTATCGACCATTTCACCATTTTGAGACACTTGTTTCGCCATTTCAAATGCGATTAATCCGCCAATTGACCAGCCTAGAAATACATAAGGGCCTTTTGGTTGTATTTCTTTTACTTTCTGTAAATAATATTTTGATAATGATTCTATGTCTTGATAAGCTATACTGCCATCATCTAGTTTCGGTGATTGTACTCCATACACTGAATAATTTTCTTTTAATGAATCTGCCAAATCACGATAACATATCACATTACCTTCTACCGGATGTATACAAAATATGGGTGGATTATGGTTAATATTTAGCGGGATAATGATGTTATCAGATACAATGTTTAAATGTTTATCTTGAATATACTTAGCTTGCTCTTTAATCGTTTGGTACTTTAAGAATGATTCCAGACTTAAATCACAGCCAAATTGTTTATTAATAGCTGAAATTAATGAAACGATTGACAATGAATGACCGCCTGCATCAAAAAAGCTTATATCAATATCAACCGCTTTTGTTTTTAAAAGATCACACCAAATCGTGGCTAATTGTTTTTCTATGATTGATGAAGGTCGATGATTAATGTATACTTCGCGTTCTTCTGGTTTGGGTAATTGTTTATAATCCACTTTTCCATTTGTTGTTAATGGTATTTCTTCTAACTCTACGAATACTGGCGGTACCATGTAATGAGGCAGTTTTTCTCTTATATATTCTCTTAATTCATTTATACTCGTCTTCATATCTGAACAAGCAACCCAATAAGCAACTAAATATTTTTCACCTTGTTTCTCATCGATAACGACCACCGCATTTTGTATGGCAGGATGTTGTTCTAAGCGAGCTTCAATTTCACTGAGTTCTATTCTAAATCCTCGAATTTTTACTTGCTTATCCACGCGATCGATATATTCAAGTTCACCATTAGATAACCAACGTACACGATCACCTGTTTTATATAATTTACCAGGAGCAAATGGATTGTTAATAAATTTTTGATTTGTTAAGTCTTCGTTGTTTAAATAACCTCTTGCTAACCCTACTCCGCCTATAAACAATTCTCCGGGCACGCCTATTGGGACGGGCGTTAATGTGGTTGGCTCTAACACATAGGCACTGGTATTGAGAATAGGCTTGCCAATTGGTGGTGTGATGTGATTAGAATCTCGCTTGTCTGCATTAATCCAGGCTGCTGTACATTCAATCGTCGCCTCCGTTGGACCATAGGTATTCATCACTTCAAATGAGATATAATTTGCGGGGAATCGTGTTATTTTTTCACCACCTGCTTTCATTACTCTTAAGGTGGTTTCTTTTGGCCAGGTGGATTGCAATAAGGTATCTGCTAATACGGTTGGTAAATCGGTGATAGTAATCTCGTGATCTATCAACCACTGTTTCAATTTTTCTGGTGAATAACGCGTTTGCTCATCGATGATTGAAACACATGCCCCTACCGATAAAAATGGCCAAACTTCACAACCAAATGTATCAAAAGCAGCAGAGGCAAATTGTGATGAATGATCTTTTTCGGTGATATGTAATTTTGTTTTGTACCATTCCACTAAATTACATAATCCTTTATGTTCTAATAACGTACCTTTAGGCTCACCTGTTGATCCTGATGTATAAATGACATAAGCCAAATTTGTAGGCGATAATGTACCTTTTGGATTGGTAGATATTTCTTTGCTAATCGATTTCCAATCCGTGTCTACATATATTGTTTGTCTTTTTTCATTCTTATCAAAAAGATTTAACAATGATTGTTGGGTCAACAAGATGGGTGTCTCAGTGTCTTGCAATATATACTGCAAACGGTTTTTTGGGTAAGTTGGATCTAAAGGAACATAGGCAGCACCCGCTTTTAATATCCCTAGCATGCTTATTATTATATTCAGGGAACGGTCCATGCATATCGCCACTAATGTTTCAGGTTTAACACCTTGTTTGATGAGAAAATGCGCTAACTGATTCGCTTGTTTATTGAGCTCATGATAAGTTAACTTATTATTTCCGAATGTGATGGCAATATTATTAGGTGTCTTTTCAACTTGCTGCTCAAACAAATGATGGTAACATTGATTTTGTGGGTAATCATGTTGCGTTTGATTCCAATCTACTAACAGTTTTTGTTTTTCTTGCTGGCTTAAAAATATATAACTTTCTAATTTTTTCTGTGAATCTTTCACAATTTCTTGCGCAAGCTGTTGATAATAGCCTGCAAAACGCTCCATTCGATCTTGATCAAATAAAAGTGGATTATAGGAAAGCATCATCAATAACCCTTCTTTTTCTTCGAATATGTCCATCGCAATATCAAAACCACCTTCTTGAGATATTTCTGGAATAATCTCAATGCTCTCTTTTAATAATTCATCCGTTGCGTTTTTTGATACAAAATTTTGGAAAACAAAGGTCGTTTGAAATATCGGTGAAAATGCGGGATCTTGAGCAAGTTTTTTATCTTCGACTATCTTGGAGAAGGGATAAGCTGCATGTCCTAATCCTTCCGCTACCAATTGTCGCACGGTTAATAGGTAATCATTAAACGATTGACCTAAATTTAACTGCGTGCGTAAGGGCAGCATGTTGATAAAGTACCCTAGCGTTTCTTCGAAGCGCTTTTCTGGCCTACCAATAAACGGCATACCTATCACGAGTTCCGATTGATGCGTATAGCGGGACAATAAGACGTTATAAACACCAAGCAATAGCATGAATAAGCTCACGCCTTGCTTATTTGCTAATGCTTGTAGTGCTTGTGTTAATTCAACCGGCATACGGGTAGTAATTGTATTGTTAGCATAAGTCAACTGTTCGGGTCTAGGCCTATCTGTAGGCATATCCAATATTGGTAATTCACCTGTTAATTGTTGTTGCCAATATTCTGCAAGATCGTGTGCACGCGCACTCGTTAGCATTTTTTCTTCCCAAGCAACAAAATCAGCATAAGAAGCAAAATTGGCATTGGCTTTTGGTGTCTGATGATTAGCATAAGCACGGTAAGTTTGCAATAAATCTCGTATGAGGATTAAAGTAGATGTTCCGTCAAATACAATATGATGTACCACGATTAATAATACGCTTTCTTGACGTGTTGCTGATATCCATAAATCAAATCGGATCAATACATCTTGCTGTAAATTAAATGGTTGTTTGGCATATTGTTCTAAGACGGTTATCAATTCTATATTATTTCCAGCGTCAAGATCATGTGTCACCAAATTAAAGGAGCGCTGCTGTTGAATAGTTTGATATAACCGGCCTTGCTCATCTTCGTTGAATTGTGCTTGCAGTATTGGATGCTGGGTAACTAGCCATAACATCGCTTGTTGTAAGGCATTTACATCTAAGCGTTCATGAAAACGCAGTGCTATTGGTACATTGTATGCACTCATGGATGGTATCATGGTTTGTAGTAACCATAACCCTTTTTGACCTTCTGATAATGAGAATGCCTGTGGTTGTAAACTTGGTACGATCTTATCGGTTGATGTTGTAACAGATTCAGGCGGTATAATATCTGGGACTTGTATGGGTCGTTCTTTCTTTATAGCATGTAGATGTTCCAACGTAGTTGCATAATGTTCTGCTAAATAAACAGCTAAATCGGAAACGAGAAAGTATTCAAAAAATATAGTAGGTTTAAAATTAACATCAATGAGTTCTTGAATTTTTTGTGTGATCTTCATCACGCCTATTGAATTTATCCCAAGCTCTAGATAACTTTTATCTAATGGAATTTCTTTGGAAGATATTTGTAATTCATCCGCGATTAATTGTTGGATAAATAAGTTCGCTTTTTGTTGTACGCTCATATCTTGATCTGAAAATTTAGTTTGATCCTTACTCAGGATAAATTCCCATGCTCCGTCATGAACTTCATTAGAGGATGAAGGTGTTACTTCATCGTTTGGGGTTGAATTTAACCACCAATATCGCTCTTTTGCAAAAGGATAGGTCGGTGCACTGATGCGTCTTGGCTTTTGTTCTGGTGTGAGGTTCTTGTACATTTCCTGCCAATCAAAGCTTAATCCCTTTACCCATAACTCAAGAAGCTTGTTATAGTTTTTTTCCGCAACCCAAGTTTCAATTGTTTTTCTCAACCCTTCATCTTTGGCATGCGTCGTTACCCATTCTTTGGTACGTTTTCCATGATAGAATTGCTGAATAGTTTGGTCGCCCTCTAGATATTTCTTTAAATTGCTTTCTAACTCGTCTAAGGTCGCCACTATCATACTTAAACGCTCATCCATAGGCTCACGCCCAACTTGGAGTGTATAAGCCAAATCAGCCAGATTCGTATTGGGATGCTCTTTCACAAATTTAAGTAAAAGCTGTGCATAGTCATTCAAGCGATCGCTATTATTGGCCGACAACACAATCAAAACAGGCCCTTCAAGCTTCACCTCAGAACGAGCAGGTTCAGGGTATTCTTCTAATATCACATGCGCATTCGTTCCGTACGCTCCAAATGAACTGACGCCTGCTCGTCGAAGGTAACCGGGGCGGGGTTGCCAGGTACTCAGTTCATGCTGCACATAAAATGGTGTTTGTTCAAAATCAATATATGAATTTAATTTCTCAGAATGCAGCGAGGGCACCAATTGTTGATGTTGCAGTTGCAATAATACTTTCGTTACCGCAACAACGCCTGCGGCACCTTCTAAATGCCCCATATTGGATTTAATCGAGCCAATCGGACAGTATTGTTTTACCTCCGTCACTCCAAAAGCCTTGGTTAGACCTGTCATTTCAATCGCATCACCCAAAGCTGTGCCTGTTCCATGTGCTTCTACATAACTAATGGAGGCAGGATCTATTTTTCCCTTGTCTAATGCCGTTTTAATTAATTCCGCATGCGCATTTGGATTGGGTACAGTAAAGCCACTGGTTTTTCCGCCATAATTCATGTTGGTGCTTTTTATTACTGCATAAATTCTATCATGATCGCGTATTGCATCTGCTAAGGGCTTGAGTAAGAGGGCGCCTACACCTTCTCCTGGTACATAACCATCACCACCTTCGCCAAAACTTCGGCAACGACCATCGGTAGAAAGTAAACCAGCTAAACTCATATTGACATATTTACTAGGATGCAATGATAAATTCACACCACCAGCAATCGCATAACGGCATTCTCCTGCTTTCAAACTTTCACAAGCCATGTGGATGGCTACTAATGAACTTGAGCAGGCGGTATCAATCGCCATGCTTGGGCCATGCGAATTGAGAGCATAAGAAATACGATTCGCGAGGGATGCTGTATTCGAATTACCATACAAATGTGTTTGATTTGTATCGAGCGTTAATAATTGATATTCATTCCACATGACACCGATAAACACACCTACTTGTCCTTGCGCCAGGTATTGCAACTGCGTAGGGTTATAGCCAGCATCTTCTATTGCCGCCCAGGCTGTCTCTAAGATTAAACGTTCTTGTGGATCTGATTGTATCGCTTCCTGCGCTGAAATATTAAAAAATTGTGGATCAAACTTATCCGCATCGCGGATAAACCCACCCCATTTGCTATGCATCTTGCCAGGGACGCTGCGTTGCTCAACATAATAAGGATGATAATCCCAACGCTCTCTCGGGACTTCTTCAATGCAATCTTTTCCTTGGGATAAATTTTGCCATAATTCGTCTACATTATCGGCCTGCGGGTATCGACCACTCATGCCAACAATCGCAATTTCCATGGGTGAAGCTGTTGCTTCAGCTGTTGCAATTTTTTTAGCAGGCTTTACGTTTGTTTGAAGTGATATCTCAGGTGCTGGCGTAACTGTTGAAGCCATTACCGCGTGCTTTTGCAAACCAACTATTTTTTCTAAGATAGAGCGTTGCTCAGTGACTAAGTAAGTCGCTAGACCATTAATTGTGCGATATTCAAATAAGAGTGTTTTACGTAAATGCTCAAAATCTTTGTTTAATCGATTATTAACATTGATAATCATAATCGAATCGATACCAAAGGTTTCTAAAGATGCTTCATTATCTATTGTATTAACTGGTATCTTTGTCACTTCAAAAAATATTTCCTTTAAATATTTCTCTGCTAATATCAGTAAAGAATCATCGCTAGATACGTCAGTAGCAGTGGATTGTTTAGTTGTGCTTGGTTTTTCTGCTTGCGTTATTATTTCTGGTTTTGTTATCGGTTTGATTAAACCCAGTGCGACAGAGATTTTTTGCTGATCCCCTTGTGTCACCACCACTCGGGGATAAGCTTGCATTAATAATTCATTTAATATTTTTATCCCCACTTCTGTTGTCAACGGTGTCATGCCAACATAATCAACATAGACCTTGCTTTCTTCTGCTGGCATCTGCATCCCACCTTCTAACCAATAGGGCCAATCAATAGCTAAACTTTTACCAAATCGATGGTTGCCTTTAACAAGCTCCGCTCTGTACGTCATGTAATCATCTAAAAAGTGGTTAGCTAACGCATAACTGCCTGAACCATTATCACCGATTTCAGCTGAAATCGATGAGAAGACCACAAAAAAGTCTAAAGGAATATGTTTTGTAGCTTGATCTAGGTGAATCGTACCCGTTACTTTCGGAGCAAGCACCGCTTGCAATTCTTCTGTAGTTGCCTTTTTAAACTCAACAGGTGAGACCAAACCTGCTGAATGGAATACGCCTTGCAAAGAGCCATATTCAGTTTGAACTTTATCGATCATTCGTTGGACTTCATCCATTCGAGTGATATCTGCAGGTAGATATAAAACGCGTGCGCCTGCCGCTTCCAATGCTTTAATTTTAGCCGTTAGTGCATCATCTAGCTGACGTCGACCAACGATGACTAATCGTGCATGATGTACACTTGCTAACATGCGCGCCACTTGATAACCGATGCCGCCTAAACCACCGGTAATTAAATACACGCCCTGTGATTTAAAAGGTGAGGTCTTTATTTCACTTGTTGTGATTGTTTGTAATTGATGCACATACCGTTTACCCATTAAATATCGCACCATCCCCTCTGCTAAAGGTGCTTGTTTCCATTCCGCGATAATTTTATTTAAAGGTGACTCTACATCTTTCTCAACTGATGACCAATGCCAATTCGGCTGGCTGATTTTAAGTGCTCGCAATAAACCAGTGATCGCTGAAAGAAATGAATCAGATGGGTATACAAAAATCCCCTGTACGATTTGTTCCACTGGTAATGATCCAGCTAATGCTTGGAAAAATGCGCTAATGCTTAATAACTTCTCTGATAATAACTCAGCACTTTTTTGCTCTTCTATCTTTATGATGTCTTTAGGATTAGCTAAATATATCACCTGAAACACAGGAATCGATTTTTCTGCCAATAATGAGAAAACTTTTTGATAGTCGGAATCTGCTTGGGTCCAAATCACTTGTTTCGCTTGCTGATCAAAAAAAGCTAATTCGGCTTCGGTAAATTCTTTACGTTCGCCTACGATGAGGCAAACTCCCATAAGAGAGATAGTATCCCCAGCAGAATCCGGCAAGGATTTCTCCTGCCATACAGCCTCATAATAATTCAACGCGTTTTTAGTTTCTGAAAAAGCCGCTTTTGCTTGAAGTGCACGAAAGCATTTAATGATAACAGCAACATTGCCATGCTCATCACAGATAGTCACATCAAGCGAAGGAAGCTCGTTTGCTTTAGCGGTCGTTATCTGACTATATGCATAACATTTTCCCTGTACAGGTTTGTAAATCGTCAACTCATCCATCATGAAAGGTACACTTAAAGGTGCATCTACTTCACTTGTAATAAATTGAATTAATCCATTTCGCAATGCGCCATCCATCAAACAAGGATGTAATCCAAAGTATCCGCCTGTTTCTTCATAACCAGATGGTAAATTCAATTCCTGCAGTACTTCGGTAGCATTACTATAAAAACGCACACTCGTTTGAAATGCTTTACGATAATCAAAACCAAATTTTATTAAGCGAGTGTAAATACGCTCATGCTCGGTCACTTGTGTGCTACGTGAGCGAATCTCCGACAAATCTAAAGAGGGAGGTTCATCAGTTATAGCCGTATAACTAACGTCTCCTTCACAGTAAATAGTTCGTTCCTCGGATTTCGTTTGACTAAATATTTTAACGTGTGCGTTATTGTCTGCGCTGGGAACCAAGTTGATGCCTATTTCAATAGAGGCATGTTCGTTCAAATCGATTGGTTTTAACCACGTCACATCTTTGATTTGTGTGACTGTTCGATTGGCGGCAAACTCTGCAGCAGCACGAATCATTTCTAAGTACCCTGTACCGGGTAACCAAATGTGGCCATTGACGATATGATCACGTATAAAAAATTCATCTGCTGATAATATTTTCTTGAATAGCTGTTGATTAAATGTCGATTCATTGCTATCAATCATTGCGTGTAATACTTGGGCTTTGTTAGATTTATTCTGTAATTCATGGTCGGTTGTCTCTACCCAATATCGTTCTCTTGCAAAGGGATAGGTCGGCAGAGCAAGTTTATTATTTGATTCACTTTGATATAACAGCGACCAATCAATGTGATAGCCTTTGACATATAAATTTGCTATCGCTTCTAAATTTTTGCGGTAATGTTCAGCATCTTGATATTTATTTTCTTTTAATGCTTGAGTGGTAGCATCTAACACGTTGGCATAAATCGCTGCATCATCTGATTTCTTGTTAGCATCACCGCTAAAACATCCAGCAGGTATTTTGTCTTGGCTTAATGCATTTAACTTTTCAGTTAACTCTTCACTATTTTTAACAACCATCGCAATGCGTTTATTAAAATGCACGCGACCTTGATTCAAGGTATAACTCATCGCTTCTAAAGAAACCGGTGCTGATTGCGCTTTCAACCAATCGGCTAAATTGACTTCCATTTGTTTTAATGACTGGTCATTCTTCGCTGATAAGGTAATTAAATAAGCTGGTTTATTTGTTTCAGGTTTTGGTGCAATGACTGGCGGCTCTTCTAATACCACATGTGCGTTTGCGCCGCCAAAACCAAAAGAGCTTACCCCTGCGCGACGCGGTATGACATTACCTGACGCATCTTTTAATGGTACCCAGTCTTGCGTCGTTTCGACTAAATAGAAAGGCGTATTATCAATTTCAATATAGGGATTTAATTGATGGAAGTTTACCAGCCCAGGCAACTGACGATGTTTAAACGCTAACAAAACTTTAATGATTCCAGCAATACCAGCCGCTGTTTCCAAATGACCAATATTCGTTTTTACCGTGCCTAGACCGCAATAGGCTGATGGTAAGCGTTCTAATCCTTGCTTTTCTTGTAATTCGGCAAACGCTTTCTTTAATCCATTCACTTCAATTGGATCACCTAACGACGTACCCGTGCCGTGTGCTTCGATATAACTAATGGTCTCTACACCTACTTCTGCACGCTCCCACGCCGTCATAATTAGCTCTGCCTGCGCATTCGGGTTGGGAACCGTTAATGAGCTCACGTGCCCACCGTGATTGACTGCTGTCCCTTTAATCACGCCATAAATCGTATCACCATCCGCTAAGGCTTTATTTAAAGGTTTTAATAATATCGCCCCTGCACCTTCTCCGCGTACATAACCATTCGCAGATTTATCAAAGGTCTTGCAATGACCATCTGCACTCAACATTCCAGCATGGCTAAACATGATATATACTGTTGGTGTTAGCAATGCATTGACACCACCCGCAATCGCCATATCACAGTCACCATCTTGTATCGCTTTAACGGCTTGATGAATCGCTATTAACGAACTGGAACAAGCCGTATCAATGGGTACACTGGGGCCATGTAAGTTTAATAAATAAGAAACACGATTTGCTAATACACTATGCGCATTACCCGTTGAACCTTGCGCTTCATAATCCCTAGCACTTTTTAACATCTCAGCATAATCAAACCCAGCAACGCCAACAAACAAGCCCGTTTTATTAAGGGAGTCGTCACCGACTCGATAACCTGCATCTTCGATGGTTTTCCAGACTACTTCTAAAAATAAACGTTGTTGTGGATCCATCAATTCCGCTTCTCGCGGCGTAATAGAGAAGAATGGCGCGTCAAATTGATCGATCCCTTTAATAAATCCGCCCCATTTCACTTTTGTTTGGTTATCACCATCACCATAAATCGATCGCCAATCCCAACGATCCGGTGGAATCTCAGTGATTAAATCTTTTTGATTGGCTAAATTATCCCAAAATGACGTTAAATCTGGGGATCCGGGGAACACACCACTCATTCCTATAATTGCTATGTCTTCATTGACACGCGTTGGCTGTTTATTTTCATCAGGTATTGACACATAACGAGGCCGTACTTTAGGAGTCATCGCAACGGAGGTTATGACTTTTTCTTTAGGAGTTACTTTTTGACTGACACTACCATGACGTAATACCATAGCATCCGCATAAGTCGCGACAAAATAGTTCGCCAAACTCGTTATCGTCTGATGTTCAAATAAGATAGCAGGGGTCAATGCTATCTGATAATACTCATTCAGCTGGTTGGTGAAATTGATAAAAGCAATCGAATCCACGCCGTATTCACTTAAATTTTCCTCTGCACTAAGATCCTCTGGCTTAATTTTTAATAATTTCGATACCATCTGCAAGAGCTGTTGCTTGACTATTTCAACCACACCTTCACCCACCGCAACCGGTGCAGTTTCAACTTTCTCTTCCTTCGTCAGCAGTTTTTGTAATTTTTCTTGGTTACCAGACCACACCATGACTTGACTGTTGGCTGCTGTTAGCAGGGTAGTAAATGCTGCAAGACCTGCTTCTGTCGTCAAGGGAGTTGCTCCCATCACTTTAGCCATCCACTGCCTCGAAGCCTCATCCACCTGCATACCGCCCTCTGCCCACAACGGCCAATTGATACTGAGCGTCTTACCTGATCGATTTTGAGTAACTCGATATTTGGCATAAGCATCCATCCATCCATTCGCATACGCATAATCGCATTGACCGAGATTTCCCAACACCGACGCAATGGAAGAGAACATCACAAAGAAATCTAATTTCTCATCTCGCGTTACTTCATCTAAATAAATCGTTCCATACACTTTAGGTGCGATCACTGCTTCGCAATCAGCCAGCGTTTTCTTAGTAATAAACGCATCGCGTAACACACCCGCCGTATGTATCACGCCATTTAATTGTCCAAAACGTTTTTTAATTTCTTTTATTAATGTTTTCACGCTCTTTCTATCACTTACGTCTGCTGACAGATAAATTACTTCACTGCCCAATTGATTTAATTCATCTAAGACAGCTTGTTGTTTGTCAGATAACGCAGAACGACCAGTTAACACTAACTTGGCCTGATAATGAGACGCTAAATATCTCGCAAAGATTAATCCTAATCCGCCCATGCCACCTGTAATTAAATAAATACCCTGGGATTTAATCAGTAAGGGTTCTTTAGAAGCATCTTCTAATACCTGATAATCAGGTACATAGCGTCTGCGTTGATGATCATAACGGACTTCTTTTTCTATACCGCCGAGTTCGGTTAACACATCGTTCACGTCCTCTGCACTTATCAGGCGACCGTGGATCAACGGTTTTTCTAATTGAATCGTGTTCAATAACCCTAACCACGCTGATGCAAATAAATCAGCAATTTCATCACCTTTCAGGTTTACACAGGTAAGAGTTAGAGCAGATGTAAGTTTCGTCTCCAACAACGCTTTAGCTAAACTAAATAAGGCATAATAATGAGTATCCAGTTGCGTTTTAATGCCTTCCTTCGATAAATCAGTGGTAACAGCTGTCGAAAAAATAATTTGTTTTGGCAACTGTTTCTGTTCAATAAGATTTTTGAGTATTGCTTGATAATCATCCTCATTAGGATTCATTTTAATGACTTGCTCGCCAGGATAGCGTGCGCGTACCGCTTCTGTTAATTCATTTTGCGTATCACATACTAACAACGGACCGGTGACCGCCTCGCTTGAAACTAGCATTTGTTCTTTCCACACCTTACTATAGTAATACACGCTCATTTCATCTTTCGTTAAAGCTCGCAAAACAAAATTTTTAACGGATACTACTACTTGACCATTGCTATCGAGCAATTGGATGTTAACCTTAGGTAATTCAAGTGTTGATCCAGCTGCGCGTATAGCATAGGCATAACAATGATCTGGGATGGCGCTATATATTTCAATCTCATCAATACTAAATGGAATATAGGTTATATTCGTTACACCAATTATTTTAATTGCAGCTTGAAATGCACCGTCTAACAAACTAGGATGCAAAATAAACTCATTACGTCGATAACCCGTTAAATGGCTTGGCAAATGAAGTTTAGCTATTGATTCTTGATCATTGTATCGAATATTTTGAATAGTTCGGAAACTCGGGCCAAAACTTAAGCCTGACCGATCAGCATTTAAATAGAATTCATTTTTCGAAATATCAATCGAACAGCGTTTACGTACAGCTTTAATATCTACTACTGGTGGTGGAATTAATACTTCGTCCAAAATATTCAACTTACCCTGTATATATATCATCGATTCTTCAGCGACCTCTGCAGTCACTTCAAAATGAATATCTTGTAATCCAGGATAGTAATTAATATTTATTAATAGTGATTCATTTTCGACACTTAACTTTCTAATCCAAACAATGTTCGACATAGATATCGCTTTCGCTCGTGGCATCGCTATCATGGCGGATGCTCTAATCATTTCCAGGTACGCAGCAGCTGGAAGGACAGGAATGTTTTTCACCAAATGATCGTGAATAAAGAATTCATTTTTTGTTAATAACTTGGAAAATGATTCTGAATCCAAGGTTGATGTATTAGCATCAATTAATGGATGCAGACTTGTTACTTTACCTTCTATGCTTTCTGTAACAGACACGGGTGTTGCGATTGTTTCTACCCAATAACGTTCTTTAGCAAATGGATAGGTCGGCAAGGCAAGCTTATTATTCGCTTCACCTTGATGTAACAGCGACCAATCAATGTCATAGCCTTTCACGTATAAATTTGCTATAGCTTCTAAGTTTTTGCGGTAACGTTTAGCATCTTGATAATTACCTTCTTTTAATTCTTGAGTGGTAGCATCCAAGACTTTGGCATAAATCGCTGCATCATCTGGTTTCTTGTCGGCATCGCCGCTAAAACATCCATCGGGTATTTTACCTTGACTTAAGGTATTTAATTTTTCCGTTAACTCTTCGATGTTACTTACAACCAAAGAAATACGCTTATCAAAATCTACTCGCCCTTGATTTAATGTATAACTGATTGCTTCCAGCGAAACGGGTTTATCTCGTTTTTTTAACCAATCAGCCAAATTCACTGTCATTTGTTTTAATGACTTGTCATTCTTTGCTGATAAGGTAATTAAATAAGCTGGTTTATTCACTTCAGGTTTTTGTGCAATGACTGGCGGCTCTTCTAATACCACGTGCGCATTCGTTCCACTAAATCCAAACGAACTGATCCCTGCCCGACGAGGAATATCACGGCCAGTTGCATCTTTCAGATGCTCCCAATCACGTGTCTTAGTCACCAAATAAAATGGTGTATTCTCTAGTTCAATATACGGATTTAATTCTTTAGGACCGACAAGACCCGGTAGCTTTCCATGTTGCATTGCCAACAAGACTTTAATTAATCCTGTCACACCTGCTGCCGCTTCCATATGTCCAACATTCGTTTTAACAGTACCAATGCCGCAGTAAGCAGAAGGTAATTTTTCCAGCCCCTGTTTTTTCTGTAACTGCGCAAACGCTTTCTTTAAGCCATTAATTTCGATTGGATCACCTAATGGCGTACCTGTTCCATGTGCCTCAATATAACTGATTGTCTCTACACCTACTTTCCCACGTTCACACGCCGTCATGATCAATTCTGCTTGTGCATTTGGATTTGGTACGGTCAGTGAACTTACATGACCACCGTGATTCACCGCCGAGCCTTTAATTACACCATAAATTACATCATTATCTGCTATCGCCTTACTTAATGGTTTTAATAAAACGGTACCCACTCCTTCACCACGACCATAGCCATCTGCAGCTTTATCAAAGGTCTTGCAATGCCCATCTTCTGATAACATGCCAGCGTGCCCGCAAATAATAAATAATGACGGCGTCAATATCGCATTAATGCCCCCAACAATAGCCGTATCACAATCGCCTGAGTGAATTGCTTCAACAGCATGATGCAGCGCGACTAAAGAGCTTGAGCACGCTGTATTAATTGTTTCACTGGGGCCAGATAAATTAAACACATAAGACAATCGATTAGAAAGAACACTTTGTCCGGTGCCTGCTGCCACTTGGGGTGCTTGTTCTCCCATTTTTGTAATAAGCTCCTGATAGTCGTTTGTCATCACGCCAATAAAAACACCGGTTTTACCAGCTGCTAGTGCCTGAGGCGTATATCCAGCCATCTCAAGCAGTTGCCACGTTGACTGCAACAGCAATCGCTGTTGCGGATCCATTAATTCTGCTTCGCGTGGTGAAATAGTGAAGAAAGCTGCATCAAATTGATCGATCCCATCAATAAATCCAGCCGATTTTATTTTTGTTTGATTTTCTCCAGCACCATACACAGTACGCCAATCCCAACGATTGGCAGGAATCTCACTAATTAAGTCTTTTTGATTAGCTAAATTATCCCAAAATGATGTTAAATCCGGGGACCCGGGGAACACACCGCTCATCCCTATAATCGCTATGTCTACACTGACAGGGGGCGCTGGCTGTTTATTTTCATTTGACATTGACACATAACGAGAGTGAACTTTAGGCACTATCACAGCAGGGGTTGTGACATTGACACTACCATGACGTAACACAATAGCATCCGCATAAGCAGCGATTAAATAATTCGCCAAGCTCGTTATCGTTTGATGCTCAAATAAAATGGCAGGGGTTAATGCTAACTGATAATACTCATTCAACCGGTTGGCAAAATCAATAAAACCAATCGAATTCACGCCGTATTCACTTAAATTTTTCTTTGCACTAACACGCTCGGGTCGAATCTTTAATAATTTCGATATCATTTGCAAGAGTTGTTGCTTGACCTTTTCAACCACATCAGCAGCAGCCTCAATAGCTGCTACCGGTGTAGCTTCAACTTTATCTTCCTTCGTTAAGAATTTTTTTAATTTTGCCTGGTTACCAGACCACACCATGGCTTGATTTTTGTCTATCGTTAGTAAGGTAGTAAATGCTGCAAGACCTACTTCCGTCGCTAAAGGCGTTGCTCCCATCACGTTAGCCATCCACTGCTTCGAGGCTTCATCCACCTGCATACCACCCTCTGCCCACAATGGCCAATTAATGCTGAGCGTCTTACCTGGTCGATCTTGAGTAACTCGATATTCAGCATAGGCATTCATCCATCCATTTGCATACGCATAATCACATTGACCAACATTTCCCAAAACTGACGCAACGGACGAGAACATCACAAAGAAATCTAATTTCTCATCGCGTGACGCTTCATCCAAACAAATTGTTCCGTACACTTTAGGTGTGATCACCGCCTCGCAATCAGCTATCGTTTTCTTAACAATAAACGCATCACGCAACACACCGGCTGCATGAATAACCCCATTTAATTGTCCAAAACGATTTGTAATTTCTTTCACTAATCTTTTCACGCTCTTTTTGTCACTTACGTCTGCTGAGAGATAAATTACTTCACCACCAAATTGGTTTAATTCATCTAAGACAGCTTGTTGTTTTTCAGACAACGTAGAACGTCCGGTTAAGACTAATTTAGCTTGATAATTAGAAGCTAAATATCTCGCAAAGATTAATCCTAAGCCTCCCATGCCTCCTGTAATCATATAAACGCCTTGAGATTTAATTAATAAAGGTTCTTTAGAAGTCTCTTCTATTGCTTGATAATCAAGCACGTAACGTCTGTGCTGATGATCATAACGAACTTCTTTTTCTAGACCACTGAACTCAGCTAATACATCATTCACATCTTGAGCACTTATCATGCGACTACGGATCAATGGTTGTTCTAAATGAATCGTGTTCAATAACCCCGACCACGCCGAAGCAAATAAATTAGCAATTGCATCTCCTTTCAGATTGACGCATGTAAGCGTCAGCGCAGAGGTAAGTTTCGATTCTAACAACGCTTTAACTAAATTAAATAAAGAAAAATAATGCGCATCCAGTTGCTTTTTAATGCCGTTCTTCGATAAGTCAGTGGTAATGGCCGTCGAAAAAATAATTTGTTTTGGAAGCTTTTTCTGTTCACTAAGGTTTTTAAGTATAGCTTGATAATCATCTTTATTCGGATTCATTTTAATGACGTGTTCTGCAGAATAGCGTGCGCGTACAGCTTCTGTTAATTGGCCTTGTGTATCCCATACCAATATGGGACCTGTCACTACTTCCCCTGGAACAAATATTTTTTCTTTCCATACCTGCTCATAGTAAACAACGCTTTCTTCTTCCTTAGTTAACGCACGAACGGTAAAGTTGTTAATTGCTACCACGACCTGACCATGCTCATCTAACACTTTAATATCAAACTGCGGCGACGTTTCGATTGAACCTGAGGCATGCGTGACATAAGCATAACAATGATCGGGTATAGCGCTATAAATAATTATTTCACCTATCAAAAATGGCAGATATAAGTGATCGTCCTGTTGGTTTAAGCTGCTAACTGCTTGTAATGCACCATCAAGTAAACTCGGATGCAGAATAAAATCATTGCGTCGCCCCCCTGTATCACTTAGTGCATCACTTGGCAATTGCAGTTCAGCGAGTACTTCCTGATCATGGCACTGCAAGGTTTGAATCACCTGGAAGCACTTCCCATATTGTAAACCTGCACGATTAAAACGTGCATAAACATCCGCTTGTGAGATCGTTTGTGTGCAACGCTCACGAACGGCTGATACATTCACTGCAGGCAGCGGCGTTGGTGCAAGTTCTGATACGATCAACTTCCCTTGGGCATTGAGTATCGGCTCATCGCTACCTGGTGTGGTCACTTCAAATTGAATATCAGAGGCTTCAGGGTACAGTGTGATCGTTGCCAATACAGCTTCATCATTCACGCGAATCGGACTTGCCCACACTATATTCTTCAAACCAACGACTTGTGCGTGTGGTAGAGCAAGCAATCCTGCTTCACGTGCCATCTCGAGATAAGCAACGCCTGGTAAAACAGATTGTTGATTCACACGATGATCATGAAGATAAAACGCTTTCTGCGTGAGCAATTTCGTAAAGGATTGCGATGCTAAAGTAGATGTGTTTGTATCGATTAAAGGAAGTAAATTTGCTACACCAGTTTCAGCATGAGTAGTGGACAACTTTCCTGCCGTGGTCTCAATCCAATAGCGTTCTTTAGCAAAGGGATAGGTCGGTAATGTAATCGTTCTATTAAACTCACCATGATGTAGTAATTCCCAATCTGGGTTATAGCCCTTAACATATAAACTGGCTAATGCTTCGATCTTCTTATTATAGTCACTAGTAGAAAGCGTTTCTGTGGACTGTAACTCTTTCAAAATACCTATTAAAACTTGTTCATAAATCACTGCATCATCAGGCGATTTATCCGTATTCCCCATGAAGCAACCTGCGGATATTTTTCCTTGGCATAGAGCAACTAGTTTTTCTTTTAATTCTTCTTTAGTCTTAGCGACGAATGCACAACGCTTGTTAAAGTGAGCACGTCTTGTATTCAAGGTATAACTTATGCTACTAAGATTTACATTGCTTCCTGTTTGTTTTAACCAGATGACTAAATCCTCTAAACGATGTCGTAAGGATTCATCTGTTTTAGCAGAGACACTAAACAAATAAATAGGCTTGGTATCTTCTGGTAGCGGTTTAACCTCGGGCCCTTCTTCTAACACCACATGCGCATTTGCGCCGCCAAAACCAAAAGAACTCACCCCTGCGCGGCGTGGTATTATTCTGCCTGATGCATCTTTTAAAGGTTCCCAATCACGTGTCGTTTCCACTAAATAGAAAGGTGTATTATCAATTTCAATATAGGGATTTAATTCATGAAAGTTTACCAATCCAGGCAACTGACGATGCTTGAACGATAACAACACTTTGATAATTCCAGCAATCCCTGCCGCTGCTTCCAAATGCCCAATATTGGTTTTAACCGTCCCTATACCGCAATAGGCCTTTGGCAACTGTGACAACCCTTGCTTTTCTTGTAATTGAGTAAAAGTTTTCTTTAATCCATTCACTTCAATTGGATCACCTAACGACGTACCGGTGCCATGTGCTTCAATATAACTAATGGTTTCCACACCGATTCGCGCACGCTCCCATGCTGTGACGATTAACTCTGCCTGGGCATTCGGGTTAGGAACCGTTAATGAACTCACATGCCCACCGTGATTGACAGCTGTCCCTTTAATTACGCCATAAATCGTATCACCATCCGCTAAAGCTTTATTTAAAGGTTTTAATAATATTGCCCCAGCGCCTTCTCCACGCACATAACCATTCGCTGATTTATCAAACGTCTTGCAATGACCGTCCGCGCTCAGCATCCCAGCTTGCGAAAATTCAATAAATAATGTCGGCGTTATTAATGCATTCACGCCTCCTACGATGGCCAATTCACAATCACCAGTTTGTATTGCTTTTACCGCTTGATGTAAGGCGACCAGTGAACTCGAGCATGCCGTATCTATTGCAACACTCGGTCCGCTTAGATTTAGTAAATACGATATACGATTGGCAACAATGCAATGAGCATTACCCGTGGATGCGAAGGCTTGCGGTTCATTGGTTTTTTGCAGTAGTTCTTCATAATCATTTGTTGAAACACCAACAAATAACCCGGTTTTCGCTACTGCTAATTGATTCGCCGTGACATTGGCATCTTCCATGGTTTTCCAAACAACCTGTAAAAACAGGCGTTGTTGGGGATCCATCAATTCTGCTTCACGCGGCGAAATAGAGAAGAAAGGTGCATCAAATTGATCAATACCTTCAATAAATCCACCCCATTTCACTTTAGTTTGATATTCGCCATCGCCATAATATGTTTTCCAATCCCAGCGATTCGCGGGTATCTCACTGATTAAATCTTTTTGATTGGCGAGATTATCCCAAAATGATGTTAAATCCGGCGATCCGGGGAACACACCACTCATCCCTATAATCGCTATGTCTACACTAACAGGAAGTGTTGGCTGTTGGTTTTCATCAGGCATTGCTATATTTGGTATATAACGAGACCGTACTTTTGGAGTTATCACAACAGAGGTTGTCATTTTTTCTGTAGGAAGTACTTTTTTACTGACACTACCATGTCGTAACAGCATAGCATCCGCATAAGTTGCGACAAAATAATTCGCCAAACTCGTTATCGTTTGATGCTCAAACAAAGCGGCAGGAGTCAATGCTAACTGATAATACTCATTCAGTTGATTGGTAAAATTCATAAACCCAAGAGAATCTATACCGTATTCACTTAAATTTTCATCTGCAGCAAGATGCTCGGGCTTAATCTTTAATAATTCCGATATCATCTGCAAGAGCTGTCGCTTGACCATGTCAACCACACCAACACCGGCCTCAACAGCCGCAACCGGTGCAGCTGCAACTTTCTCTTCCTTCGTCAGGTATTTTTGTAATTTTTTCTGGTTGCCAGACCATACTATGGCTTGACTATTAGCGGCTGTTAGCAGGGTAGTAAATGCTGCAAGACCAGCTTCTGTCGTTAAGGGGGTTGCTCCCATCACGTTAGCCATCAACTGTTTTGCAGCCTCATCCACCTGCATGCCGCCCTCTGCCCACAACGGCCAATTGATACTGAGCGTCTTACCTGATCGATCGCGAATAACTCGATATTTAGCATAAGCATCCATCCATCCATTCGCATACGCATAATCACATTGACCGACATTCCCGAACACTGCCGCAATGGATGAGAACAGCACAAAGAAATCTAATTTCTCATCTTGTGTCGCTTCATCTAAACAAATCGTTCCATACACTTTAGGTGCGATCACTGCTTCGCAATCAGCTATCGTTTTCTTAACAATAAACGCATCGCGCAACACACCGGCTGCGTGCAATACCCCATTCAGACGACCAAAACGGTCTTTAATAGATTTTACCAATTCATTTACACTTTTTTTATCACTGACATCAGATGTAAGATAAATCGTCTCACCACCTAATTGATTTAATTCATCTAGCACAGCTTGTTGTTTTTCAGATAACAAAGAACGACCGGTTAACACTAATTTAGCCTGATAGTTTGATGCTAAATATCTCGCAAAGAGTAAGCCCAAGCCTCCCATGCCACCTGTAATTAAATAAACACCCTTGGATTTAAGCAATAAGGATTTTTTAGAAGTCTCCTTTATTACCTGATAATCAGGTGCATAACGCTTGTGTTGCTGATCATAACGGACTTCTTTTTCTATACCGCCGAGCTCAGCTAACACATCATTCACATCCTGGGCACTTATCAATCGAACGCGGATCAACGGTTGTTCTAAATGAATTGTGTTCAATAACCCAGACCACGCCGAGGCAAATAAATCAGTAATTCCATCACCTTTCAGGTTTACGCAAGTAAGAGTTAGTGCGGATGTAAGTTTTATTTCTAACAACGCTTTAACTAAATTAAATAAGGTATAATAATGGGTATCCAGTTGCTTTTTAATACCTTCCTTGGATAAATCAGTAGTAACAACCGTCGAAAAAATAATTTGTTTTGGTAATTGTTTCTGTTCAATAAGATTTCTGAGTATCGCTTGATAATTATCCTCTTTGGGATTCAT
>JABDBV010000004.1:46989-49753 GCA_013288395.1 Gammaproteobacteria bacterium | reverse complement strand
TTTCCGGGGTTATTAAAATGTGTTAGCATTTTATTCCGGGCTACGCTGGCTTATTTTTCAATGGCGTCCCGGGGCGGATTCGAACCGCCGACCTGCCCCTTAGGAGGGGGCTGCGCTATCCATCTGTGCCACCGGGACTGTTTGGAATATCGTTTTTCTGATGTGTAGAATGAATGTGCCGAGGGCCGGAATCGAACCGGCATGAGGTTACCCTCACCGGTTTTTGAGACCGGCGCGTCTACCAATTCCGCCACCCCGGCAGTGAATAGGCTGCGAAAGTATAGCAGGGCCAAACACCAGGTCAATGTATAATGGTGTGATCGCTCTATAGATGGAGAAGGCGTTTATGCGTAAATGGATGTGGTGGGTGGGGTGTCTCATTTTTCTTTTTTCTTCGCTTAGTGTTGCTGCAGAAAAAGCTATCGTTTTGGATATTAATGGAGCGATTGGGCCTGCTACTCAAGATTATGTCAAACGTGGGATCGCGTTTGCAATCAAAGAACAGGCTGCGGTGGTGATCTTGCAATTGAATACCCCAGGCGGGTTGGATACGTCGATGCGTAGAATTAATCAGGCGATTTTAGCCTCCCCTATTCCTGTGATCACCTATGTCGCGCCTTCCGGTGCGCGGGCTGCAAGTGCGGGTACATTTATTATGTATGCCAGTCACTATAGCGCGATGGCACCAGGCACCAATCTTGGTGCAGCGGCACCAGTGAATGTGATGGGCAGTAGTGAATCGACTAAAAATCCTAGCGTAGAAAACACAAAAATAAATAATGATGCGGCAGCATATATTCGTAGTCTTGCTGAATTACGTGGCCGCAATGCAAGTTGGGCGGAATCGGCAGTTAAACAAGCATCTAGTTTATCTGCGGTTGAAGCTAAAAAATTACGTGTCATCAATGATGTGGCGGACAATTACGCTACATTACTGAAAGATGCGAATGGTCATCCTGTCAGCGTGCATGGCAATATCACTCGGATGAACACAAACAATCTTCAGCTGATTAACATGCCCACGGATTGGCGTTATCAATTTCTTTCATTTATTACTGATCCTACGGTTGCTTATTTACTCATGTTGCTAGCTATTTATGGCTTGTTTTTTGAATTATCTAATCCTGGTCTCGTGCTACCGGGTGTGGCTGGTCTGATCAGTTTGATTCTTGCGTTATATGCATTTCAAATGATGTCTGTTAACTACACGGGGCTTAGTTTATTACTGGTTGGCATTGCTTTTATAGTCTTTGAAGTCTATGTCTCCAGTTTTGGTATCATTGGCATTGGTGGGCTGATTGCGTTTATTTTGGGTTCTGTGATGTTGTTTGATTCTAACGATCCGAATTATCACGTTACTTTATCTTTAATTATTGCGATGGGTATTATTACTGCAGCATTTTTCTTTACGGTTTTAACGCTTGCGATACGCTCGCAAAAGAAAGCCGTGGTCACAGGGCGAGAAGGTCTCATTGGCGCGAAAGGCACCGTGGTGAGCGTGATGAATAAACAAATTTCCGTGCGTGTCATGGGTGACTTGTGGGATGCGAGAATGGATGAAACACCTTATCCCGGGCAAGAAGTGATCGTTACAAAAGTGCATGGTTTGACGTTGGACGTTAAAGTCATTCAACCATCAGCTTTAAATAAATCAGGAGAATAGTTATGTATATGGCTTATGCAGTATTTGCGTTGATTATGTTTATTTTATTGTTTAATTTTTTCTATGTGTTACGCGAATATGAACGAGCAGTTGTTTTTACTTTGGGTCGGTTTTGGAAAGTGAAAGGCCCTGGTTTGATTTTGATTATTCCTTTTGTTCAGCAAATTGTGCGTGTTGAATTGCGTACGGTGGTGATGGACATTCCGCCGCAAGATGTGATTTCACGAGACAATGTGTCGGTACGCGTGAGCGCGGTGGTGTATTTTCGTGTGATTGATCCTGAGCGCGCGATTATTCAAGTGGAAGATTATCAAGCGGCAGTGAGTCAATTAGCGCAAACCACGTTGCGATCGGTGCTAGGTCAACATGAGCTGGATGAAATGCTAGCTGAACGTAACAAATTGAATGCGCATATACAGCAAATTTTGGATGAGCACGCGGATGCGTGGGGCGTTAAAATTGGATTGGTGGAAATTAAGCATATCGATTTAAATGAAAATATGGTCCGTGCGATTGCGCGTCAGGCTGAGGCGGAACGTGAACGTCGTGCGAAAGTGATTCATGCGGATGGGGAGTTACAAGCTTCTTATAAGTTATTGGAAGCTGCGAAAGTGCTTTCTCAACAGGGGCAAGCACTGCAATTGCGATATTTACAGACGTTGTCAAATATTGCTGAGGAAAAAAATTCTACGATTGTGTTTCCAATTCCGATGGAGTTTTTGTCGATATTTAAGAAGGATTGAAGGGGGGGTGCGCTTTTGCCCTCTCGCCCTCACCCCAACCCTCTCCCGCAACCACCTGCAGTTTTTTTTCTAAACACTGAGGGTGGGAGAGGGGGACGTTGAAACCACCTTTTGTGTTTTTCCCAACTTCCGAGGACGTTGAAACTATCTTTTGTGTTTTTCCCAACTTCTGAGAACGAAAAAATGAGAATATTTCTGCTGAGAAAAACTCAGAAGGTGATTTCAACGTCTCCCTCTCCCGCCCTCAGGCGTTTAGAAAAAAAAACCGAAGGTGGTTGCGGGAGAGGGTTGGGGTGAGGGCGAGAGGGCAAAAGCGCACCCCCCCTTCAATCCTTCTTAAATATCGACAAAAACTCCA
>JABDBV010000004.1:0-46979 GCA_013288395.1 Gammaproteobacteria bacterium | reverse complement strand
GGGGTGAGGGCGAGAGGGCGAGAGGACAAGAAGCCAAGAAACAAGATCACCCCACCTCAACCGGATCCACATCCAACACCCATTTCACTGATTGTTTAGCAGGCTGCTTTTCAATCTCCATTAATAATTTTTTCAAAAACTGCTGTAAAACGCCGCGTTGATTAGATTTAATTAATAATTGCTGGCAATAAAGACCTTTACGTTTAGCAATAACAGCAGACACAGGCCCAAGCACTGTTATCGTTTCTTTGGCCACCGCGCACAATGTCTTAATCATTGATAGAAACCCACTCGCACTTTCTTCCGTATATGCTTCTGCTTTAAACACGGCAAAATAAGAAAACGGCGGTAAAATGGCTTGTTCGCGTTCGGTTAATAACATTTGTGCAAAAGGCTGGTAGCCTTGATGAATTAAGGTTTGAATGCTCTGATGATCGGGATGACGTGTTTGAATCATCACCGTGCCAGGTTTTTCTGCGCGGCCTGCGCGGCCAGACACTTGCATTAATAATTGTCCCATTTGCTCTGCCGCACGAAAATCTGCGCTGAATAAACCACTGTCCGCTTCGACCATTCCCACTAAGGTTACATTAGGAAAATGATGACCTTTAGCAAGCATCTGCGTGCCTAATAAAATTGCTTTTGGTTCAGTGTGAATTTGGTCTAATAAGCTTTGCATCGAACCTTTACGACGTGTGCTGTCTCGATCAACACGAATAATGGGCGTATCCGGAAATTGTTTTGTTAGTAATTGTTCAAGACGTTGCGTGCCTAATCCGACTGGTTGCAAAGCGGTACTTCCGCATTGCGTGCATTGAATGGGAATGGCACTCTGCGCATCACAATGATGGCATTGCAAGCGTTTCGTTGTACGATGATACACCATGCGTGTATCACAACGTTTGCAGCCAGCCATCCATGTGCATTCTGTGCAATAGTAAACGGGTGCAAAGCCGCGCCGGTTGAGAAACAACATCACTTGATTATTTTCTGCTAGATGATGACGCACAGCTTGTAATAAGGGATCTGACATTCCCTCTTCTATGTGCGCTGATCTTAGATCAATCAAGGCATATTCCGGCATTTTGGCATCCCCAGCACGCAGCGGTAATGTCAGTAATGTATAACGGTTGCGTTTCACATTGAGTAATGATTCAAGTGAAGGAGTAGCCGAACCCAATACAATGGGAATACGAAGAATGCTTGCGCGCATCACCGCTAAATCACGCGCGTGATAACGAAAACGGTCTTGTTGTTTGAATGATTGATCATGTTCTTCATCGACGATGATAAGACCTAATTCTGCAAAGGGTGTGAAAATAGCCGATCGCGTGCCAATCACAATTTTTACTTCATTGGCACGAGCGCCTAACCAGACTTTTAGTCGAGCGAGTTCTGTCATGCCTGAATGTAATGCAGCAACTGGCACTGAAAAGCGCGCGCGAAAACGTTCAATGGTCTGTGGCGTTAAACTGATTTCAGGTACGAGCACTAATACCTGCTTACCGGCTTGCAACATGGATGCAATGCTACGCAAATACACTTCTGTTTTACCGCTGCCAGTCACCCCATCTAATAAAAACGGGAGAAATTGATTAGCTGCCTCACAAACGCTATTCACTGCATAGTGTTGCGCATCATTTAATTTCAATTGCGGTTCAGTACTGCCTCCTGACACCGGCCATTTTGTTTTGGCTTCGGCAGGTTTGCCCTTACGTAATAACACGGGTAACGCCGATGACAAAACTTCGCCCAATGAGCAATGGTAATAATCTGCCGCCCACAGACACAGCTGGTAAATATCAGGCGGTAAAATGGCTTCTTGATCAAGCAGTTCTAGTGCGGGTTTAAGTTTTTCATGAGAGATGGACGATGTGCTGACGACTTCGGTTAAAATTCCTACTAAAGTGCGCGATTGAAAAGGAACTTTCACGCGCACACCTGGGAATAAGGCTTTGGGATCAACAGCTTGAGGAGGCAGATAATCAAATAACCTCCGCAATGGCGTAGGTAGCGCGATCCTCAGAATACCGGGGGAGCTCATATTTGCCTTATGTATCATTACTCTATAGGGTTAAATTCAAGGTATAATAACGATTAAAGCCTCATGAATGAAGAGGAATACCAAGATGACGATTCAATCCTCCGCTTTAGAAGAAGTCAAACGGGAAATTGAAAAATTCCTGCAGCAATTAAAATTGGGCATGGATGAAGTGAGCAAGCTGACTGCCAGGATCATGCAAAGCTTGCATGAAAATAAAAATATGCACGTCACTACCGATAGCTTGAGAAATGACAAAGACCTGCAAAAAGAATTGCGCACAACTTGCTTGTCTCACGTATTGCAAAAAGATTTGTCTTTTAAATTTGATCCTAATTTATTAATGAAAACACCGAATGAATTACAAAAAGATGAATTAAAAAATTCATTCAAAGAGTTTTTGAAAAAAATGTTTAAACTCACACCCAAGAACAAGAAAAAACTCGATCCCAATAAACAACAAGAAGCGCTCATTGATCAATTTGCCGAAATATTGACAACAGAGCTGACGAATAAAAAAGAAAATGTACGGTTAGGTGATAACAAACAAGCGATGGGCATCATTGCAAGCTGTGTAGACACATTGACTGCTAGCATTCAAAAAGATTACGGCGGCAAGGATGTACGTTTCAGCGACAGTCCAGCCGTACCCATTACTAGCACCTCTGAAGATATCAGCACGCAAAATCTTGCTACCGCAGATGGAACGAGTTTTAAAGCCTCTTTAAAACAGGAAACGGGCGAAGATCCCATGGGCATCAAAATTTTTAATATTTTGGGCGATATTGCAGATGGTAAACCCCTGCCATCAGCGGATGAAATGAAAAGAGAAGGTATTTTAGCTGAATCTAGCTTTAATCCTCGGCTTAAACCGCCAGGGGCACTCTAAGCCACTGGCATAGTCACTCTACAGTAAGGAGCGTAGCATGCATCAAGTGATGGTGATGGGTGCAGGTAAAATTGGCTCATTGATCACCGTTTTGTTAGCGCGCACCAATGATTACGTTGTGCATTTGGCAGATATACACAAAAAAATTCCCTATGAACGGCGACTAACAGGTTTGCCTAATTTTCAATATACAATTCTTGATGCCACTGACCGTAGTGCGGTGTCTACTTATATCCAAAAAAATCATATTGAAGCCATTATTTCGTCTTTGCCTTTTTTTTGCAATAAAGATATTGCGCGTATTGCAGCTGAAAACCACATACATTATTTTGATTTAACAGAAGACGTGGAAACCACCAAAGCGGTGATGGAAATTTCAAATGGTTCGCAAAACGCCTTTGTGCCGCAATGCGGGCTCGCACCTGGTTTTATTAGCATTGTCGCGCATGATCTGATGAAACATTTTCCCAAGTTGGATGACGTTAAAATGCGAGTGGGCGCGCTGCCTCTTAATATTAGTAATGCGTTGCAATATTCCCTCACCTGGTCCACAGACGGACTCATCAATGAATATGGCAATCCGTGCCATGGTATTGAGAATGGAAAATTAGTGGCGTTACAGCCATTAGAAGGCTTAGAAGAAATTAAAATTGATGGATTAACGTATGAGGCATTTAATACTTCTGGCGGCATTGGTAGTCTTGCTGAAACCTATTATGACAAAGTTAAACATATCAGCTATAAAACCATTCGTTATCCTGGTCATTGCGAAAAAATTAAATTTTTGATGAATGATATGAAATTAAATTCCGAACGCGAAACCTTGAAACATATTTTTGAAAATGCAATACCTAAGACTAGTCAAGATGTGGTGCTGGTTTATGTGTCCGTGACTGGCACGAAAGACAATCATTATGTAGAAGAAAGTTATGTAAAAAAATTCTACCCGAAAAAAATTGAAAAGCACCGTTGGTCTGCCATTCAGTTAACGACCGCTTCAAATGTTTGCTGCGTCGCTGATATTATTCTGAATAGCCCTAATCGTTACCATGGATTTGTGCGTTTAGAACAATTTACGCTTGAAGAAATTACCAGCAACCGCTTTGGCGACTACTATTTATAAGGATTTAAGTATGGAGTTATTATCCTCGCTGCATCTGAATGAAAAAAACAGTGGTGCGAGTTCAGGTGGACATTGGTGGTCGCATACTAAAGATGCCGGCAGCATTATTTCTTTTAATCCTTCTACGGGTGAACCTATCGCAACTATTTTTTGCGCTTCAGATAAAGATTATGAGCATCTAGTCAAAGAGGCTCATCAAGCCTTTTTAAGCTGGCGCGAGGTGCCTGCACCGAAACGCGGCGAGCTTGTACGCGCAATCGGTGATGAGTTGCGCAAATACAAAGATTTGCTAGGCAGTTTAGTGTCTCTGGAGATGGGGAAATCCAAACAAGAAGGCGATGGTGAAGTGCAAGAAATGATAGACATGGCAGACCTTGCTGTTGGTCAATCGCGTATGCTGTATGGTAAAACTATGCATTCGGAACGGGCAATGCATCGTATGTATGAACAATGGCATCCACTCGGTGTGACAGCTGTGATTAGTGCGTTTAATTTTCCTGTGGCTGTTTGGGCATGGAATGCCTTTGTTGCAGCCGTGTGCGGCAATACGGTTATTTGGAAGCCATCGCCTAAGACTGCGCTATGCGCAATCGCCGTGCAGCATATTTGTAATAAAGTGGCAGATCAATTTGGTTACCGTGGTATTTTTTCGCTGATCATTTCGGATAAAAATGGAATGGTTAATCATCTCGCTTGCGACACGCGCGTGCCGCTTGTTTCATTTACAGGATCAACTGCTGTCGGCAAAGAAATTAATGTACTCATTGCTAATCGCTTGGGCCGAGCATTGTTAGAATTGAGTGGCAACAATGCGATTATTGTTGATGAGTATGCCGATTTAACTACTCTCATCACGCCTATTGTTTTTGGTGCCATTGGCACGGCTGGCCAACGCTGCACGACCACCAGACGATTAATCATACATGAGTCTGTCTATGATAAGTTGGTGGGTGCCTTAGTGAAAGCATATAAAAAAATAACGATTGGCGATCCTCTAGATCAAAAAAATTTGATGGGGCCACTCATCGACCAAACGGCGGTTGACACTTTTCTTAATTCAATTGCTGAGGCAAAACAACAAGGCGGCACGGTGTTAGTGGGCGGTAAGTCGCTAGAGCGCCCTGGGTTTTTTGTGGAACCCACAATCATTGCTGCTCAAAATGATTGGGACATCGTGCAAAAGGAAACCTTTGGGCCGTTATTGTATGTGATGAAATATAAAACTTTGGATGAAGCGATAGCGATGCACAATCATTCAAATTTCGGGCTTTCTTCTGCCATCTTTACCAGTCATTTACAACACGCGGAAACCTTTCTTTCTGTGCGCGGCAGTGATTGCGGCATTGCAAATGTGAATATAGGCACTTCAGGCGCTGAAATCGGTGGAGCGTTTGGAGGTGAAAAAGAAACGGGTGGTGGGAGAGAAGCGGGTTCAGATGCGTGGAAAGCGTATATGCGCCGTCAGACTAATACCATTAATTGGGGTGCGGGATTGACGCTTGCGCAGGGGATTCATTTTGAGATTGGGTAATCTTGGTTATTGTCCATCAATGGGGTCAAGTCTCTTCTTAACGAATAAAATTTACTCACACAATCTCCTGCTTGAAAGTCTACTCAGTATTAAGAAATTTCCAATCCCTTTTAATTTAATAAGATTAACGGAATATACGAGTTGATTAAGCATGCTGTCGCAAAGGTTGGTGCAAATTAGCGCAATTAACACCATGTGATAATTATTTATTCGTTAAGGAGAGACTTGACCCCCTCTGTTAGCTTGACGCCTATGGGCAACTACTGGCCGGACCCTATGCACAAATACTTAATTTCTAGATAATCGTCTATTCCGTACTTTGAGCCTTCGCGGCCGATGCCGGATTCTTTTACGCCGCCGAAGGGGGCGACTTCGGTTGAGAGTATGCCGGTGTTGATTCCTACCATGCCGTATTCTAGTGCCTCAGCTACTCGCCAGACTCGTTCTATATTATTGCTGTAAAAATACGATGCCAATCCATAGGATGTGTCATTGGCAAGCTTGATAACTTCTTCTTCTGTGTGAAATCTAAATAAAGATGCAACAGGGCCAAAGGTTTCTTCTTGTGCAAGACGCATGGAAATGTTTGCTTCGGTCAATACAGTAGGCTCAAAAAACAAACCGCCTAATGGGTGGGGTTTCCCGCCCTGTACCAGTTGGCCGCCTTTTTCTAAAGCATCCGCAATGTGTTCTTTTACTTTTGCTAGTGCATCTTCATTAATTAACGGGCCTTGTTGCACGCCTTTTTCTAATCCATTACCTACTTTCAATGCTGCAACCGCGTGTATTAATTTTTTGGTGTATTCCGTATAGATTGCATCATGTACAAAGATTCTGTTAGCGCATACACAAGTTTGTCCCGTGTTACGGAATTTAGAAGCAATGGTGCCCTGCACGGCTGCATCAATGTCTGCATCATCGAATATGATAAATGGCGCATTGCCGCCTAATTCTAATGAAATTTTCTTAATGGTGCTTGCGCATTGCGCCATCAGTAATTTTCCTACCGCAGTAGAACCCGTAAAAGATAGTTTTCTCACTAAGGGGTTCGATGTTAACTCCATTCCAATTATTTCAGGATTGCCGGTGATAATATTAATGACACCTGCTGGAATGCCTGCTTTTTCTGCAAGCACAGCTAATGCCAATGCACTAAATGGCGTATCTTCAGCAGGTTTTATTACTGTTGTACAACCCACGGCTAGTGCTGGTGCAATTTTTCTTGTGATCATCGCAGCGGGAAAATTCCATGGTGTGATCGCTGCGACCACACCTATCGCTTGCTTGATGACGATTAATCGTTGGTTGCGTTTATTGGAAGGAATCACATCGCCATATACACGACGGCCCTCTTCTGCAAACCACTTAATAAATGCGGTTGCATAATCGATTTCGCCGCGCGCTTCTAGCAGTGGCTTGCCTTGTTCGAGTGTCATGATCTCTGCTAAATCTTCTTTGTTTTGTTCAATTAAATGCGCCCAAACTAAAAGTAAATCGGATCGCTCTTTTGCTGAGCGCGCGCGCCAGTCAGGCAACGCATTGTGCGCTGCTTCAATGGCGCGTTTGGTTTCTGCGCTGCTGCAGTCGGGGACGTGACCCAGTACTATGCCATCGAAAGGGTTGACAACGGGGAATGCTTTGCCAGAATCGGCTGGCTGCCATTGGCCGTTGATGAAATTTGATTCTTTGAACAGGGTTCGGTTTTGTAAATGTTGCATGTTTAATTCCTTTCTAACAAGAGCAAGCTTTTAAACTTTTCTGCAATCGTTGGCATCGTTTCAAAATTCTGTAAAAACCGCTGAATTTCCTTGTCCCAGGCTTGTCTTAAGCCGGTTAGTGTTGCGTATTCCGATGTGCCATCTAAATCAATTAACACTGGTTGTTCGCGTTGATCCATTAATATGTTTGTCATTTTCAAATCACCGTGCGTCATTTCGAGCTTTGCTAAATTTTTTAATAACAAAACGACACGCTCCACCATTGCATCTGTCTTTTTTACATCATGTTGATGACGAGTAAAATAATCGCCTATATGTTCCGATGAAATATAGTCAGAGACATAATATGATTTGCCCCGCAAACCCAACACGCTTCTTTCTATGAAGGCGATGGGCTTTGCTATCGCTACGCCAAATAAATTTAATTTATGTGACAATCGCCAAGACCGCCTTGCACGTGTAGGACGCAAACAACGTCTTAGAAAATGTAAGCTATTTTTTAGATTATAGCGTTTCACTATGTATGTTTTATTATCTAACACTACTTTGATCACGGTACTCGACCGTCCTGCTTTTAGTAATTGCGAGGCAGGATGACTGAATAAAGATTCGGGATTCTTTAAAAAAGCACTCATCTCGGGAAAAAGAGCACGCCTATCAACCATCACGTCTGAACACCAATAGTTGAGATGCGAAAAATCAGTGCAATTTCTGAAAATTTTCTTTTCATAACGATGCCAGCGCTTTTCATCCCATTGTTTGATGAGATAAAAAATGTAAAGAATGTCGGATTTTTTTATCATCCAACCGCGCGCTTTGGCATAGAGTTTAAATAACGCTTCCTGACAATTTTCCACCCCCACACCCAGTTGTGAAAGAAAGAGCGCTAAATTTCTCATGCTTTTCTTTTTGGATAATAAACGCGGACAGGTTTCGATTTGCGCACCGTCTAGTGTGTAAATTTTCTTTTTTGTTAGTAGAAAATTATTTAAGTGTAAATCATGTTGCACCACACCCAACACATGCTGCGTTGCGATTTCTACAATAACGGGACGCAGAATTGACAGCATATCGTTGGCATTTTCTCTGTTACGCCAAGCTTCTTCCAAACTCAGCGCATCATAGATACGTTCGTAAATAAGCACATGAATACGACCATCTTCGCTGACACCTTGGTAAAGTAATGGTGGTGTAGGAATATTATTTTCTAGAAGAGCGGCAATGCCAGCTGCATCACGTTCCATATCACGTTTCGCATGGTGAGGATCAAAAAATAATTTGGCAACGATAGGCGTTTGCTGCCACGTGCCAAATGCCACTAAACGTTTTTTAGGTAGTAGCCGCACGACTTCTTCAGCATGGATCACGTTGCCATCTGCTAGCGTTAGACGAAAAGGCGGCACAAATGCAAAAGTCGCCGTATGAAAAAAATCAAACTGACTGGGTATGATCACGGTATGTGTTTCCACGTGTTAGCACCTTTTGCCAAAAAGTTTTTTCCGAAGCCAACAATGTGTGTAAGGGTGATTTATGATAAATCTTCATAAATCGATACAAATCACGCTGTGTCAGGCCTATCTGTGTGCTTGAAAAATATAACCCTGCTAAATCTTTAATGATCCAACGCTCTGGTGTCAAGCGATGCCGCATAGCACGATGCAAATCGATGAGATAAAGCCTTTGCGATGGATGCAATAAAAAGTGACATAAGTAAAAATCCCGATGATTCACCCCATGCTCATGCATCACACGTGCAATGGTCGCGACAGCGGTAATGAGTTTTTGCTTGTCAGCAAAAGAAGGCGGGTGCTGTTTCCAATCCGCACACAAGGTTTCCAAACTAACCGCCGGTGCAATTTCTTCCATTAATATAAAAGACTCTACTGTCGCAGGATTAATACCGCGCATACCGAAACCCACCACAGTGGGCACAGCGATTTGTAATGAGGCAAGCTTGTTAATCGCGCGCCATTCATTGCTGGCGCTTAACACGGGTAGACGGAATTGGATTAAATTCTTGAAAATCTCTTTCCAACCCACCCCCGAATGCTGCTTGATAAAATAAGATTTAGCGCCAAGCACAATGCGCTGGGTCAAGCGACCATCTTGGTGACGAAAGGATTCTCCTTTGAGCGCCATGATCTGATCAAAGAGTGGTGCATCTGTTCTGAAATAGCTTTTAAGGTCTGGGTGTAAGTACACGTTTTTGCCCAATCTGTTCAATAAGGTCCGCGGCTTTGCAAGGCATGCTGTAAATGTCTGCTTCTTTCGCAAACGCCAGCGCGTTTTGCCGCCAGGTTGTTTGTGGCGATGATACCATTTTTTCTAACGCCGCGTTGAATTCACGTTGTTTGTATGGCGCTGGCACCACCGTTCCTGCCTCTGCCTCTGTCACATAATGCGCATAGCCGCAGGCCTCGACCGTCAGCACCGGTAAACCAGCGACCAAGGCTTCCAAAATAGCCGTGCCTGTATTTTCATGATAAGAGGGATGAAGCAATAAATCCGCAGCCAGCAAGAAATCCGGCACATCCGAGCGCCCCCCTAGAAATGACACCCGATCACTCACTTGCCAAGTGACCGCTAATTTTTGAAAACGGGCGGGATCATCTTGCCCAATGACAAATAATCGGCAGCGTGATTTCAGCGCGGGTGATAAAGAGGCAAGCCCCTTGATAGCCCGATCTACGCCTTTGGTTTTAAAGCCAGAGCCAACCATGAGCAACAGAATTTGTTCGTCGGTAAAACCATAGGCTTTACGCAAAGCCGCGCGCATTTCGGCGGCATTGGCTGGTGCCATCCGATCTTTGGCAATGCCTGGCGGCAGCAAATGAAATCGTTCGGGCTCGGTTTGATAATATTGGCTATACGCTTTTTGTTGCTGCGGGGAAATCAGTAAAATCTCCACCGGGTTCCCTAGTCGAAACACGGATTCTTCAAATGCCACATATTGACGATAGCGCGGCAATAATCGGTAAAACGCCCTGCGATGTTCCCGCACCCGCGCTTGGTAACATACATCCGCCGCATAATACGCATCCAGGTGGGGCATTTTGTTAAACCCAATGACCACATCAAAACGTGCTGCTTGAAGGTGCGGAGTAAGCTTGTTGGTAAAGGAAAGTAGCCGGGCATGATTTTGCCAGGCTTTCGTTTTAATGATATGCACGTTAAATCCGGGTTCAGGATCCCCATCCCAATGCATGGTATAGACATGCACCTCGTGTCCACGGTTTCGGCACTCTCTTGCAATGCGCATGAAATCCCGCTGCAAACCGCCATAGGGAAAATATTTAAAAAGACAAAAAGCGAGACGCAATGTTATATACTCCTTTAGTGCTGGACATTTTGGCCAAGTTGTCATTATCGTCATTGCCGTCATTGCGCCGTCATTGCGAGGAGCCCGTAGGGCGACGAAGCAACCCAGCTTCGGTTTCTGGGTTGCTTCGTCGCCCTTCGGGCTCCTCGCAATGACGATAATGACGGCAATGACGGCAATGACGGCAATGACGGCAATGACGACGCCAAACTCCAGTAGTAAACTTACCCCTCTAGTAAAACCAAGGATGGATCGATGCGTACAACGTTAGCTTTATTAGGACTTGCCATTTTACTCGTTAGTTGTGCTACAACAAAGGCCAATTATTACCCCTCTACTCCCGACAGTTTGCAGGGTGAAAGCGTCAATACCCTCATCAACCGCTGGGGTAAGCCGAATTATAAAGTCGCTCTTCCCGATGGGCATAGCCTGCTCTCTTATACCATCGAACGTTATAGCGCCAATTCATCGTCTTCTTCACCAGGAATTGGGGTGACTAATAATAGCGGTCGGCCGGTGATCACGGTAACGCCCGCCAGCAATAATTCATGGAGCCGCGGACGTCTTGCCATATCGTGTACTTATTTGTTTGAAATAAACGAAAAGGGTGTTGTTGTTCGGACTAAAACGAAGGGCACGAATTGTTATAATGACTAATAGCAAATGTAGCCTGGACACGTTTTTTTGTGTCCAGGGTAGCGGCTTCGCTA
Organism: Gammaproteobacteria bacterium; assembly: GCA_013288395.1. Classification (GTDB taxonomy): domain Bacteria; phylum Pseudomonadota; class Gammaproteobacteria; order DSM-16500; family DSM-16500; genus Aquicella. The sequence continues at coordinate 35,648 of JABDBV010000004.1, read as the reverse complement.
TACGCACCACCCTGGACACAAAAAGCGTGTCCAGGCTACGCTCAGGATGACAACTATCAGTGTAACGACTATAAAGGAGTAACTCTTTCCATGTTTCAAGCAATCAGACATCATCTTTTCCAGTTATTGCTGTTGGTCTTTATCTTAAGCTTCACTGCTTTTATTCCAGCTTACGCAGATGATACCGATGATAGCAGTGACGACAGTGGCCACAGCAGCAAAGAAAAAATTTACACGATTGCAGACGATGTGGAAATGAAACCAGAAGTTAAAATCACTTACGATAAACCCCGTATTGTGGTGAAAGCCGTTTATCCTTCCATATTTAGCGACACAGAAGATGAACACATCGATACGTTCAACCAACAAATTAATGCGATTATTGTAGATGAAATAGCAAATTTTCGCGCAAGAGTGCTTGATAATGTTAATGCACAAAGCGCGTTACCCCGATCATCTGTAAAAAATGATTTAGTCATTGATTTTAATGCTTCCGCCATTAATACCAATGACAACCCTGTCGTTAGCATTCGCTTCACAATCCAAGGTGCCATTGCTGGTGTTTCGCCTCCTTATCATACTCATCATGTATTTAATTATGATTTATACAATGGCCAAACCATACAATTGGCCGATTTATTTTTGCCTGAATCCGATTATTTAACGCTTATTTCCAAATATTCCAACCAAGCATTAGCAAGGCGTCTCAAGGATAAAGAACTAGTCAATACCGGCACCGCCCCAACAGAAAACAATTTTAAAAATTGGAATATTAATCCATATGGTTTATTAATTACCTTTGATGAAGGACAAGTGGCACCAATTGTTTATGGCACCCAAACGGTGTTAATCCCTTATTCCATTTTAAAACCCATGTTGGCGCCTGATTCGGCGGTGATGGGTTGTGCGCGTCATCGCAGAAGTTGCATCCAGAATAATTTATTAACGGGTGGATTCATCGATGAAGCAGCGGCTGTTCCAGTTAGTTTTGCAGCTTCAAACTCAGCGCGCATCAATGCGGGACACCGTATCCTCAATCCAAGTCCTAGCAAGAGTTAAAATTTGTTCGGGTGTGCGGTCGTGACTTTCAATAACAGGTCCGATCACCACCTGTACTGTGCCAGGTCGTTTAATAAATTTGCGCCGTGGCCAAAAACGTCCTGCATTGTGTGCCACCGGAATCACGGGGCAACCGGTGGCTGCAGCAAGCCTCGCGCCACCCAATTTATATTTACCTTCCACACCATATGGCATACGCGTGCCTTCCGGAAACACTAATACCCAACGTCCTTTATCTAAACATTTTCTGCCTTTATTAATCACTTGCTGCATAGCAGATGAACCAGATGAACGATTAATGGCAATAGGATCCGCTGCAGCCAATGCCCAACCGAAAAACGGTATCCACAATAATTCTCGTTTAACAATGACAGTCGGTTCGTGAAAAATCAGCGGCAAAAAAAATGTTTCCCAAGTGGATTGATGTTTACTCAAAACAACGCCGGTGCGATCCGTTGGAATGTGTTCCATGCCTTCTACTTTATAATCGATATGACACACCGCTTTCAGTACAACAAAATAAAAGCGTAAAAAAGCGCGGATAGCAGCGTGGCGAAAATGCGATGAAAACGGCAACAAACACACGATCACTACGCTATAGATACAAATAGCAATCGTGGAGAAAATATAAAAAATCAGTGAGCGTATAAATAAATTAACGTGATAACACATAATCAACCGCTGCAGCTAAATGAGGAAAACTAGGAATCGTTAATAAATCTGGGTATTTTTCCACTGAGACTTTTCCTTTTTGGGTTAACACCAACAATGGCTTGCATCCTGCTGTTCGCGCAGCTTCCACATCTACATATGAATCGCCAATAAAAAAAGTGTCTGCAAGGACGACTGAATATTTTTTTTGTATTTGATAGAGCATACCGGGTTTGGGCTTGCGGCAAGCGCAATGCTCATCTGGATGATGCGGACAGAAAAATATTTCTTCCACATAACCTCCCACTGCCGCCAATTCGCCCATCATTTTTTCATGGATCAAATCAAGCATCGCTAGATCATAATAGCCGCGGGCAACACCCGATTGATTGGTAGCGATCAGCACCTTAAACCCATGACGGTTTAATTCTGCAATGGCTTCTAAGCTGCCAGGGATAGGCAACCATTCAGCGGGTGATTTGATATAGACATCGGAGTCGTAGTTAATGACACCGTCGCGGTCGAGAATAATATAGGGCATATCAGTACATCAGTATTGAGAAACAAAAAGTATAGAGGAATTGAAGCAGATTTTATATCTAACCGTCGCCCTGTAGGGCGACGGTAGAGATGTTAACTAAGCGTGCTTCTACTCAAACTTATAAATTAAGCTGATGTTAAAAGCATCTTGACGTGGTGATGTGGAGAAACTGACACCATTAACCTTCTGATTAATCGAACGGTATGCAGTAAAGTCATACTCGCCACGTAAATCAACATTCTGTGTTAAGCCAGTTTGCAGACCAAGACCAAATTGTCCACCGGTTTGATTTGTGTTCAAGCTGGAAAAACGTGTACGAACGATACCAGCACGTGCAAAAGCAAGTGTATGGTCGCTCAACATGACGCCTGGAAGAACGCTAGCACCGTAGCTGTAGGTTGTTTTCAACTTACCGCCATTGTTCAGCTCACCTGCACCTAGCGTACCGTTTAATTCGCCAGCGAGATAAAAGCTTTCGCTTATCACGCCGCCATAACCAGCAAGAACGTTGAAAGGCAACACGCGGTTTGAACCGAATACGTAGTTGCTGTTATTGCTTGAGGTATTAGCAGCAACACCAAGACCCGCACCAATGTATGGCGCTGAACCCGCTGCAGTTGCGATACCAGCGGTTGAAGCTACGATCGCGATCACTGAAAGGACTTTTTTAAACATATTCACACTCCTTAATTTTTCATTATTGGATTTGTGAACATCCTGTTACCGTGTCTCGTCCGGATTAGGTGAGAGTCAGGCACACGCCTTTATTAAGTAATAAGGCGCATCACCTTCTATCTGTGCGTCCATGAATAGACATAGTGCCCATTCCAGATACGAAGTAGGGGCATGATAGCTTAGAGTTGAGAATGATACAACTATTGGGGATAGAGGTAAAAATTGGACAATGTAGCCTGGACACGCTTTTTGTGTCCAGGGTGGTATGTGTAGCGAAGCCACTACCCTGGACACAAAAAGCGTGTCCAGGCTACATGAGGGGAGATATATATTTTATTTGCTCCTTTCCAGTTCGTAGGGGACGAACACTTCGTTCAATTGACGGGCTACACGTATAAATGTTGTACGTTTTGATAATTCTTTGAGCCGGTGCGCACCCACATAGGTGCAGGTCGAACGTATGCCGCCTAAAATATCTAGCACGGTGTTCTTTACGGGACCACGATAAGGGACATTCACTGAACGGCCTTCGCTGGAGCGGTAATCTGCTACTGAGCCATGATGCCTCTCCATTGCTTCGGTGGAGCTCATGCCATAAAAACGTTTAAATTTTCTGCCTTTTTCTTCGATGACTTCGCCCAAACATTCATCATGCCCTGCCAACATCCCACCTAACATGACAAAATCAGCGCCCGCCGCAAATGCTTTTGCGACATCGCCCGGTGTCGTGCATCCACCATCTGCACAAACGTGCCCGCCCAATCCGTGGGCAGCATCTGCGCACTCAATGATGGCGGATAATTGCGGATAACCAACGCCGGTTTTTTCACGCGTGGTGCAAACAGAACCAGGACCAATGCCAATTTTGACTATATCGGCACCAGAGAGAATTAATTCTTCCACCATTTCACCCGTGACCACATTGCCAGCCATGATGACGGTCTTTGGGAAATGTTCGCGTAATTTTTCTAAATAAGAAACAAAACGCTCGGTATAACCATTGGCCACATCCAAACAAATGAAAGGAATAGGCACCACCTTCATCACCTCTGTCAGTTTTGCAAAATCCGCATCAGTAATACCCACTGAAACAAAACAAGATGCCAAGGCATTAGGTGCGCTTGTTGCAAATTTTTTCCAATCATCCAATTTGACGAACTTATCCAGCGCAGTCAGCAAATAGTGTTCGGAAAGCGCTTTTGCCATGTCTAGGGTGCCGGTGTGATCCATATTGGAAGCGATAATCGGTACGCCATGCCATTCGGATTGTGTGTGTCTAAACTGAAATGCGCGATCCAACGACACTTCGGCACGCGTTTTTAATACACTCCGTTTAGGACGAATTAATACATCACGGAAATCCAGTTTTACGTCATTTTCGATGCGCATGGTGCTACTCCTAAAAACTCCCTCACCCTAACCCTCTCCCGCAATCACTGCCCGTATTTTTAACGGACGCTGAAGTCGGGAGAGGGAATCATTTATTGCATTGTACGTATTACGCCTTTTTGATTCTAGCGTAATAAAAACCATCCATGTTATGCATGCCGGGGAGGATTTGGCGGCCGATGTCGCATGCTAATCCCCATTCTGCTTGGATTTTTTCTTCCTTTGCCTCTTTATGTGCTGCCAAAAACCGCTGCATCACTTCCACATTTTCTTCTGGAAAAAATGAACACGTTGCATACACCAACAACCCACCTGGTTTTAATAATGCCCACAGGGCGGTCAGCAAATTAAATTGTTCGTCAGCAAAGGCTGCAATATCTTCTGGTTGGCGTAATAATTTGATATCAGGATGACGGCGGATCACGCCGCTTGCAGAACACGGTGCGTCCAACAGAATGCGATCAAAAAATTCACCATTCCACCAACCAGCCGTATCGCTCACATCATGACAAATGCAATCCGCTTTAAGACCTAAGCGCGACAGATTTTCATTAATGGGACGCATGCGTAATGGGTCTTTCTCAACGGCACTCACTGAGGCTAATTGTGGCTCTCTCACTAAGATATGCGTTAATTTACCGCCCGGTGCGGAACAGGCGTCTAGTACATGCATCTTTGGGGCAAGATCCAGTAAATCCACAGCGAGCTGGGCTGCGCCATCTTGGATGAAAATATCGCCCGCTTTAAAACCAGGTAATTCTTCTACATGAATGGCTGATTCCAGAATAATCCCTTCTCGCGTTTCAGGAATCTTCGCCGCATTTATATGCTTTGTGCCTAATATTTCTAAATACTCATCACGCGATACATGCTGTTCATTCACGCGCAGTGAAAAAGGCGGATGCACGTTATTTGCTTGCAATATGGCTTGCCAATGATTCGGCCATGCCTTTTTAGTTTCATCAATCCACCACTCTGGATGCGCATATTCTGCTTCAATATCCGATTGAATAATGTTTTTGATTTCGTCTTGTCTGCGCAAATATTCTCTTAACACCGCGTTAACAAAACCACGCGCCCAAGGCTTTTCTAAGGTTGCGGTTGCATTCACTGTTTCAGATACCGCTGCATGTTCTGGCACACGCATTTCCATTAATTGATAAAGCCCCACTAATATCAATGCGTGCACATCACTGTCTTTAGCCTGCATGGACTTTTTTAATAAATGGCTTAATACCACATCAAGCCGCGTATAAAAGCGGCAAACGCCGTAACAGACAGCTTGCACAAATGCGCGGTCGCGCGAATCCTTTATTTTAATTAAGGCAAAGTCCAAACAATCAGTTAATGAGCGACCATCAGTGACATCATTAATAATGGTGGCGGCCAACAAGCGTAAACTCATATTAATGTCTCTCCCACCACTAATGCATCACGATGCGCATTATAAAAATCGGAAACGGAAATAATTTTTCCGCCAGGTAATTGCACTTGTAATAAGCGTAATGCACCATTGCCAGTCGCAATATCAATTCCATCATGCGCTGCATAAAGAATGGTGCGTGGTTTTGCGTGTTGATCCCCTGTCACTGCTTTTGCCTGCCAAATGCGTAATGCTTGTTCTTGCCAAGTGGTATAAGCAACAGGCCATGGATTAAATGCGCGGACTTCCCACTCTAATTCCATTGCGGGTTGCGCCCAATCAATGAGTGCTTCTTCTTTGCTTATTTTGTTGGCGTAGGTGGTGTGGTCATTGTTTTGTTCAATCGGTTGAATGTTATCTGCCGCCATTAAATTTAATGTCTCAATTAATGCGCTCGCTCCCATGGTGGCGAGTTTATCATGCAATGTTTGTGAGGTTTCATCTTCATCCATTGCACATTCACGCTGCATGAGGATGGGGCCGGTATCTAAGCCCTCATCCATCAGCATGATCGTCACACCCGTTTTTTTATCGCCTGCAAAAATAGTGCGTTGAATGGGTGCCGCTCCACGCCAACGTGGTAACAATGACGGATGAATATTCACGCATCCCAAACGAGGAATGCATAACACGGCCGATGGCAATAACATGCCATAAGCTGCAACGACTAACACATCCGGTTTAAGATCAGCAAGCTGCTCTTGTTCTGTAGGATTTTTCAAAGAAGCGGGCTGGAAAATCGGTAAATGTGCAGCGAGTGCCAATGCCTTCACTGGACTTTCAGTTAATTTTAAACCACGCCCTGCTTTGCGATCGGGCTGTGTGTAGACAGCAATAATGTTATGCGGCGAATCAATTAACGCTTGCAAGGCAAACGCTGCAAACGCAGGCGTACCTGCAAAGATAATGTTTAATGAGTGGATGGGCACGATTTTTTCTCTATTCCTTCACTGCCATCAGTTTACTGACTTTTTTACGATAACGCTCTTGTTTCAGTCTGGAAAGATGATCCACGAATAAAATGCCATTGAGATGGTCCATTTCATGTTGTACACACGCTGCTTTCAACCCTTCCGCATCGAATTCTAGCACATTACCATCTAAATCCGTTCCGCGTACGCGGACTTTTAGTGCGCGCTCTACTCGATCATACGCACCAGTTGCAGACAAACAGCCTTCTAATTCATATTGTGTGCCTTCTTTGCTAATGATCTCTGGATTGATAACGCACTGGCGCTGATCGCGTGTTTCTGAGACGTCAATGACAAAAAGACGTAAATGAATATCGACTTGTGTCGCCGCTAAACCTACACCTTGGCTTTCATATAGTGTTTCGTACATATCCTCCACTTGACGCCTTAAATTATCATCAACGTGTTTTACCGGCTGCGCTTTGTTGCGCAAACGGGAATCAGGATAGTGGAGTATTTCTAATACGGCCATGGGGATTGTCTAATTATGAAATTTTTTTGCATTCTAAAGTAGGATCATGGCCTTTTCAACACAACAAGCGTTTTTTCTGTCATTCCATCACCGAGTCCTGCCTTATAAACGGCGATGGCATCGTCGGTTTCTCCTAGTAGTTCCAACAACTTTCCGTATTCAAGCGATGCGGCAGGGTTAAATCCATCTTCCAAACATTTTTTAAAATAATCCTTTGCTTTGCCCCATAATTGCACGCGCATGCATAATCTGCCCAGGGTCAAGCGTGTTTCGAGGTGAGGACCATACATTTTTAACCATGCGCCTACAATCACCAATTGCCGGTTTAAATTTGTAAACGGCAAGGTACCATAAATCGTCACTAATTCCGGTTGCCAATGTGATTTCAAGGTCTTGCGGATCAGTTCTTCTATTTCATGGTTTGCGTGACCATTGTGCTGCAATTGCTTCACATAAGCGCATACCACTTCTGGATTTTTTCTCGCGCTGCGTGGCATATTGTTCCAAAGCTGATGCAATGCCTCATTATTTTTATTCGTCGCTGCTAACAATTGCTCACAATAAATATTTTTTTCAAACTGTACACTCTGCTCTGTGGTGATCAACTGCGCTTTACGCAGATCAGGTAACAATGCCAATAAATTTTCCCAATTAGATGAACGCACATATACTTTTTCCAATAAGCGTAATATTTGTGGGTGCTTGGGTGAAAGTGTGAGTAAATGATTAAGCGTAGCGGCTGCGCTCTCTAATCGATCCTGCTGTAATTCCATCGTTGCTTGTACTAAGCCTATCGCCAATTCTTCTTGAGGTGCGACGTGATACGCTGTTTGAATATATTTATCCCGCCGCTCAAACGCATTTTGCTCATGCGCCGCCTTCGCTGCACCTAAATAATTTAAAAGCGGATCGATGGATTGGTTCACTCCATTCAGCAGTAAGCGTTCAGCGCCTTTCCAGCGCCCTTCAATCAGTGTGGTCAGCCCGTGTTGCGTTTTACTATACGAGCGGTGTTCACGACGGAAACGCAACCAATTTTTCATGCGAAACCATAGAAAAACTACTTTATCGATGCCAGTGACCACTAAATAAAACAAGCCAAAAATAATGAATAAACAAATCAGTGCAAACCATAATGGCATTTGCACCATCCAAGGTTGATACACGACATATAAAAAACCAGGATGCCGCATAATGGTCAGCCCAAACCAAACGGACGCAACGAGAAACAGTAATAATAAAAATAATCGTCTCATAAATGCTCCGTTAAACCGCACCTGCTGCTGCAAAATACTGATCGAATGCTTGCAAGATTGAGGCAAGTGATACAACGGGTGGCTCAATATTTACTTCTTGCAGCTTCATTAAATTTTGCAGCATGCGTTGAGTGGCTGGCGCATCTTGATCAAAATACACTTTGATCCACTCTGTGGCACGCGCCAAACTGGATTGATAAACAGTCAGGTCGCGTCGCAATGCACCCCACATCGCATCTTCTAATTTTGCGTGCAAATTCTGATACAAAAACACTTTTTCTTCAGGAAGAATGAGTGGGCGCACATCATTCATGTTATTTCGTACAATTACAATTTTTTGCAATGCTTGCCATGTTTGTGTTAATCCTTTTTGCCACCAGGTTATATTCGGATCTTCAACAAGGGGTGTGATCGTTCCTTGATTTGCTTTGAGAGGGCTTACTGGTAATGGTAATTGATCTAACTGTTTATTCAACGCAACCAGTTCCAAATATAAACCAGTGACATCGACTTTGGGCAACTGTTGCAAAATTGATATCTTTTCAGATAGTGATTTTCGAATGTCTAACACCGTCGCCTCTTGCAAATTTTGCAATACTTGGTCCGCGCGCTGTAACAACGTCAGCGCCATGGTGGTATTATGCGTAAATTGCATGTGATCATTCGCGAGCTTCACTAAATATTGCGCTTCCGCCACATACCACTTGTTTAAGTCACCTTTCTGCGCTGCTTTCCATTCATTAATCATTTGTTCTTGTTGTGCTGACAAAGACAAGGCTTTTTGTGTGGATTGGCGTAAGTCATCAACGGATTGCTGCAAAGAGGAAATAGTAGCTTGTATGCTTGCGAACTGGGATTTTGATGCGCTATACAACTGATAGAATTGCCAATAGCCATAACCCACCGCGCCCGTTATGATCAACACCAATACAATTAAAAATACGTATTTGGCTCGATGCCTATCCGTCGTTATTTGTTGGTTATCTTGACTTGACATAACGCCTTCCTTTTCTGTGCGAGGGTTTCCATGACAGCGGCATGACTGGCATTCTGAGCAACCCATATTGTCTGAAAACCCAAATCATTCGCAAGCATTTTTATGCGTTCGCTCACCACTATAAGCGGGATTGTGTTGATAAATGGCCATCCCGCCTCACCCAATAAAATTTTTAAGTGTTTGACGCTTTCAAATGAAGCACAAATGACCGTATCTATTTTATGTTGTTTAAATAAAAGCAAAATCGAAGCCACGTCCACATCGGGTAAGCTGCGTTTATACGCAATGACGGGTGTGACCACCGCACCGCGCTCTCGCAATGATTGATCGATGAATTCCCGCCCACCCTCACCTCGTATCACTGCTATTTTTTGCCCAGCTACCGTTTGAAACAGAGGTAAAGCCAATAAACCTTCGCTGTTCCACTCTCCATCTGGGTAGACACTGACTTGATACCCCGCATCGTGTAATGCGCTAGCCGTTCCTGCTCCCACTGCTGCAAACTTGAGCGTGGGTGGCAAATGTGGCCACGCGCGCCGAATGGCTGGCACGCTTGCATAAACCGCTTGTGGGCTAATAAAAATCAACCACGCTTGCTCGCCTAATTGTGTGATGGCTTGCTCAAAACGATGCGTATCAGCGGGTACGAACGCAATGGTAGGAAAATGGATGGCTAATCCACCTTGCGCGACAATCAATTCAGAGAGCAGCGCGCCAGCTGGCAGAGGACGCGTCACCATCACTGTCAAACCTGCTAATGGCAAGGAAGACATTATTGAAACTCGTTCAAAATCTTTTCGGCGCCTTGCTGTAGCAGCTCATCCGCGGCGCGTTTCCCTATACTATGTGCCTCTTTGGGGTCGCCCTCGTGACGCACACGCAATAATCGTGTGCCATCTCGATTCGCCACCAAACCACGCAAACTCAACACATTTTTATGAATTTCTGCAAAAGCCGCGACCGGCACCTTGCAACCACCACCTAAACGCCTGCAAAGCGCACGTTCTGCTTCAACGCACTGCGCTGTCATCACATGATTGAGCGGTGCAATTAATGCCAGAATTGTTTCATCGCCTTCTCTGCATTCGATTCCCAGCGCACCTTGTCCTGCGGATGGCAACGATTGTTCAACCGACAAATAGACACGAATGCGGCTGCCAAATTGCATACGCTTCAACCCTGCCGCTGCTAAAATAATGGCATTAAAGTCGCCGTTATCTAATCGCTGTAAACGTGTATTGATATTGCCACGCAAGTCGCGCAATGCAAGATCAGAGCGCAAGGCCCGCACCTGTGTTTGCCGACGCAGACTGGAGGTGCCGAGTGTTGCCCCGCTTGGTAATTGCATAAGCGATGCATACTGATTGGACACAAAGGCATCCCGCGGATCTTCACGCTGGATAATAACGGGTAGGCACAATCCCGGAGGCAATTCCATCGGCACATCTTTCATTGAATGTACGGCAATATCCGCACGCCCATCCAACAGCGCCTCTTCCAACTCTTTAACAAATAGGCCTTTACCGCCAATGTCTGTCAATGTCACATCCAGCCGTTTATCCGCCTCTGTGGTGATCCCTAATAAATCAATGGAAAGATGGGGATGCTGCTTTATCAGCAACTGTTTGACGGATTCTGCCTGATACAGAGCCAAGGGACTCTCGCGGGTGGCAATCGTGAGGTGGCGTTTGGTCATGTCGATGCCTTTTTATGTACATATGGTTTAATGAAGGCAAACAGTGTTATGCTTTGTGGCATTAATTATATGTATTTATCAGCAAAAAGAAAGTGGAATGACGCCATGGCGAAACCAACTGATTTAAAACATTTCATTGCAGCGCTTTGCGATGCACTCCCCACGCATGTCAGCACGCTCAAAAAAGATTTTGAAAAAAATTGTCAGCAAATTATTCCTGCTTTTCTAGATAAACTAGATTTAGTCACACGCAAGGAATTTGATACACAGAAAAATGTACTGGCGCGTACCCGTAAAAAATTGGAAGCGCTCGAAGAACAAATCAAGGAATTGGAACGTTTACTAAAGAAACCACGCAAATAACTTATGTCTGATATAGAATTCACAGCTTTTTCGTCTTCGGACGTTGAAATTCTTAAACGCGACTTGCTTTATCAAGGCGTTTTTCGCATGGTGCGTTATCATTTGCGCCACCGATGTTTTGATGGTAGCTGGAGCCAAACGTTTACGCGTGAAGTAATGGAGCGCAAATCCGCCGCTGGCGTTTTGCCTTATGATCCTATTCTTGATCAAGTCATTTTAATTGAGCAGTTTCGTCCAGGCGCAATTGGTCACCCAACCGATGGTCCTTGGCTCATTGAAATAGTCGCGGGTGTTTATGGAAAAGATGAATCACCCAAAGAGGTTGCAATCCGCGAATCGATGGAAGAATCAGGCAGCGATATCCTGGATATTTTCCCTATTTGCGAGTATTTTGTCAGCCCCGGCGGCAGTAATGAATATTTACATCTCTTTGTAGGCCGCATCGATGCCACCAATGCGGGCGGCACGCACGGTCTTCCTGATGAAAATGAAGACATACGCGCATTTGCGCTTTCTGCGGATGAAGCATTTGCAATGTTGCAAGAAGGAAAAATTAAAACATCGCCAGCCATTATTGCGTTGCAATGGCTGCAGTTAAACCGAACATGGCTAAGGCAATTATGGCAGACAAAATAACCACCCAATCATCTAAAACAAAATCCGCTTACAATGCGGAAGCCATCGAAGTATTAACCGGCTTAGAACCGGTGCGCCGCCGTCCTGGCATGTACACAGACACAACGAACCCCAATCATTTAGCACACGAAGCCATCGATAACAGCGTGGATGAAGCATTAGAAGGCCATGCTAATCGCATTGACGTCATTTTACATAAAGATGGCTCGCTTGAAGTCACGGACAATGGCCGCGGCATGCCGGTCGATAAACACGCCGAAGAAAAAGTATCGGGCGTTGAACTTATTTTTTCTCGTTTGCACAGCGGCGCAAAATTTTCTAATAAACAATATCGTTTTTCTGGCGGCTTGCATGGTGTGGGTATTTCAGTCGTCAATGCACTATCAAAAAAATTAGAAGTCACCATTAAACGCGACGGCAACATTTATGCGATGCAATTTGCGCATGGCGACAAAATAACCGAATTAAAAATCACGGGCAAAACCAATAAAAATGAATCCGGCACCACCGTACACTTTTGGCCAGAAGCTAAATATTTTGATACACCACATTTTGCACTCAAAAAATTAAAACACACCTTGCGCGCAAAAGCCGTGTTGTGCCCAGGCTTACATGTCACCTTCCTTGATGAACAAACGAAAGACCGAGAAGAATGGTTTTATGAAAAAGGCTTAAGTCATTATCTGGAAGAAGCCATCGGCAATGCCGTGCGCATGCCTGAAGAACCCTTTGTCGGCTCTTTTGCCAGTGAGCGCGAAGCGGTTGATTGGGCAGCCACTTGGCTGCCGGACGGTGATGATGTCATTGGTGAAAGTTATGTTAATTTAATTCCCACTCAATTAGGCGGCACGCATGTCTCTGGTTTTAGACAAGGCTTATCTGAAGCGTTGCGTGAGTTTTGCGAATTCCGCAATTTGCTGCCGCGCGGCATCAAATTAACACCGGACGATGTGTGGGACCAATGTGCACACATTATTTCTGTTAAATTACACGATCCCCAATTCGCAGGCCAAACCAAAGAACGGTTATCCTCACGTGAATGCGCAAGCTTTGTTTCTGGCGTTGTGAAAGACGCCTTCAGTTTATGGTTAAATCAACATATTGCGCAAGGTGAAGCATTAGCAAGTTTAGTCATTAGCAATGCGCAAAAGCGTTTAAAAGCATCGCAAATTGTATCGCGCAAAAAAGTAACGGCAGGCCCTGCTCTTCCTGGCAAGTTAATTGATTGCACCGAGCAAGATTTAAAACGCAGCGAATTATTTTTAGTCGAGGGCGATTCTGCCGGCGGTTCTGCCAAACAAGCACGTAATCGTATTTTCCAAGCGGTGATGCCGCTCAGAGGTAAAATTTTAAATACCTGGGAAGTGGAATCCGATGCCATTTTAGCTTCACAAGAAATTCATGATATTTCTGTAGCCATTGGTATGGATCCAAACTCCGCCAATTTAGAAGGATTGCGTTATGGGAAAATCTGCATCTTGGCTGACGCTGACTCAGACGGCAATCACATCGCCACTTTATTATGCGCACTCTTTGTTAAACATTTTAGACCGCTAGTGGAAAAAGGTCATATCTATGTCGCCATGCCACCCTTGTTCCGCATTGATCATGGCAAAGAAGTGTTTTACGCATTAGATGAAGCTGAAAAACAAGGTGTGCTCGATCGCATTAATGCCGAATCCAAAGATAAAAAACCAAAAATAAATGTAATCCGCTTCAAAGGATTGGGTGAGATGAATCCCATGCAATTGCGCGAAACCACCATGGATCCTGATACCAGACGCTTGATGCAACTAACGATGAAGTTGAATGATGATACCGATGAAATGCTAGATATGCTGCTTGGAAAAAAACGCGCGCAAGATAGAAAGGCATGGTTAGAAAGCAAAGGCAATTTAGCTGACGCATAACTTTAAACGAATATATAGGTGCTACAAACAATGTCCACCGTCACCAACATAGAACATGTCCCCGTTCGCGAATACGCGGAAAAAGCGTATCTCGATTATTCCATGTACGTCATCTTAGACCGCGCGTTGCCACATTTAGGCGATGGCTTAAAACCCGTACAACGACGCATTATTTACGCGATGTCTGAACTTGGCTTGAAATCCGTTTCTAAATTTAAAAAATCCGCGCGCACCGTGGGTGATGTACTCGGTAAATTTCATCCGCACGGTGATATGGCTTGTTATGAAGCGCTCGTATTAATGGCGCAATCTTTTTCATACCGTTATCCACTTATTCAAGGCCAAGGTAATTTTGGATCACCCGATGATCCAAAATCCTTTGCTGCCATGCGTTATACCGAATCCCGTTTGTCCGCCTACGCTGATGCATTATTATCTGAATTAGAATCCGGCACCGTCGATTGGGTGCCTAACTTTGACGGCACCTTACAAGAACCCGGTTTGCTACCCGCGCAATTACCAAACGTTTTATTGAACGGCACAACGGGTATCGCAGTAGGCATGGCCACAGACATTCCACCGCACAATTTGCGCGAAGTCGTCAATGCCTTAATACACTTGCTCGATAATCCCGATGCAACCCCTGCTGAGATATTCAAACTTATTCCTGGCCCTGATTATCCGACTGAAGCAGAAATTATTACGCCCGCTGCAGACATTAAAGAAATGTATCGTTCAGGCAATGGCGCCATCCGTATGCGCGCGACGTTCACTCAAGAAGACGATGAAATCATTATCACTGCCCTGCCTTATCAAGTATCTGGTTCCAAAATATTGGAACAAATTGCGCAACAAATGCAGGATAAAAAATTGCCGCTGGTTTCTGATTTACGCGATGAATCCGATCATGAAAATCCTACACGTTTAGTCATTATCCCGCGTTCAAACCGTGTGGATGTCTATGCACTCATGGATCACTTATTCGCCACCACTGATTTGGAACGTAGTTACCGCGTCAACTTAAACATGATCGGCTTAAATGGCCGCCCGCAAGTGAAAGGTTTAATGCAAATTTTATCAGAATGGCTGCAATATCGTTTGGTAACGGTGACGCGCCGTTTGCAATACCGCCTAGATACCATCCTGCACCGTTTGCATTTGTTAGAAGGCTTGATGGTGGTGTATCTCAACCTCGATGAAATCATCCGCATCATACGCAAAGAAGACGAACCAAAACCTATCTTGATGAAACGCTTTAAATTAAGTGATGAACAAGCCGATGCCATTCTAGACACTAAACTGCGTCATTTAGCGAAGCTTGAAGAAATGCAAATTCGCAAAGAGCAGGAAAATTTAATAAAAGAACGCGATGATATTGAAAAAACCTTAGGTTCCCCCGCGCGCATGCGTAAATTAATACGACTAGAATTAATCGCAAACGCAGACAAATACGGCGACAAGCGTCGTTCACCCATCATGGTGCGCAAAGAAGCGCAAGCAATGAAAGAAACCGAAATATTACCGACAGAAGCCATCACTGTGGTGATTTCTAACAAAGGCTGGGTGCGTGCAGCAAAAGGACATGATATTGATCCCACCAGTTTAAGTTACAAAGCAGGCGATCAATTCCAATCCGCCGCCATGGGCCGCAGTAATCAATCTGCCATCTTTTTAGATTCCACAGGTCGTGTTTATTCATTACCTGCGCACACACTGCCTTCCGCACGCGGACAAGGCGAACCACTCACTGGTAAATTAAATCCACCGCCTGGCGCTGAATTTATTAGCGTCATATTGGGCGAAGAAACCCAATTATTTGTATTAGCATCGGATGCAGGTTATGGCTTCATCGTGACACAGAGCGATTTGCAGGGTAAAAACCGCGCGGGCAAAACCGCACTCAGTGTGCCAAAGGGTTCTCTTGCCCTCATACCAAAATTAATTACTGATAAAGAAACACAGTATCTAGCGGTGGTATCAAACATCGGCAATTTACTGATATTCCCTTTAAAAGAATTGCCGCAATTAGCAAAAGGAAAAGGCAACAAGATGATTAGCATTCCTGGCGCCAAAGTGCAAAGCAGGGAAGAATATGTTATCGATGTGGCATTATTGAATAACAATCAGAATTTATTAATTGTGGGAGATAGCAAACCCTTCACGATGAAACCCAGCGATTGGAAACACTTTATAGGCGAACGCGCGCGGCGTGGAAACAAACTACCGCGCGGGTGCCGCCGAGTAGGTAAACTGGACGTACAGTAACAAAACACGCATTACTTTCTCACTTTTTCGACATTAGCAGTCAATAACTTGAGAAACTCTTCTTTAAAATCAGAAGCAAGCTCGCATTCGCTTTTGGATTGGTAAGATGATTGGTCGATGCTTTTATTCAGGTACGCCTTATAATCATCCATAATCGAATACGCTCTACTGCCTTCCATTGCATCCCCCTGATAATGAAACAACTCTATGTTAATTAGTTATACAACACTAAGCTTAACGTAAACTTAAGGAAGCGGAGATTGTTGAAATAAATTTTCTATCCATCCCACGAAGCACGTGTAGCCTGGACACGTTTTTTGTGTCCAGGGTAGTGGCTTCGCTATAGGCACCATCCCGGACACAAAAAACGTGTCCAGGCTACTTGCTAGTTAACCAGGCCTTCGGCCTGATATGTATCTGATACGCACCGGCGTTGTTGAATAAATCAAAGTTTGCACAGGAAATTCGTCGTTGCGAGGAGCGCTTTTTGCGACGAAGCAATCCAGTTTTTTTATAATTGTTTAAAAACTAGATTGCTTCGGCCTGAAAACCAATATATAAATGACGGCATTAATGCACACATATAAAACAATATAATAATCATCCATCAAAACCAAAACGAGGCAGATATGGCGGGCAACAGACAGTTTTCTAAATTAAATAACAGGGCATTTGACGTACTCAAAAAATCCCAGTCGGATTACTTGAAAACTAATGGCTTTTTTTCTACTGACATTTTTTCAATTTCATCCGATGCACCCAGTCAATTACGTGCCGCGATCGAAATAGCCAATCGCGTGACCTTTGCCATCTTTCTGCAAGCTGTGATTAATGATGATATCGAGACAGTAAAAAAATGTTTAGACGCGGAGCCAGACTTAATAGCAGGACAACCAGATAAAAACCTCGTGATAGAAAGCAAACTTACTTGGCAAAAATTTTATGCAGAAAGTGCACTCACGATGGCAGTGAAACGTAAACAAATTAAAATGGTCGAACTGCTATTACCTTATTACGATAAGCTCGAGCAAACGGAAGATATTATAAAAGCGAAAACAGAAGCCTTATCTGCTTGGGTGTTTTATGAAACAAAAAAGAATGCGCAAAATGAAAATGAAATTGTCATTCCAGAAGAATATGCCGCCTATGCGCAATCATTGATTGATGCATTCAAAGAAGAAACGTTCCCGAATGGTATCCCTGGCGTCAATGGTATTCCCATAAATGTAGCGTTAAGTGAGAAAACAGACACTCAACAAATGACACGCAGTCCGGCTGTGTGATTCTTTGATGCGTTTTAAATTGCAAACCCAACGAAGCCATTGTTCCTTCACACACACCCCTCATCCGCCCTTTGGGCACCTTCTCCCACAAGGGGAGAAGGCTGTGTAGTGAGGGTTGTGTACGCCCTCAACATTCAAAAGCCTAATATTTTCCATCAGTTTTACTACTCAGCCTTCTCCCCTTGTGGGAGAAGGTGCCCAAAGGGCGGATGAGGGGTGTGTGTGAAGGCCATACCACCCATCCAACACCCCACACAATTCCTTCACTCCTATCCCCTTCATCGCCGAAAATAACTGTATAGAAATCGTATTCCTATAACCCTGCAATGCTGAGGTCACTTCTCTCATCGTATTTATCGCATCATTACGACTCAACTTATCCGACTTATTTAACAAAATATGCACAGCTAAGCCGCGATGATCGCAGTACTCCAACAATTGCACGTCTGTTTCTCGTAGCGGATGCCTACAATCCATCACGACAACTAAGCCTTTTAAACACTCTCGCTGCTCAATATAGACATTCACCGTTTTTTGCCATTTCAATTTAGCGGCGAGCGGCACCTTGGCAAAGCCATAACCCGGCAAATCAATCAAACGCCGCTCATCATCCAGCACAAATACGTTCACTAACTGCGTACGCCCCGGTGTTTTGCTGACCCGCGCCAAACCCTTGCTTTGGGTCACTCGATTCAACACGCTGGATTTGCCCGCATTAGAGCGACCCACCATCGCCACTTCAATGCCACTATCTGGCGGTAATTGTTTGACATCCGCTGCACTTAGCAGAAAATACGCTTTTCGATAAAGTAATGACATTGGCTGACTGACCCTTCTTATGGAACTGACCATGATACTCAATTCTCTCAACCCAGCACAGCAAGAAGCGGTGCGAGCGCCACTTGGCCATCAACTTATTTTAGCTGGGGCTGGCAGTGGCAAAACCCGCGTGCTCACACACCGGATCGCCTGGCTCATCGAAATGGAAAAAATTTCGCCTTTTAATATTCTAGCTGTCACCTTTACCAATAAAGCTGCCCATCAAATGCGCTCACGCGTCGAAAGCATGCTAGACATTCCCTCTAAATCATTATGGATCGGCACCTTTCACGGTATTTCTCACCGCTTTCTGCGCACGCATTGGCAGGAAGCCGGTTTGCCACAAAGTTTTCAAATTCTGGATTCGGATGATCAATTCCGGCTCATCCGCCGCGTGATTAACGCACTCAACCTGGATGAAGATCGTTTTCCACCTAAAGAAGCGCAATGGTTTATCAATGCGCAAAAAGAAGAAGGCCGCATGCCCGAACAAGTTGAGCCGCGCGATATAACAGGCCAAACACTTATCCGTATTTATCAAGGCTACCAAGAAACGTGTCAGCGTGCCGGTGTCGTTGATTTCGCCGATTTGTTGTTAAAGACTTATCAACTCATGCAAACTAATGCAACCATACGCGCTGAATACCAAAAACGCTTCCGTTGTTTGCTGGTGGATGAATTTCAAGATACCAATACCATTCAATATGCGTGGCTGAAAGCTTTCGCTGGTGAACATAATTCCGTCATGATTGTAGGGGATGATGATCAATCCATTTATGGTTGGCGTGGCGCGCGCATCGAAAACATTCAGCGCTTTTCCAAAGATTTTCCTGGTGCCTCTGTTGTGCGCTTAGAACAAAACTACCGTTCCTCCGCCATTATTTTGAAAGCGGCAAACGCCATCATTGCTCAAAACTCATCTCGTTTAGGAAAAAATTTATGGACCGATGGCAAAGACGGTGAGCCTATCACCGTCTATGCTGGCTTTAACGATATTGATGAGGCGTTTTATATTGTTAACCGCATTCGTGATTGTCAGAAAAATCATTTTGCGCTGCGCGATACGGCCATTCTTTACCGCTCAAATGCGCAATCGCGCGTTATTGAAGAAGCATTAATGCAATTTGGCATTCCTTATCGCGTCTACGGTGGTTTGCGTTATTTTGATCGCCAAGAAATCAGAGATGCGCTTGCCTATTTACGGCTTATTGCCAATCGTTCAGATGATCCTGCGTTTGAGCGCATCATCAACACGCCTCCTCGTGGTATTGGAGACCGCACACTTGTCTCTATACGTGAATTAGCGAAAACAGCTGGCATCACGCTATGGGCAGCACTGGAACAATTATTACAACAAAAACATTTTTCCGCGCGCGCTGAAGGTGCACTGCTTTCATTTGTCGCTTTAATGAATAGCTTAAGTGAGCAATCAGCCTCGCTCACGTTGCATAAACAAGTAGAACTTGTGTTATCGGCAAGTAATCTCATCGATCACTACCGCAAAGAAAAAGGTGAGAAAGGATTAACACGGGTAGAAAACTTAGAAGAGTTAATCAATGCCGCGCACCAATTCACACAAGAAGGTGTGCAAGATGACATGCCGCCTTTGGCTGCTTTTTTAGCGTATGCAGCCCTTGAGTCCAGTGATGAACAAGCAGAAACTTATGAAGATTGCGTGCAACTGATGACCTTACACTCTGCTAAAGGATTAGAATTTCCCATTGTCTTTTTAGCCGGCTGCGAAGAAGAATTATTTCCGCACTACATGTGCATGAATGATCCCAAAAGCTTGGAAGAAGAACGCAGACTTTGTTATGTAGGCGTCACACGCGCCATGCGTAAACTTTATATGACGTATGCCGAATGCAGACGCATGCATGGTAAAGAATCCTATCATCGCCCATCGCGATTCTTAAATGAAATTCCTGCCGAATTAATTGAAGAAGTACGTTTCCGCACTAACGTTTCACGCCCACGGCCACTTGCAAATACTTATCGCCCCGAATCCCAAGGAAAGTTTCGCATTGGGCAAGAAATACAACACCGAATTTTTGGAGAAGGAACGGTGGTGGATTGTGAAGGTGATGGGGATGAGATGAAAGTGAAAGTACGGTTTGCGAATGTGGGGACGAAGGTATTATTGGCGGGTTATTTGGAAGGAAAATAACGCTGGATTGCGCAGGCTTTACGCTTCGCAGCCTCGCAAGGCGTTGTTGAATAAATCAAAGTTTGCACAGGAAATTAGTCGTTGCGAGGAGCGTTTTTTGCGACGAAGCAATCCAGTTTTTTTATGATTGTTTAAAAGCTAAATTGTCCAGTACCATATAATCAACTAATCGCATTTGCACTATTGTTAATATGCTAAGCAACAGCTAAGCTTACGCTAGTAATGTGAGAGCAAATTATGTACCAACTGATACGGCCCATTTTATTCAGCCTCGACCCGGAACGCGCTCATTTCCTATCATTAATCATTTTAAAATTAGCTCATCATCTAGGTTTGACACGTTTCTTTTCAAACAAGACGGCTAATCCCTGCCACCTTTTTGGTCTAGATTTTCCAAACCCTATTGGTCTTGCAGCTGGCATTGATAAGGACGCTGACTATATTGATGCGCTCGCCTCTTTGGGTTTCGGATTTATAGAAATAGGCACAGTGACCCCTCTCCCACAACCCGGCAATCCTAAACCACGCTTATTCCGCCTCACCACACATGATGCGCTTATTAATCGCATGGGCTTTCCCAGTAAAGGCATGGAATATGTAGCGCAGCGTTTAGAGAAAATGCAATACAAGGGAATAATAGGCATCAATATTGTTAAAAACCGTGAGACACCTAATGAACGTGCATCAGATGATTATGTCGCGCTATTTAGAAGGTTGTGGCCCTACGCCAGTTATTTCGCCATCAATATTTCTTCTCCAAACACTCCTGGCCTACGGCTATTACATCAATCAGACTTACTCAATCAATTATTGAGCGCACTTAAAAATGAACAACAGCAACTTTTACAAATGCAGAAAAAATACGTGCCATTGATCGTAAAAATTTCACCTGATTTAACCGATACTGAATTAGCCGAACTTGCTACTGTATTATTACAACATCGCATTGACGGTGTCATTGTCGCCAACACCTCGTTACGCCGCGACAAAGTAGCCTCCTCTATTCATGCAAACGAACCCGGCGGATTAAGCGGCAAACCACTGGATGCGCAAACCTCCCACTCCATTGCCGAATTACACGCTATTTTACAAGATAAAATCCCCATCATTGCTTCTGGCGGAATCATGGATGCAAAGAGTGCGAATGAAAAATTAGAAGCAGGCGCGCGTTTGTTACAAACTTACACTGGTTTTGTTTATAACGGCCCTGGGTTTATAAAAGAGCTGTGTAAAGCTTACTCTAAAATGTAATAATGAATATTCCTTGCTAACTTAAACAAAAGAAAAGAAAATACCGCCCATCTTAAATAAGGAAGTTTTACTATGGGCAAAGAAAAATATGAAATCGAGCTTAATCAAGAAACATTAGCTAAATTTTTAATCGAGAGTTTTCAAAGCGCCAAAAAAAGAATTTTAAAAGCCCAACCGGATCTTTCAGAAAGCATCAACGAATATGAGCTTGCCCTTCAAGCAATCCAATTAGCGTTAGATGAAGATGAATTTTTAATCATACCCGCAAGCGAATCAAACAAATGGCAAACATTATTAAATTTTAATCCACTCAATATGTTTGAATCCATACGGCAGTTTTTGATTGAGCAAAAACTTATACATTTGCCAAAGAAAGGTTTTTTTGCTCCTGACACAGACCATGCAGTACATCGATTACCCGCTATCCAATGGCCACCAACGTCAAATGTTGAAAAAATTGATAAAGAAATCGTGATTAAATCTCTTATTGAGAGCTTTGAGACCGCTAAAAAAATCCTACACGAAGAATATCCTAGAATCGTTGAAAGAATAGAATTATTAACTTCGGAGGTAAAAATTGCGGAGGAAAAATATGAAAATAAAAAGAAACTCCACCTTAAAGCAGAAAGTGTCTTGGAAACAAAGGAGCGCGGCCTGTTTAATAAGCCAGGTAAGTATAGGCTTACCGGCCAAACATATTGTGCTGACGTTGATGAATTAAGAAACGAATACAGAATACTAACTAAAGAAATAAGTAACGAACACAAAATACTAGCCCCGCGTAGACTTGAACTAGATAAATTAATATATGCCGTTGATATTGCAATCATCGAAATGATATTAAAGAGCAACAATCCCTATTTAAACCATCCCCCTGGCATTATCAAAAGTTGGGGAATATTTACTCCTTACGATCCGGAAGACATGGTTCAAACATTATGGAATTTCTTTCAGGTTAGGCAGATAGTTAAATATAGCTTTGCTTTAATCTACGACGCAATACCAGTAACTGTTCCCATTTTCCCTCCTTCTGAATTTGTCGCATTTGACGCTGCTAAGAAAAAATATACCGTATATGTTATTACACATGATCCGCTGGCGCCCATTTATGCAACGGAAGACTTTGCCCGGGATAAAATAGATATAACTCAATTTTGGCAAAACAAATCGAAAGAACAAATCGTTGCTATATTAAATGCCGAATGCCGTCAAAACCAGATGAAGCTTCTGGATTTAAAAGAAAAGCAACTATTAACCCTGATTGGCAACAATGTCCATGTGTTAATTCCAGTGCTGAAAAACTGCAGGACTGAAAAAATTGGAGGCTTGCTGGAACTCGCTTCAGATAAATTGAAACACAACCTTGTAGAAATACTACTCGCCTCACGAGAGGGTGCTAACCATCTATTTGCCGATGTTTATTCTTCCCATTTGTTAGCAATAATAAAAGGGATTCGTCATTATCTTCACAAGAATAACGATCTTGAATACTTCATTAGCCAGTTGAATAATAACGATGAGAAAATCGCACAAAACAATTTTAAACAGCCAGAAATACTTTTAAACTACGATGTATCTGACCGCAATTATGTAAAATTAGAAAATAAAAACTCACCAAAAGCTCGATCTTATGTTGCCCCTTGTAATCGCACCCGAACACATACAGAGAGCGAAACAAAAATGGATGTGTCCCTGTATATTGCAAAGCAACCTACAAAAAATTCAGCCTCCTTTGCTCTCCTCTCAAGGGTTCCAAAAGGATTGATCCCTTTAAATGAATATTGGGATAGCTTATCAGATGAAGAGGTCATCGCTGTTATTGCATCTGTTTCTGAACATGCAACACATACAACATTGTTTGATTTAGACGATCATGCTTTCAGTGCGGTCGTCAATGATAGCGAATCTATATTGCGTTATTTTTTAAGGTCAGCACCTACTTACCAATTACTGCGCGTATTAAGTCTAGTTCCACAATTTATTGCGGCAGATAAAATTTTCTCTTTATTTCGTGATGAGAAATTTTTAGGTGGTATATCCTCTGAACGAGTATTAGCCATTCTTACAAATATCAATCCTGCTCTATTAAGAAAATTTTTAACGGGCGTCGATGGATTAAATATATTATTACCACACATGATACCGACAGTTAGAGCAGCGTTTATTGATCATCTCAGCGGCTTGTTATTAATCCCTAGTGATGTAACAAAATTTTCTACGCATGAAAGTTATAACGCACTATGCAAAGCCCGACTAACCAAATGTCAGCCTGATATTTCGCAACAAATGAATGCGCATAATAATCCGAATTATGCAATTTTAGGTATTTTTTGGCGCTCGCCGATAGAAGACGCCACTCGCTATGCTGACATTTTAAGCCCATTTGGTTTTACTAAAGAAATGTTAAAAGACTTACCCGCTAGACTTTCCATGAATGCGTTGCACTTCTTGATTTATTTAGTCACGGGACTGCCACCAGCAATGCAAGACCAGAAGATCAAAGCACTGCCACTTGATCAATGCTTGTCGCCAGCTGATGCGGTTAGCGAAGTAAAAAAAGGGCGGCAATTTGCACGCACGGTTGTTACTGAAAAGAAAACGCCGCTTCAAGCATTAACTCAGTTTAGTCAACGTCAGGTGGAACCTGTTGATCCTCTTGAAAGTAACAATGATTCGGAAAAAAATCCATATCTGGAAGAAGCGATTAAGAAGCTAAACTGTACCGGTTACAGGGATTATCTGGTTAACGGCCCTTCGTGGTGACAAAAAACTCCGGATGAAATAAAAAACATTTCATCCAACATTTACTAATTCTGCTAAATTGCGTCCTTTAGCAAGCGTAGCCCGGCAAAACGCGCGTTTTGCCGGGCTACATCCCTACAGCACCACCAGTTGCAGCTTCTGCACACCATTCCTGAAGGCAATAAAACCCCTTTGAAGTTGTATAAGAAAATTCATTAATCGAGCTGCCTACAAAATCACAATTAACACACCTTATCTGCACTTGCTCTGGATTTTCAAGAACAACAAAATTGTGTTCATTCGTGCCCATTTCAACATAATACGGTAATATTATTTCATCTTTACATTTTTGACACTCTTGCCATGGCCCTTTGTGTCTTGATTCGAAATGATTAGAACAAACCGTGTATTTTGAATGATTCCTATAACAACTGTTTCTTTCAAAAGAAAATGTGCCGTAACTATCTTCATCATCACAAATCCAGTTACCACAGCAAGGAGTTCTCGTAAGCCCTTTCTCAGCACTACCGCAAAGTCCGCACTTTACTGATGTGATTTGGACATAATTGCGAACAAAAGACAGATACTCTCTACTACCCGAACTTCTTCGTTTAGCAAGAAAATAGATTGTTGCCAGAATTTTAGCTAGCTCTTCACGTTGGATCATTGCTAATTCTGTTGTAATAGCATTCGTTACATAACTATACCCAGCTTCTAACATACTATCCTCAGATGGTTCGTGTTCTCTTTGAAAAAAATGTACATCTAGTAAAAGCTCTAATAAATGAATAGCAAGCTCATCGCGAATAATATCATTGGTTTTAGCATCGTAGTTTGAAATAGCGGCCTCAATAATCATCGAAGTCTTTAGACGATCTTCGTTACGTTGTAACTCTTCTGGCGTATAGCAAGGGATATCTTTGTAATTGCGTTTCGGTGCCTTATAATAGCTGCAGGCATGGCAGACTTCTTGTTTGCGATTAGCTCCACAACATTCGCTGCAAATACATGATCCCGTTAAGAGACAAACGCGCTTACCTTTTTTTTGATTCACAAATTGGACATTTCATTTATGCATTCTATTATTCATGCTGAAGAAAATGAATATTATCAAAAAAGCCACGAAAGGCAACGTCTTACCTCATTAATGGGGTCTATGAGGTGAATCGACTCCACTAAATTAATTTTCTCTTTTCTTTGATTTCCATTGCTATGATTTTTAACGCGGTTTTATTCATTTCAGTCAAACAAATTTGATTACTATGAAAAATCTTAATTGAGAACCCTAGATCGCCCGGTTCAAGTGGAATTCCGCTTCCTGTGAGCGCGATAGTGAAAACTTTATTTGCGTTATCAAGATTGACGCCACCTTCAATTTTAACAATGGTTTTTTCATTCAAAATATACTCAAATTCGAATCGCACCGGCTGCTTTTCATTTTCTTCAATGCTAAAGCGTAGAAGTGTTGATAGATTTATTGGCAGCGGCCATTTAGCCTCCATCGAATTATCAAGATGAATCACTATACGGTCATTATATAGACCCATCAATGAAACCTTGTTGCTTGCTTCATGTCTAATATCATCACAAAAAAGTGCATCAAGAAGTTTCATTTATGCTCCTATACGTACATTTTTATTTGAAAATACAGGAATAGGGGCTTCGTAAGAAGTTTGTCGCTCGTAATAGTGCAATGTTGGATTTTTCCTTTGTTCGTGTAGTTCATTAGCAGCTGCTTTTATTACTACAAAGCTTGCATAACTTCTTTCAAATTTATGTTCAGCCACTTCGACTATCCATGGATATGTTGCAATGATTCGTAGCAATGCAAGCGCACCTGCAGAAAAATCACCATTTTTCCATCTTGTTAATGTTCGTGTGGGTAACTCAAAAACACGTTCAAACATTGCCATGGTAATTCCAACACTACTCATATTCTCGAGTATATTTTTTGCAAATGTTGTTTGTGCATCTTTTTGAGCATCCATGTAGTTTTGATCGGATATCCCAAGAAAGTCGCCCTCCTCATTGCAAGTCTTACATTTGAAGGAGACTGCTTTGTATGAAAACTGATGACCTAAGGTTAATTGGCCAAAGCTATTTTTTTCATGCCGTGAAACAGCGTTAGATCCGCATGATGGGCAGATAACTGATTCTTTAGTCATATATCACCTCCAGAAATTCAGGTTAACAAGTTAGTTAACGAGCCTTTAAATGCTAGATTTCTTGTATCTGGATCACGATTTTTTTTAAATGACTTAATAGCCCATTTGCCTGTTTTTGGTTGAAAACGAAACGCTATATAGCCGTATAAAAAACCAGAATAAAAGGAGTAAGCATCGATCATGATTGCTTGTTTGGGCTCAGGATTTTTATCCCATACTTCGCTGTTGATGAACGCCGGCTTTTCGAGCCCACCATTTCCAATAAACTCTAAAACTTGTTTCTGGGTGGGTAAGTTAAAGTCTGACTCAGCTGTAAGTTGTGCGCCTGAAGTTACGAATGCTTTTGAATTGCCCATTGCACAATCACCTATAAAATCATCAAGTTTGTAATGAGGATCCACTGTAAATCCTTAAGCAATGCTCAAAATATACACCTCTATGTTATGTATCATAGCAGAAATATATAAAAAGTGTAATGAAGTATGGTTTTTTTGTTTTCTGTTTAAAATTTGACCAGTCAATCAATTAGATAGAAAACGATTCGTTCAACTATATGAAAAGATTTATACTATTTTGGTTGGTTAAAATAATGATATAGCCCGGATTAAATCATGGCCTTACCCACCACAAGTGTCGTCCCTGACTACTCCACCGTTACAGACTTCGCCAAATTCCTTGGCTGATCCACGTCCGTCCCCTTCAACACCGCCACATGATAAGCAAGCAGCTGCAAAGGAACCGTATACAAAATAGGGGCAAGCAAAGGATGCACCTTCGGCATGCTAATCACATGTGTGCCGGAAAAACCATCTTGCTGGAACGTATGCGCTTGATCAGTTAACACAAACAGTTTACCGCCACGTGTACGCACTTCTTGTAAATTAGAAAGATTTTTTTCTACTAACGCATCGCTAGGCACCGCCGCAATCACTGGCATATTAGTGTCTACCAATGCCAAGGGTCCATGCTTCAATTCACCCGATGGATACCCTTCCGCGTGTATATAAGAAATTTCTTTCATCTTCAACGCACCTTCTAGTGCGATAGGATATAACGCGCCGCGTCCAAGAAATAAGGCGTGCTGTTTGTTGGTAAACATGCTCGCCCAATCAGCAATGGCTTGATCTTGTTGTAATACTTTTTGCACGAGCACTGGCAATTGTTCCAACTGCTCCACTAATTGCACTTCCAATGATTGCTCGCTAGTCACATTGCGTCGCAAAAGCAACGCAAATAAAAATAATGAAGTCAGTTGCGTAATAAATGCTTTAGTAGAAGCAACACCAATTTCAACACCAGCGCGTGTCAAAAATTGCAAATCTGCCTCACGTGTCATGGAGCTGCCTGGTACATTACAAAATGCCAAAGTACTCAAATAATCCATTTTTTTCGCTAAACGCAAAGCAGCCAGCGAATCCGCGGTTTCACCCGACTGTGATAACGTCACAAACAAGCTATTTTTAGCCTGCGCGATATCACGATAACGAAACTCACTCGCCACTTCCACACTGCAAGGAATGTGAGCCAGTGATTCAATCCAAAAACGCGCCACCATCGCCGCATGATAACTGGTTCCACAAGCCACCAATTGTATGTGTTTGACATCCGCAAACATCGCATCCGCCTTCGGACCAAAAATACCCGACAGCACATGATCTTTAGTCATTCTGCCCTCTAAGCAAGAAGCGATCGCATCTGGCTGTTCCATGATTTCTTTTTTCATGAAATGTCTATATTCGCCACGCTCAATGGAATCTTGGCTAATAGACAAGTTATGCGTTTCGCGTTCAACCAGCGCATTCTGCTTATCATAGATATGAATAGAATTTAAAGTCACATCCACAATGTCATAATCTTCTAGATAAATAAACTGCTGCGTCATCGACAACAAGGCGAGTGGATCGGATGCAATAAAGTTTTCACCTTGTCCTTTACCAATCACAAGCGGTGCGCCTTGGCGCACGCCAATCACACGGCGTGGTGTATCCGTAGAAAAAATACCTAAAGCATAAGCACCTTCCAATTCATTCACTGCTGCCCGCACTGCTCGCACCAAATCTTGTGATTGTTTGTAATGAAAATGAATTAAATGAACAATGGTTTCAGAATCCGTTTCTGACAAAAAGGTATAACCTTCTCGTTTGAGCTTCTCTCGCAAATGATTATGGTTTTCAATGATCCCATTGTGGACTAGCGCAAACTGATCATGCGAAATAAAAGGGTGCGCATTTTGCTCAGACGGAACGCCGTGCGTTGCCCAACGCGTATGGGCAATACCTAAGTGCGCATGCATTGGTTCCGCCTTTAAAGCCGCCTCAAGCTCCCGCACCTTACCCGCCACCCGCAAGCGCTTTAACTGGTGATGCGCGTCAACGACTGCAATCCCCGCGGAATCATAACCACGGTATTCAAGTTTTTTTAATCCATCAATCAATAACTTAGCCACTGGACGCTTGGCTGCTGCGCCTACAATACCGCACATGAGGGATTACCTTCTGTTTGTTTATAGTTGAATGAGGATCATTATAAGATTAATAAGGGTGAGACTCCACCTACTCTTCTTTTTTTATCGGTCTTTTCCAATCTTTAATCGTTTGTTGTCGCGCTCTGGCCACCGTCAATTGGTGAGAGGGGGCATCTTCTGTAATCGTAGAACCAGCACCTATCGTTGCACCCTCACCAATCCGAACCGGCGCGACCAATTGAGTACTAGAACCAATAAAGGCTGTATCACCAATAATGGTTTTGTATTTATTCACGCCATCATAATTACAAGTAATCGTGCCCGCACCAATATTCACTTGCTTACCGATCTCACTATCGCCCACATAACTCAAATGATTAATTTTGCTACGATCACCAATCACACTGTTTTTGATTTCAACGAAGTTACCTACGTGCACATGGGACGTCAGCACCGTGCCCGGACGAATACGCGCAAACGGGCCGATCAAACAATCTGATGCAATTTCCGCGCCATCAATGATGCTATTTGCTCTGACTTTCGTGCGTGCACTAATTTCTGTATTACGTAAAATCACATTGGGGCCAATTTCACATTCATCCCCAATCACCACACGGCCTTCCAAGATTACATTCACATCAATAGTCACATCACGGCCAATCTCAGCCACTCCACGCAAATCAAAGCGCGCAGGATCATAAAACGTGACGCCTAGCCGCATAAAATTTTCCACTTGTTGCTTTTGATAAAAACGTTCCAATTGCGCTAATTGCAAACGATCATTCACACCAAGAATTTCTTCTATGTATTGTGGTGCTACAGCATGAATAGAAATATGTTCTTTTTCAGCGAGCGCGATAATATCCGTCAGATAATATTCATTTTGCGCATTCTTATTTTTTAATAATGGCAGCCATTTTTTTAAATAAGCCGCAGGGACGAGATAAATACCCGAATTAATTTCAGTAATAGACTGCTCATCCGGCGTTGCATCTTTTTCTTCAATCACACCAACAATGTGGTTCTGCTTGTTGCGTTTAATACGGCCATAACCTGTCGGGTTTGGCAAATGCGCGGTTAACATGCCTATCGCATTGTTAGGTGTTTGGCTAATCAATGTTTTTAATGTTTGTAGAGAGATAAGCGGCACATCACCATAAAGCACTAACACACGACTATCATCAGAAATAGCAGGCAATGCTTGCAGCAGTGCATGACCCGTACCTAATTGTTCTTTTTGTTCTATCCAGCGCACTTTGTAATGTGAAAGCGCATCAACAATTTTACTGCCTTGATGGCCATTAATAATAATGGGCGCTGTCTCATCTGATACGCGTAACGCTGTATCAATCACATGTTCCAACAATGATTTGCCAGCCAGCGTATGCAACACTTTGGGTATCACAGAATGCATGCGCTTACCTTGCCCCGCGGCAAGAATGACTATTTGAGTTGCCATTTTTTACACCTCTTACGCTGATGCCACCCACAAGGTTTGCAAATTTTTAATAAAGGCAGAAACACGTCTGTCATTTTCAATTTTTTTATCCACGCATAAAAATGCGATATGTTCTAGTTTATCGGAAATCGCATTAATCATGATGGAATAATTACCAATAGGCTGAATGACATTTTGTTCGTTAACCACCAAGATAGGATCGTCTTCACCGCTATAGGATTGATGAGGTGTTTGCACAATCATCAATTGCCAATCTTGAAAATCTTGTTGATATTTTGTTTTAAACTCGCGTAAATCCGCTTCAGCTTTTGGCAACCGCACTTCATCCAAGCGTATTATTTTAGGCATTTGCCGATGATGCAAACGCTTTGCAATTTGCGTTGCCGGGTTATCATCCTTTCTCTCTGCTAATTGTTTGATGAGTGTAAATACATCATAATCACAGAGTGTCTTATAATTTTCTTGATTTTCTACTAGAAAATTATTTTTTAATTGTTTGGTATTCGTGGTGCTGTCTAAAGTCAGATTAAACTGATTCGCTGCCATCAGAAACTTAGCTAAAGGCGTTTCCCGCATCGACGCATAGGTTGCTTCGTGTTCAAGCGTTCCTGCAAGGGTGGCGAGCATTTGCACTAACAAAGATTCAATCGCTAATTTTTTTTGTGAATGATAAATATTACGCGTCATCAAACGCCGCGCCATCAGATAATGTTCCACCACACCTATGCCTTTATGTGTAATGCCTAATCGTTTCTCACCGCTATAGGAATTAACAATTGCAAGACAGTGCAACATCCAACGAAAATCAAATTCGCCATAACGTACTCCGCAAAAATGGCTATCCCGCAGCAAATAATCCAACCGATCCGCATCCAGTTGCGAAGACACCACATCCGCCAACATGCGTTTTTCCACAGGCCGATGCATAATCATGTTGGCAATTTCTTCAAATTTTTCGCTGTTCAATGGAAAACGCGGATTACGCTGATTATAGGCAGAAAAAAAATCTTCAGTGTTGTAATCTGCCAGAAAATAAGGCGTCCAATCTTCGTGCCGAATTAATTTATCTTTAAAAATTCCCTCAAACGCGTGCGAAAAAGGGCCATGGCCTAGATCATGCAACAAGCAGGCAATCATCACCAGCTGGCGTTCTTCATCCGCAAAACCCACCTTTTGAGCAATTTGGCTCGCGACATAACAACACCCAAGGCAATGATTAAAGCGGCTATGGACTGCCCCTGGGAAAATCACATCCCCAAGTCCCAATTGTTTAATATGACGGAGGCGTTGAAAGTTTGGGCTATCGATGAAAGGCTTCACCCACGCATCTTCAAGCGTCGTAAATTGCATCGTGCCGTGAACGGGGTCTTTGATTACGTGATAAGTATTATTCATGATCGAAAGAGTCTACAACGAGGCACTGCAGACGTCCACCACCCTCACCCCTGTCCTTCTCCCAACTCCAATTTTTCAATCACCGTATAAGTAGACCCATCTTCATGCGGTTCACTTCTAAATAGCACAACTTCCGTCACTTCAATCTCGTCAATCTGAGGATCAGTAAACTCCGATAAAAACCGTAAATCCAACCCATGCGGATGTTTGATTCTGCCTAGCGTCAAATGCGCCCGAAACGGCCGGTCTTCCACTTCATAGTGGGTTGCAAGAATCCCACGGCCAATGTGGGCAGCTAACTCTGCCAGCTGATCTTGAGGCGCAATATCCAACACAATCACTCTGGGTCGATAGGGACTTGGAAATAATTTGATCGATCCTATCGTTAGCGATAAATGTTGTAAGGACCTCAGCATTTCCTCTTTCACGTTTTCAATTAACTTTTTGATATGCTCACTTCGCACTTCAGCTAAAAATTGCAAGGTAATATGCAAATTTTCTGGCTTTGCCCAGCGAATTGCGTTAGATTTTGAACGTTTCTTGATGCTACTAACATACTTACCTAAGGTCTCCTTTGTATCAGCTGGTAAGTCGAGCGCGAAAAAAACTCTGACAACGGGAGGGAACGTCATTCCATTTCTCCTGATGATTGATTAAGATGTTTAAAACTTCTTGCATGCTAGTCACATAGGATTCCATTATGGTAAAAAAACGTGGTCTTGGGAAATCGTTAGATGCCCTGTTGGCCTATTCAGGCAAGGAAGCGCAGGAAAATCAGCCAGCTGACACCGAACACGCCTCCCAAGAAAAGCTAGCTCAACTCCCCGTTACCCACATACAGCGTGGAAAATACCAACCACGCCGGGAAATGGACCCAAACACCTTAGAAGAACTGGCCAATTCCATACGCACACAAGGCATCATCCAACCATTAATTGTACGCCCAGTCGGTGACAAATATGAAATTATTGCAGGAGAAAGACGCTGGCGTGCCGCGCAACTGGCTGGCTTAACCGAAGTGCCTGCCATCATCCGTCACATTCCAGATGAAGCAGCTGTTGCTATAGCCTTAATTGAAAACATCCAGCGCGAAGATTTAAATCCCATAGAAGAAGCGATTGCATTGCACCGCCTCATTGAAGAATTCAGCATGACACATC
Organism: Gammaproteobacteria bacterium; assembly: GCA_013288395.1. Taxonomy (GTDB): domain Bacteria; phylum Pseudomonadota; class Gammaproteobacteria; order DSM-16500; family DSM-16500; genus Aquicella. Next base: position 2,439 of record JABDBV010000004.1, on the reverse strand, counting down.
AGCAAGTCGCCGATGCCATTGGTAAATCACGCACCACGGTTACGAACTTGCTGCGTTTACTGACTTTACCAACGGATGTGAAAAATAAATTAGAACGCGGCGAACTCGAAATGGGACACGCCAGAACATTAATTACTTTACCTGAACCATTGCAAGAAGAAGCAGCCAGCATCATCGTCAACCGCAGATTATCCGTACGAGAAACAGAAAATTTAGTACGTCAACTACTTTCCAATGAACCTAAACGTACTGAACGACCGCTCGATCCTGACATTTTGCATTTACAAGAAAGCCTGGCGCGCCAGCTACGTTTGCGTGTTGCCATTCAATGTAATGCCAAAGGCAAAGGCAAATTAGTCATTCATTATCGCAACATGAAAGAACTGGATGCACTGCTGTCTCAATTCCAAACCGAAAATGCCTAAAATGTAAGATGCATTATGTGAACGCAGTAAAGGTATTAGAGGTCACTGATCCGCACTGATTAGATGCCGTAATAGACATGGTTATATCATCACAAACATTGGTCACCGTTACCGTACTGCCGGATATACTCGCACAAACATTACAATTGACAGGGCCACCGTTAGTACATCCAACAGGGAAATTAAGCGCAAACGTCAAGCTAGTTCCAGAAAAATTAGGTGCGACATTAAAGGAATAAGGCGGCCCCACAATTAAACCCTGATTAAGAATGGCCGCCAAAAGTGTAGGTGCAACACATATCAAATTCATATTCAATTTTCCATCCGTCACCGTCAACACAGTTGGAATCCGCACAGCGGGTATGGATGTCCATTTTAATAAATCTTTATTCGTTGCTTCTGTTTCTTCCCACTCAACTGGCGGCACGATACCTTGATCTTTATAAATAGGTTTCATGTCTTTATATCGCATGTCCTTATAATGAGGCATTGGTTGCGGCGGTGGTGTGGTTTGCACTTGTTCGAACGCATCTGCTAAAAAGTCTGCGCCTATACCAATATCGTAAGTAGTGGGCAGTGAATTTTTTCCAATAGTATACGCACCGTAGATTTTAAATTTCCAAAGACCGCTATAACAAGGGATATTGCCCCACGAAATATTCGCTTCATAATCGTTATAGGGTGCGCGCACAGCGCCAGATAATCCTAAGTCCACATCGTCTACAATATTTTGATTAAGAAATACTGTGCCACCCAAGCCTTTAGCGTTGGCAGAACTGCGGTTAATCGTGTTATAACGCACACTGTCATAATTCACTTGCAAACCAACACTGGTTCCTTCCCAGGGAGTAACTATCACACCCGGACTCACCCCTGCTGCATTTGAACCTGCAACACGGTGTACGACAGTATAATTCGTTGGAGCACCTTGGTTGTTATAGACACCCGATGAGGTACCTAAATTCCTGCTTGGCGCATGCGAGACATAAGCTGCCAGATCGAGTTTAGTATTGTATGGAACGGTTTCATGGAAATCGTATTGATAATCCACACCAAAAGCGCCTTGATTCATCCAAGCGCTTTGGCGGCCATCAAAAAATGAATAGGTAAGATTTTCACGTAAAAATTCAGCGGTTGCTTTAATGCGTTGATAATAACTAAGCTCCCAACCCAATGTTCCATCCAAGCGAATAATTTTTGGACCGCCTTCACCTGCAAGAGAAAAAGCAGAATCTTCCGACATGGATTTAGTAACACTTAATGATGCGCTAGGGCCGAGAAATGTTCGAGGATTCGAGGAAGTATTAGGAACACTGGTTGCCATTGCCATGCTGGTAAACATCACAACAAAGCAAAAAAATAAACATTGATAAAGTAATTTCAAAAAGCGCGTGTGCATTTTTCTTTCCATGAATAATTTATCCAGCTTTATCATTCATGAAATAGTAAAGAGGCGTAGTGGGTATGTCTAGGTTTATTTAGTGGCTTATAGAGAATAGGCCCTAACAACGATGTCAGAGCCTATTAGGTTGGTGAGATAAAAAATTATCTTACGTAGAAGCACACGTTACTATCAGATTTCCAGTCCATGAACCCTTCCCAGTGAGCGGGTCTGACGGTACATGTTACACGTGGCATACAATGGTAACAGGCTAAACGATGATGATGTAGGCGATGGTGGCAATACCCATAGGCAACTGGAATTAGTTTGCCATCCACTGATCGATACACCATGCCAGGTTTGCCTTCCACTGGTACATAATGTCCTGTTGTGCTGTTGTAGATCACGCCGGTTCCGACGCATCCTCTACAATATGCTTGTGCGATCCCTGGCAACATCATCGAGCTTAGTGCAAGAAAAAGCGCTATGAACCCAACGCGTAATTTGATACTCATGGTTGAACTCCTTCTGTTTAGTGTGTTGTTATTAAAATTTTTCTTATCTATATAGGATATTTTACTCCATAAATAAGAAGCGTATGGTTTGAAAGAGGCTTGAAATATGGCAACCATA
>JABDBV010000003.1:48932-50914 GCA_013288395.1 Gammaproteobacteria bacterium | reverse complement strand
AGCACGACCACGGCGGCCGTTATCGAGCAATGCATCAACAGATTCTTGCAACATACGTTTTTCGTTGCGCACGATGATGTCTGGCGCGTTAAGATCTAGCAATCTCTTTAAACGGTTGTTGCGGTTAATGACACGGCGATATAAATCGTTCAGATCGGATGTTGCAAAACGTCCGCCATCTAATGGAACCAATGGCCGCAAATCTGGCGGCAACACGGGTAACACATTTAAGATCATCCATTCAGGCTTATTACCAGACGACAAAAATGCTTCCATCAGTTTCAGTCGTTTAGACATCTTCTTCAGTTTAGCTTCAGAGGTGGTTCTGGTTAATTCATCACGGATTTTTGGTACTTCAATGTCAAGATTAATGGCGCGTAACAATTCTTGAATGGCATCTGCACCCATGCGCGCTTCAAACTCATCACCATATTCTTCGATCGCATCGTAATAAGCTTCTTCAGAGAGTAGCTGGCCTTTTTCTAATTGCGTCATGCCAGGATCAATCACGACATAGGCTTCAAAATAAAGGACACGCTCTAGATCACGCAAGGTCATATCCAGCATTAAGCCGATACGAGATGGCAGTGAGCGTAAGAACCAGATATGTGCAACCGGGCTTGCTAATTCGATGTGTCCCATGCGCTCACGACGAACACGTGAGAGCGTTACTTCGACGCCGCATTTTTCGCAAACAACGCCACGATGTTTTAAGCGCTTGTACTTGCCGCATAAGCATTCGTAATCTTTGATAGGTCCAAAGATTTTCGCGCAGAAAAGCCCGTCTCTTTCAGGTTTGAAAGTACGATAGTTAATGGTTTCCGGCTTTTTTACTTCACCGAACGACCACGAGCGAATCATATCGGGAGAAGCAAGGCCAATCCGGATACTATTAAAATCTTGCGGCTGATTGTGTGTTCTAACCAGACTCAATACGTCTTGCAAGGCGAATCCCCCTCTAAGGTATAAGTGATGTTTATATCCATCAATCAAAATCTATGTTAATCGCTAACGACCGAATTTCTTTAATGAGCACGTTAAATGCTTCCGGCATGTTGGATTCCATGTAGTGTTCACTGTCCACGATGTTTTTATACATCTTGGTACGGCCAGTGACGTCGTCTGATTTCACTGTCAGCATTTCTTGCAGCGTGTAAGCTGCGCCATATGCTTCAAGCGCCCAGACTTCCATTTCACCAAAGCGTTGACCACCAAACTGTGCTTTACCACCCAACGGTTGCTGTGTGACTAAGCTGTAAGAACCGGTAGAACGCGCATGCATTTTGTCGTCAACCAAGTGGTTTAGTTTCATTATGTACATGTAACCAACCGTGACTGGACGATCAAACTGAACGCCGGAACGTCCGTCATGGAGAATGGCCTGCCCTGCTTCTGGCAGATCTGCCAATTTCAGCATGGTTTTAATTTCTTCTTCATTCGCGCCGTCAAAAACAGGTGTAGCAAATGGCACACCTTGGCGTAAATTCTTTGCCAATGTCAGCAATTCATCATCGTTCAGGCCTGTCAGACTTTCTTTTGTTTTGCCTACGCTATAAATCGAGTTCAAGAATTGACGAATATTACGTGAGGATTGATGTGAATCAATCATTTGTCCCACTTTACGGCCCAATTCTTTAGATGCCCAACCTAAGTGTGTTTCCAGCACTTGACCGATGTTCATACGAGAAGGTACGCCCAATGGGTTTAGTACGATATCAACCGGTGTCCCATCCGCCATGTATGGCATATCTTCAACTGGAACAATCATTGAGATCACACCTTTGTTACCGTGACGTCCTGCCATTTTATCGCCAGGCTGAACGCGACGTTTAACAGCGAGATACACTTTAACAATCTTCAAGACGCCTGGCGCCAAATCATCACTTTGTGTGATTTTTTGATGCTTCGCTTCATACGCTTTTTCAAAATCAAGGCGAATTTTCTTAAGTTGTTTTGAAGCAGATTCAAGCTGCTTGCTTGAC
>JABDBV010000003.1:0-48922 GCA_013288395.1 Gammaproteobacteria bacterium | reverse complement strand
GACATATCTAACGCGCGCAATATTATCGTGACCGGCAGCTTGCGACGGCGATCTATACGTGCGTGGATGCAGTCTTTTAAGTGGATTTCGAACCATTTTTCACGTGGTAATTCGGTTAAATACGCTTTAGTGATTTTCGAACCTTTCTTCAGCTTGTTTGGCCCGCCTTCCGCTGTGCGATTCAATAATAATTTTTCGATACGTGAGAATACATCGTGTTCACGTATACGCATTTCATCACTTAAATCTTGTTTCGCTTTGGCTAATTCATTGTTTTCAATTTCAAGTACGCGTGTGTCTTTTTTCACACCTTCGCGTGTGAACACTTGCACATCAATGATGGTACCTTCCATGCCTGTCGGAACACGCAAGGAAGTGTCTTTCACATCAGATGCTTTTTCGCCAAAGATAGCGCGTAGTAATTTTTCTTCAGGTGTCAGTTGTGTTTCACCCTTCGGTGTAACTTTACCAACCATGATATCGCCCGATTGCACTTCCGCACCGATATAAACAATACCGCATTCATCGAGCTTGGAAAGCGCGCTTTCGCTAACATTGGGGATATCCGCTGTGATTTCTTCAGGGCCCAACTTCGTATCGCGCGCAATACAGGTTAATTCTTCGATATGAATACTGGTGAAGCGATCTTCTTGCACCACCCGTTCAGAAATAAGAATGGAATCTTCGAAGTTGTAACCATTCCAGGGCATGAAGGCCACTAATAAGTTTTGACCCAATGCCAACTCACCCGTATCGGTAGATTGTCCATCTGCCAATACGTCATGCTTTTCAATTACATCACCGATTGCCACCAAGGGACGTTGATTGATACACGTATCTTGGTTGGTACGGGTGTATTTTGTTAGGTTGTAAATATCTACACCAGTGCTACCAGATTCTGCTTCTTGTTCATTAGCACGGATCACGATACGGGACGCATCCACATAATCAACCACACCGCCACGCTTTGCCACTTCGGTGACACCAGAATCTTTTGCTACTAAATGCTCGATACCGGTTCCGACTAACGGTTTCTCTGTTTTGAGTGTAGGCACCGCTTGACGTTGCATGTTTGATCCCATCAAGGCGCGGTTTGCGTCATCATGTTCTAAGAAGGGAATCAATGCAGCAGCAACGGACACAATTTGCTTCGGTGATACATCCATGAATTGTACGCGGTCAGAGGTTGAGAACGTAAATTCATTATGATGTCTTACTGGTACGAGTGTATCGGTTAAACGTCGTTTATCATCCACGGTTGCGTTGGCTTGCGCGATGATGTAATCGCCTTCTTCAATGGCAGAGAGATACGTTACTTCATCCGACACTTTTCCACTCACCACTTTACGATACGGTGTTTCTAAAAAGCCGTATTCGTTAGTACGTGAATAAATTGCCAATGAGTTAATCAAACCAATGTTTGGTCCTTCAGGTGTTTCAATAGGGCAAACGCGGCCATAATGTGTAGGATGCACGTCGCGGACTTCGAAGCCTGCACGTTCACGGGATAAACCACCAGGCCCTAAGGCTGAAACACGGCGTTTATGAGTAATTTCTGAAAGCGGGTTATTTTGATCCATAAATTGTGATAATTGGCTGGATCCAAAAAATTCTTTAATGGCCGCAGAAATAGGTTTGGCATTGATAATGTCTTGCGGCATAGTGGCTTCAATATCAGGTAAGCTCAGTCGTTCTTTGACCGCGCGTTCTACACGCACCAACCCAATACGGAATTGGTTTTCAGTCATCTCACCTACACAACGTACACGACGATTACCCAAATGATCGATATCATCAATGGTTTCTTCGCCATTACGAATGCGAATTAAGGTTTTCAAGACATCAATAATATCTTGTTTAGAAAGAATGCCCGGGCCCACAATTTCTTGTCTGCCTACACGGCGATTCAATTTCATCCGGCCTACATCTGATAAATCGTAGCGTTCGGGTGAAAAGAATAAATTTCTAAATAAGGCTTCTGCCGCATCTTTTGTAGGTGGTTCGCCTGGGCGCATCATTCGGTAAATTTCTACCAGTGCTTCTTGTGCATTGGTAGTGGAATCGATACGCAAAGTGTCTGACATATAAGGACCGCGATCGATGTCGTTAATATAAAGCGTTTCAAAACGTTTAATGCCAGCTGCAATGATCTGTTTGATAATATCAGCGGTGATAATATCGTTAGCACCACCAATCACTTCACCCGTTTCTGGGTTCACCAGTGTTCTAGCCAACACTTTACCTAACACATAATCCGTCGGTACATCTAATTCCTTGACGCCTGCTTTTTCTAACTGGGCAATGTGCCGGGCTGTAATACGGCGACCAACTTCAATAATGACTTTGCCTGCTCTTTTCACTTCAAACGAAGCGATATCGCCGCGCAAACGTTCTGATACCAGATTTAAAACAAATTTGCCGTTTTGAACATCAAATACGTTTGTTTCAAAAAATAGGTTAATAATTTCTTCAACTGACATATCTAACGCGCGCAATATTATCGTGACCGGCAGCTTGCGACGGCGATCTATACGTGCGTGGATGCAGTCTTTTGGATCAAATTCAAAATCAAGCCAAGAGCCGCGATAAGGAATCACACGAGCGGAAAATAATAATTTGCCTGATGAGTGGGTTTTGCCTTTGTCATGCTCAAAGAAAACGCCTGGTGACCGATGAAGCTGTGAAACAACAACACGTTCCGTTCCGTTAATAACGAAGGTGCCGTGTTCAGTCATCAAAGGCACTTCGCCCATGTAAACTTCTTGTTCTTTAATATCTTTGACTGTATGCGGTGTAGTCGCTTCTCTATCGTAATGCACCAAACGCAATTTGACGCGTAAAGGCGCAGCGTATGTCACCCCACGCGATTTACACTCTTTTACATCGAAAATAGGCTCACCTAATCGGTAGCTTACATACTCAAGCGCTGCATATCCCGACAAGCTAGTGATAGGAAACACGGATGAAAACACACCATGCAAGCCACTTGTGCCGAGTTTGTTGCTCCCTGCACCGGTACCATCTGCTTCCAGGAACTTGCGATAGGAGTCCATTTGGATCGCAAGCAATGAAGGCACCTCGATAGCGCTTAGGAGTTTGCCGAAATTTTTACGAATCCGCTTTTTCTCAGTATAAGAGTAGACTGAAGCCATGAATGATACCTCTGTGCTGTGCGATCAACTACAAAGCGAAATAAAGGAAAAGCCGACGGCAAACGCTGCCGTCAGCAAAGTCAAAAAATAACTTAATTTAACAGCGAGTTCGTTACTTGATCTCAACTGTTGCCCCTGCATCTTCCAGTTTCTTCTTCAACTCTTCCGCTTGGGCTTTTGGAATCCCTTCTTTCACTGGTTTTGGAGCAGCCTCAACGAGATCTTTTGCTTCTTTCAAGCCTAGGCCTGTGATTTCACGGACGGCTTTAATAACATTGATTTTGTTTTCGCCAGCTTTAGCTAAAACAACGTTGAATTCTGTTTTTTCTTCAACGGCAGCAGCGGCAGCAGCAGCGGGTGCGGCAGCAACAGCGGCGGCAGCGGAAACGCCAAATTTATCTTCCATGGATTTGATTAATTCAACGACATCCATGACACTCATGTTTGATATTGCAGTTAAAATTTCATCTTTACTAACGGCCATTTCTATTTACTCCAAACTTAAAATTTCATTAACATTATGTTCAAAAATAACTATGCAGCCGCTTGTTTTGCATCGCGGATTGCTGCAATCGTTCGTACCAATTTTGCGTGAGGTTCTGACAATGTACGCGCCAGCTTTGTAATTGGCGCTTTCATGACAGACATCAGCAGAGCAATAGCTTCATCACGTGTAGGCAAGCTTGCTAATCTATCCAAGCCCTCAGGCGGCAATAGCTGATTATCAATCGCTAATGCTTTGACCTTGAGCTTTTCGTTGGTCTTTGCAAACTCTTTAATTAAACGTGCTGCAGCGCCTGGATTTTCTTGCGAAAACGCCAGCACTAACGGCCCCACTAATGATTGTTGCATACAGGCAAACGGTGTTCCCTCGAGCGCACGACGGGCTAAGGTGTTGCGCACAACGCGCATATAAACACCTGCACCACGTGCAGATTTTCTGAGCTCAGTCAACTGAGACACAGTTAATCCGCTATATTCGGCTGCAACGAGCGATAACGCCTGTTTTGCAACAATGGCAACCTCGTCCACAATGGCTTTTTTATCATCCAGCTTTAATACCATTTATTTCTCCACGTAAGACATTGCCATTCGTCCAATCATAAAAAACGATACCCATTCCATTCGGTATCACCATCTGCGTAGGCTAACCATCATTCGCTGCGCGAGCAGCAAAGATGAGCTGATTAAGCAATAGCGCCTACGGTCTCTGACGGGCATTGGAGTTAGCAAAGCCACGTCAAATCCTGTTGTTATCAATTATGCAATAGCTTCGAGTGCCGATAGATCGAGCGGCAAACCGGGGCCCATGGTGGTTGATAACGTAATCTTTTTAAAGTAATTTCCTTTGGCGGTATTGGGTTTAGACTTTTTGAGCGCCCCCAACACAGCATTGAGATTCTCAGCGAGGTCCGCTGTAGCGAAGTCAACTTTTCCGATCGTGCAATGTATCACACCTGCTTTATCAATACGATAGCGGACTTGGCCCATTTTCGCGTTTCTGACAGCATTAGCAATATCGGTCGTCACGGTGCCATCTTTTGGATTTGGCATTAAACCACGTGGGCCGAGAATTTGACCTAACTGACCGACTACTCGCATTGCATCTGGTGTTGCTAGCAGAATATCAAATTCAATCTTGCCACCTTTAACTTGTTCAGCCAGATCTTCAAGACCCACTAAATCTGCACCGGCTTTAGTAGCAGCATCCGCATTCGCAGCAGACGTGATCACAGCTATACGCACCGTACGACCCGTGCCTTTAGGCAACACGATAGAACCGCGCACCGCTTGATCAGATTTACGCGGATCCACGCCTAAGATTACAGCGAGATCTACGCTTTCACGAAATTTTGCTTTTGGAATTTTCTTCAGTAATTCAAAGGCTTCTGTAGAAGCATATAATTTACCAGGTGTTAAGAGTGCATTCGTTGCACGAGCACGTTTTGATGTATTAGGCATCATATTATACGCCCTCCGTTTCGATGCCCATACTGCGGGCACTGCCTGCGATTGTACGCACAGCAGCATTTAAATCTGCAGCGGTTAAATCAGGCATTTTGATCTTGGCAATTTCTTCAAGCTGCTTTCGATTCACTTTGCCCACTTTATTGGTATTGGGTGTGCTGCTACCTTTTTCGACTTTAGCTGCTTCTTTAATGAGATAAGAAGCAGGTGGCGTCTTTAGAATAAACGTAAACGTTCTATCTTCAAATACAGTAATGACAACGGGGAGCGGCTTCCCTTTCATTTCAGGCGATTGTGTTTTTTCATTAAACGCCTTACAAAATTCCATGATGTTCACACCTTGTTGACCTAATGCAGGGCCTACTGGTGGGCTGGGGTTTGCTGCACCGCCTGTGATTTGCAGCTTAATAAACGCTTTTACTTTCTTTTTGCCTCTGGTTGTTGCCATGTTTCACCTCTCTTTTTGGGTGCAAACGCCTCAATTAAATAGGCTCCCCGGTTGTTACATTTATAGTAACTACTCAGCCGAATAGTTACCATTTATAAACCTTAACCTTTCTCTACCTGATCAAATTGCAATTCCACTGGCGTTGAGCGACCGAAAATTAATACGGCTACGCGCAATCTGCTCTTTTCGTAATTTACTTCTTCTACCACACCGTTAAAGTCAGCAAAGGGGCCATCAATGACGCGCACCACTTCACCCACTTCAAAAAGTACCTTCGGTTTTGGTTTTTCACTGCTATCCTGCATGCGCTGTAAAATTGTTTCAGCTTCTTTTGCTGTAATAGGCGCTGGTTTATCGCTGGTACCACCAATAAAACCCAACACTTTTGGCGTGGATTTCACTAAATGCCAGGTTTGTTCATCCATGGTCATTTCAACTAAGACATAACCTGGAAAAAATTTTCGTTCGCTTTTTCTTTTTTGACCACCGCGCAACTCGACTACTTCTTCGGTTGGCACTAAGATTTCACCAAATTTCTCTTCTAAACCATCTAGGCGTATACGCTCTCGCAGAGCTTGCATGACAAACTTTTCATACCCGGAATAGGCGTGCACAACATACCAGCGCTTTTTTTGTATTGTCTGATCTGTTGACATATATTTAATTCCTCGAAAACTCTAACGCTTAAAAACCAGATTTTTAAAAACAAAAAAGCAGCATTGACTCCGAGCCAGGCTCCTAGCCGTGTTGGCCAGTTAACCAGCCAATCAGCCAAACCAAAATGCCATCCAAGCCCCATAAAATGAGTGCGAGTATAACAACCATGGCACCAACCACTAAGGTTGTTTGCATGGTTTCTTCACGAGTCGGCCATACAACTTTGCGTAATTCCATTTGGGAATCACGAAAAAACTCTACAACCCATCGGCCTTTTTGGGTTTTTGTGGCTACAAAACCGGCTGCAACCATCAGTATCACCCAGCCAAGCGCCCTCAATGGCACAGAAACTGCGCTATAATAATGATTACCGATCAATCCGGCAAGCAATAAAGCAGCGGCAATGCACCACTTCAACCAATCAAGCCGGTTTTCATCCTGCTCTTCTACCTTCAAAACCATTACGTTTGCCTTTGACTTCACTCTTTTTTCCCACCTAAAAACTGATCAGGCCAGGAGGGTCTCGAACCCCCAACCTGCGGTTTTGGAGACCGCCGCTCTGCCAATTGAGCTACTGGCCTATCTTTATAAACGAGTTACTCAACCACTTTTGCGACGACACCTGCGCCTACCGTACGGCCACCCTCTCGGATTGCAAACCGTACACCTTCTTCCATCGCCACTGGCGCGATTAATGTGATCACCATCTTTATGTTGTCGCCTGGCATCACCATCTCTACTCCGTCTGGCAACTGACATTCACCCGTCACATCCGTCGTTCTAAAGTAAAATTGCGGTCTGTATCCCTTAAAAAACGGGGTATGGCGGCCGCCTTCTTCTTTTGACAACACGTAAACTTCTGCTTCGAATCTCGTGTGGGGCGTTATTGTGCCAGGTTTTGCCAGCACTTGTCCACGCTCAACTTCTTCTCGCTTCGTGCCTCTTAACAGCACACCCACGTTATCGCCTGCTCGACCTTCATCCAACAACTTACGGAACATTTCTACGCCCGTACATATTGTCTTTAAGGTCGGCTTCAATCCTACAATTTCTAATTCTTCTCCTACTTTCACTATCCCTCTCTCTATGCGGCCTGTTACTACTGTGCCGCGGCCTGAGATCGAGAACACATCTTCTATTGGTAATAAGAAGGGTTGGTCTATCGCCCGCTCTGGAATGGGGATGTAATCATCCATCACGTCCACTAATTTCATGATCGAGGGAATGCCTATTTCGCTTTCATCGCCTTCTAACGCTTTTAATGCGCTTCCGACTACAATTGGCGTCTTGTCTCCTGGAAATTGATAAGCAGTCAATAAGTCTCTTACTTCCATCTCTACCAATTCTAATAATTCTTTGTCGTCTACCATGTCTGCTTTGTTCAGGTACACCACTATGTAGGGCACGCCTACCTGGCGCGCTAACAAAATATGCTCTCTTGTTTGGGGCATCGGGCCATCTGCCGCGGATACCACTAAAATCGCTCCATCCATTTGCGCGGCACCCGTAATCATGTTCTTCACATAATCTGCGTGGCCTGGGCAATCCACGTGCGCGTAGTGACGCTTCGCTGATTGGTATTCTACATGCGAGGTCGCTATCGTGATTCCACGTGCTTTTTCTTCCGGCGCATTGTCAATTTGGTCGTACGCTTTTGCTTCTCCACCAAATTTCTTCGCCAATATGCTCGCTAACGCTGCCGTTAGCGTCGTTTTACCGTGGTCAACGTGTCCTATCGTGCCTACGTTAACGTGCGGTTTCGTTCGGTCAAATACTGCCTTAGCCATCGAGTACGCTCCTCTCGCAATTTAAAAACCAGCTCTGATCGTAGCCCACAACCGGAATCGAACCGGTCACCTCTTCCTTACCAAGGAAGTGCTCTACCGACTGAGCTATGTGGGCGATCCAGAATACAGCGGGCGATGGGAATCGAACCCACGCTATCAGCTTGGAAGGCTGAAGTTCTACCATTGAACTACGCCCGCTTTTCTAGTTACCAGAAATTAGAATCTGAGGGAGTGCAATGAAGAACTCCCCGTGCGTGTCAGCTGCAAAATCTAGTTTCGGGTATCCAGAATGGAGGGGGAAGGATTCGAACCTTCGAAGGCGTGAGCCGTCAGATTTACAGTCTGATCCCTTTGGCCGCTCGGGAACCCCTCCTCAAAATCTGGCGTGGATTTTGCTTGATGCTTGCAGGGAAGTCAATGTGGGAATAGGAATAGTGTGTATGCGAAGTCACTACCCTGGACACAAAAAACGTGTCCAGGCTACTTGCCTCGATAAAAATTCATCATTTCTTCTGAATCTTTAAAAATATGACGCTCTACACAATCAGGGCCAGCAAAATTATCTAATTTGCCATCCATTAATTTTCCATTTAAATGATCGGTCTCATGTTGAAAAACACGTGCTTCCCATCCTTCCATTAACCGTTCAATCTTTTTTCCTTTCACATCGTAATAAGTAGCTAAAATTGCCTCGTATCGATTCACCATTGCGGCCGTGTAGGGAACAGAGAAGCAACCTTCATATGCCGCTTCCATTTTTGGTGTGGTTTCTTGGTGGCGCAGATAGGGAACATAAGAGGGATTGATCATGACTTCCTTCAGCTTATCTTCTTCTGACCCCTCCGGCGTAAAAATAAAAATCCGCCGCTTTATTCCCCATTGATTTGCTGCCATCCCTGCCGCTGAATCATGGGCGCCGTTTGCAGCCTTCAGTTGTTCTGGCGCGATGGAGTAGCACATGTTAGTAATGATGTCTTGTAATGCTGGATCTTTAAAATCCAGAACATCCGGCATTACTTCTCGTAATAATGGATGTGTCTTTTCTACAAAATGCAACAAGGTTGGCATAGTCATCTCTAAAATTAAAAATCTTGCTATTTTGCAATTTTTTCTGCTGTTTGCGCAAGAATATCAATTTACAACTTCGCCCTCAATGGCATTCCAGCAGGATTCGTGCTGCGCCCACCATCCACGACAAAACGCCCTGCAGTAACATAATCAGCCGCATCACTCACCAAATAAACTGCCAATGGACAAAGATCTCCTGTTACGCCCGCGCGTTTTAATGGGATGGAATTAATGCGATCTGCCCATTCTGTCGTAGTTCGATCAATGCCCTTATGCATGTCCGTTAATATCATACCCGGCGAAATCGTATTCACGCGAATTCGATGTTTTGCCATTTCTACAGCGAGTGATTTAGAGAAAATAGTCAGCGCAGCTTTGGACATTTGATAATGTGACATGCCTTCACCTACAGCGCGATCACGGAATGATGAAATATTAAGAATACTGCCACCCTTCTTTTGCACTATCATTTGTTTAACGATGTATTGTGTGAGAAAAAAAGCAGCTTTTGCATTCACATCCATCATCTTATCATACTCAACTTCTGATATATCTAAAAAATCTTTTCTATTGTAAATACCCGCATTATTAACAAAAATGTCTATTTCACCTAAAAAGCTTACCGCCCTTATCACTAGTTTTTTTCGATCTTCCTCAGATGTAATATCCGCTTGCACCGCCAATGCGCGTCCACCCAAGTTTTTAATTTCGTTGACGACACTGATTGCTTTTTCCATTTGTGTATTATAACTAATAACAACGTCTGCGCCTTTTCTTGCATATGCTAAGGCGATTGCTCTGCCTATACCACGACTGCCGCCAGTGATAATCGCTTTTTTACCGTCTAATCTGGGCATAATTTTTACCTTTTTATCTTTGTGTTTTTTTACTTTTCCCTTACAGTAGAGATTAACATCAAACTGCTATTAAGGACTGATATGAAATTAATTAGGATGTTCACGTTAAGTTGTCTTATTACCTGCGGACTTCAAGCCTGCGCCACATCCGGTACAACCCCTGATGTTGGCACCTCACCGAACATGTCCATGAACCGACAAGTAATCGCTAGCCCCGCTGCGAAAATATCAGCAGGGTCTGGCATGTCACACACGGGAATGGCAGGTAATTAACACCTGCTTATCCCCGCTTTTCAAAGCAGCGCACGCGAAACATTAAAAGCTTTTACGATGAACGTGTGCGCTTTTATTTGCCTCTGATTGCTGATCGCCAGGAATAGCAGGTTGATCTTGGTTCCGTCTGCGATACATCGCGGAACTTGTCCGAACACTCGATGTGAGAGCAGAAGTCAAAACAACCGGCGCTGCTTGGATCTGAGGTGCACCCAAGGAGACAGCATAAGAGGTAGTATGCGCACCTCGTACCACTCTGAATTCACCGGGTATCGTAATCGGCTCACCCACACCTGGTTGGCCAGCATATAAAGCAATGCGACTTTCCCGAAATTGGTTTGCTAATTTTCCTATGAACGTAACAATTTCTCTAGGCAAGTTAATTTTTTTCACATGCTCATATATTTTCTCAAATTCAGAAGAGGAGGTGGCAGCAATCGCTGTGCCCAATGTTGCCTCCGTTAATAGCCTGGTCGCATTAACGTCAGCTTTATCTCCTATTTGAATAACAAATACTTTAGGTGGGTTATTTTCACGTGCCAGTCCTGCTGTTTGAGCTTTCAATCCGCTGGTTGCATTCGGATAGAACCAAAGATCATCACAGCCATCAGAAAATATATATAAACATACATTTTCATTTACACGGTATTTTATTTCCGCTAACACTACCTGCACTGTGCCATATAAATTAGTACCGAAATCTGCTCGCAATCCTTTCAAATAATAATCTATGCTCGTTTTGTCATTAATATTAAAACGGCGCGACATTAAAATATGCTTTGCATCCTGGAAAGGAAATATATCTATTGTAGCGGTATTATCATACTCGCGCAGGTTGTCTATAAATTCGATGACTTTTTCAATATGCTGATTAAAATTCCCGGCCATCGAGTGCGAACAGTCCATCATTACCACATGATGCTGATGCGGTCTAACGGCAAGCGCTTGCAAGGTGTTAAATAACACAGGTTTGGCCGTGTTTTCTGACAGTCGCTCTAATAAAACGCCAGATTGCGTTATGCTACACAAATAATTAATTAAATTGCGCTTATTGATGAAAATGCGGCTTTCTTTGCTTATCAATTCGGGTGCAACTATGCACTGATACAATAACGCAATATCGAAATAAAACTTAATGGAACCATTTGCATTATCTGCTTTTTCAACAAACAAACGATCAATGATCGGTGCGAGAGGTCCTTTTACGGATGTATCTTTCATGTTTACAATGGCGGCGCGCGGCTGATGACTAATTGCAATACGCAACTGAGCGAAACTGGCTGATAACAAACAACTACGCATAATATCGATTTGCGCTTTGCGTATAAACACTAAATTAGATTGCTCCTTTGATATGACATCAACAAATAAATGCAGTGACGGAACTTTCTGCCAATCTGATATCCCTAATCGTTTACTGGTGTCTTTATCAAGTAAAGAAGAAAAAATTTGCGCGGCAGTGATTTCATCTAATGGGCGCGGTTCAGGATGGGTTTGACTCGTTAATACTACGCTCGGTGAACTTGTTTGGCGCAGGGTATACCACAAATTAGCTTGCAACTGCTCCGGTGAAGACAACTGCAACGTTAAACGCTCACCCACACTATCATTGGCTGGTGTTATGATAATTTCATCATCTGTTTCGCTGAATGTTGCCATGGATGCCGCATCACCTAATAGTACATTTAACAGTGATTGCCATTCGGGACTTGTTTTAGTTGGTTGCGTTTGTCGAACTGTTGTCATTGCAATACTCCTTTTTGATTATTATTCAGTCAACAATCTTTTTTATTAACAAGACGGAGTATAGTAAGAAAAGCACGGTGGTCAAGCGCTCTGTTTTCGTCTTTGAAATAGTTGCTCTCTAATCACTCACTCCTAAGATAAATTTAAGGTTCAAGTGATATGATTTTCAGCAATTAATACGCCATGCCAACGATGAGCATAGCGAGAATTGAATATAGAAATTCACACCGATGGGGAGAATAACGTGCAACGTATTGAAATTAATCTAAAATTACCTAAGCCATTCATTAAAATAGCGAGAGGGCTGAAAGAATTAAAAGAAACAGCTTATAACGTCAGTGCTTCTGCTGGGGAATTTTTGAAAAAATTAAACCTGATTAAGATAGAAGAGTTACCGTATTCTAAGCAGGAACTTCCGACTATTGCAAAAGCTCACTTTACTGAGATTGCAAACACCCCTGATCCATGGCCTGAAATCACCAATAAAACACTCTCCTCTGAGGAATCGATCAGGAACATATTTCGAGAAATTCATCGCAAATTAACAAATGAGCGTGAAAAAAAGATACTTGATGACCGTTTAAAAAACTATGCCTGGATTACACTTAATTTGAACGTGTTAGGAAAATTCGTACAGAGACACTTACCTGATGTTCCCGTAGAAAGTATTACAACATTGCTTTATCAACCCATGCAACGGCTAGCTAAACTTAAAGGCTTTCTGAATGAAGTGAAAACTGCATTACAAGAATCTGAACAAGATCAGCAAAATTCGGAATTAAACGGTAGTATGGTTGAACATTTTAATGCTGTTAACGAAATTGTTTCAGACTTCAACCAAGCAGTAAACCTCCGTGTGCCTGCTGATGTGATGCTAAACAGTATCACTATATTCTCGCCAAAATTGGCTGAAGCAGAATACGCATTACAAATACTTGAACTGGGTGAGTTGGTTAGCACCATCAGTCAGAATGATGATTTACAACTTCATCTAAATTATTTGTTAAATTTAATAATGACAGATACGACAGAGCAGAAAATTGCAAACAAAACTGATGATCAAATTATGGATAGCGATGCTATGAAGTTATGTCAATATACGTATCAGATGTTAAATAAGGTTTTAGAAAAAGAATTGGGAAACCGCGACACTATATTTGAAAGGAAATTAGAAGCCGTTGAGTTATTTAAATCACAATGTAATGAGACAGACGGTTTAACCAAATTTCTTGATACGCTAGTTGCTATTATCATTGCCGCGGTTGTTACCATTGTGGTAGCTGCTGCTGTTACTGGTTTCTGCGCTATACTCGGCACACTGTTTGGCGGCCCAGCAGGGACTGTGGTTGGCGGCGTAACCGGTCTAATTCAAGGCGCATATTCAGGGGTAGGGATAGGTGTTGCCGCTGGCTCTGCATTAACGGGTGTTTCAACTTCCGCTTTGCTTAGTCATTTCTGGCTATTTAAGCCTGATGCGAAGATTGAAACTGCTTTAGTGATTGCGAACACAATCGGCGATAAGTTAGATGATGGCCATCTTGTGTCCGTGTACAATAATTGATGTCCTAACGGGTATTGTCATCGCGGCAGCCATTGCGGGCCTGCGTATTTCTAGTATGATACGCAGGGCTGTCACTAAGGTAATAGACGATGTTTAAAAGATTACGGAAAAAATTTAATCGATTAGATTTTTACGTAAAAGCATTGCTCGTAACCCTCCCCCTTACTTCTGCGCTGCTTATTTATTTGATCAGTATAGGCGCTCAAGATTTAATTTTTTCAAATTGGTTTATTTCACTCATCAGTATTCCCACCTTCTTTGCAAACCAACTAGCAACGCCTGCCTATTTTGGCAACCTCTCCGATATGATCAGAAATGTCAAAGGCTGGCCTAAAAGAAATTTTGAACTCGGCGGAACCGTCATTGGCTTGTGCGTTGGCATTGCAGTAGGAATTGGGCTCTCTGTCATGCGCGTTGCTGTACCACTTGCATCCAGTTTATATACTGTTGCAAACCTATTATTTACTTTTAGACAAATTAATATTTTCGCAGGCTTAGGAAACCGTATTGGTCGTTGCGCGGATAAAAACTCGCGTCCTCTTAGTGAAAAAATGATTGTGGCAACTGCTGGACTGATAGGTTTTACACTTGGAATTGTTTTATTCGCCACCTGTACCGCGTCCATGATTTCAGTGGTAGGGATTACCTCTTTCTTTTCAGGCGGGGCCGCGATCCCTGCTTGGATTGCTGGCATCATTTTCATATTGAGTGTAGCAAGTGGTCTTGCGTCTTCTTCTGATTATGCCGCAAAAGGTGTTAATTTTATTCGTGCGCAATTTATCAGTAACAACGAAAGCGTCACCGAAACCGTTAAAAAACGTAAATTTGAATACGGTGGTTCTTTAGTAGGCTTTATTTTAGGTTTAGTGATAAGTGGCATTGTTATAGGTTTTATTATCACTACTAATCCGCTCTTATTGTCAGGCTTGGTGGGCGTCATCGCCGGCATGTTAATTGCCACCACCAGTGCTGGCATTGTGGGCAGCATCTTCTCCCGCATAGGGAGAATAATTGATGGGTTTAGTGCAACACCTGCATTTGATTACAAAAAGACAGATTACAAATTAAGTTTTGCTCCATTGCTGTCTGAGACTGAATCTTCATCACACGGGGTGAAGAATGAGCTCAAGCATGCGAAGCATTTTATAAATGATGGGTTATCAAATAACGCTAATACTAACTTCCACAGATTAGAAGAAAGGGTCGGAGCGAGCGCTACTCACGACAGTTTGCGATTCGGGTAAGATAACAGATTGTTAAAGGAATTATAACTAGCTATTTATACTCTAGGTTGCACCCGACCCCATTCCTTTCTTATTCCGCCTAACATGCTTCGCGTTATCATCACCCTTCTCATTCTTTCGAATATGCAGACTAAATAGCAATTGACCTTGTGACATCGAACGTTTGTATACATGTTTTTTTCTGCTGCTGACCATTAAACTTTTATGTTTATCGCGTGCAGGGGCTTCTTTTTTACTTGTTGATGCCTTTGATGATGGGTTTGTTTTATAAATTCCGCTATGGACGACTGTTGCGGTTGGAGTAAGCCGGATAGAATCGTTTGTTGATTTGGAGCGTTCTCGCATGTGACTGCGTGCGTACGTTAGTTGTTGGTTCGTGCGAATTTTATCAAGCTGTAATTCATATAATCTGTCTATCTTATCCGCAAATACGAGCACGCCCATTACATTGCTTACGCGCAATCTGACTTTTATTGCGTTTGGCATAAAGCGCTCCATATACACTTCAACACCAGCCAGTTGCGGATAGGCTTCGAGCATTTGATGTTTACGGAGTTCAGAATGAAGTGTGCCGATATTTTTCACTAATGCATAGGTAGGCACAATCAATGATAATTCCATTTTATGCATTTCTTTCCAACGGCGAAATGCATTCATGAAACCATCAAGACTAATTTTTGTTTTTTGCTGAGTTAATGCCTCTACACCCTTGGTAGCATAAAACGCTACATCCGCATTGCCCAAAATAGCTAACTGGCCCTCAAAATGATCTAGAAGAATATTTTCTTTGATAAAGTTGTTACTAAAGACCGCTATTTTTATTAAAAGTTTTTCGTTAACTTTACGAAACGAAGTAATATCTTTCGTAAATATATTTAGGTCTTCCGCCGACCGGGATCGAAAGAATTCCGCATGCGTATCAACTAGACGCAACGAGGGGGATGATACTAATTTTTGATGCAGCTCTTCTTTTTCTTCAAAAGACTTGGTCAATTCAATGTTTTTTGAAAGTAATATTTCTAACTTAGATTTTAAATTTGAAATAGGCTTTCTAATGTGTGACGAGATACTTATTTCTTGTATTGCTACATATTCCAACACATTATTTGCTAACTCAATTATTAATTTAATTATTGCTATAAAGCTACTCAGTGATCTAATTTCATTAACGTCACGAACATCATTTAACTCGACTAGGAGAGCAGCTAATTGTTTCTCAATGGCTGCGATATCTTTAGCGTTGAAAAATTCTTTCGCTAAAAATGATTGGAGTTGTAACTTTTTACCCTCAGGTAGAGAAGAATTAGCCGATGTAGCGTGATGCGATTGCATTATTTAACCCCGTAGGCCTTGGTTATTAATTGTTCATTTTTTATTATTGTGGCATCTATGGTACATGCTTTTTGAGATAAAAGAAAGCGTATTGAGCAAGATGAGACCTATAATAAAACGCGTGATGTAGTGCAAATCAAAATAAATAACCTATCGAAAGCATATAGAGGATTGTAAAACCCTCATCCGGTCTTCTCAAGTAAGCATTTGAATAGTGTACCGCACGAAAATTGACATCAAAGGGGGCAAATTCCTTACCCAAGCCAAGATTAAATTGGAAGCTAAGATTTTTGGCTTGCGTATTTTTACCAAATGTTCGATTTGAAAGATAAGCAGGGCCTACCGACCCCAACAGATAAGATGGATAGTTATTTTCACGATAAAAAGGATAATAACGCAATGCAAAAGAAAGAGCGGCTGTCGTTAAGTGTTTATTATGCGGTGTGGTAGCATGCCATTGACCCAAAGCGCCATTGAGTGACCAACGTGTTTTTGGCGTACTATACAGAGGAAACAAATCGCCTGTTAATAAAAAGCCAGAGTAATGATATTTAGCATGTCTTGGATCATGTGAATAACCATATCCAATATCTATCGAATGATCCCAGGCATAAGATGCAGGTGCAAAAAACACCAAGAGAAAGAGTAGAAATACATGCTTAATTTCCAAATTCTTCACTACCGATCCCTTCTGACTGGCAACAATACAATTAATGTAGCCTGGACATGCTTTATATGTCCAGGGTTGCTTTACCAAGCTATGCCAACTTGATGAAGGTGTAATTTTTATTCTAAATTCATACAGTTAATAGTAAATTATCATTTGAGTGCAAATAAACCCTACAAAAGGCATTAATTACACTTAAATTATAATTAATTGGTGAAAATGTTATAATTTAAGTGCATAATATACCCATGTAAGGGTTGCCATGCACACAAATGATAATGATATCCTAAAAACGCTAGGCCCTTTGGCTGGCCGCTTAATTACGACACTTTATAGTCGTAACCGTCCTATTTTTCATTTTCAGGAAGCGATAGAAATCTTAGGCGGACGCGCATCCGCCTCCAAGGTACTCTCTCAGCTGATTAATAACGGAATAGTTACTCGATTAAAATCGGGGATTTTCCGTCTTGTTCCTTTTGAATTGGGTTTTGAGCGAGAATATTTGGGTAATCCTTATATCGTAGCGCGCGAGTTAATACTAAGTGGACATAAAAACACTAAAGAAGAATATTATCTTTCTCATGGCTCTGCATTTGATCTGCACCAAATGATAACCCAACCTCAACTTATCGTTTATGTAAGCTCACCTAAGATGATACGTTCTCAAACGATTCAAGGAACTGAATTTCGATTTGTGCGTTGTAAGCCAGATGATCTATTTGGTATCACAGAAATATGGATCGATAAAAATGAGAAAGTTTGTGTCAGTGATTTGGAACGGACCTTGCTAGATGGTTTAAAACAGCCTGCATATTGCGGGGGATTTTCTGAGGTAGCGAAAGGTTTTTCCATAAAACATCAGGCAATTGACCCACAAAAAATTATCGATTACGCAGTCAAGCTAGATGTAGGCGCGGTAATTAGAAGACTTGGCTATCTAATGGAACTTTACCAAATTGGTTCGCGCATACATTGGGAGTTTCTACAAACAAAGCTCACTTCTACATACCAATTGCTTGACCCAGAGCTTCCTGCAGAGGGTCGCCATATAGCAAAGTGGCGATTAAGATTGAATATCCCGCAAGAAGAACTTCTTGCTATAAGAGGAACATAATTAATGATTCCACAAAGTCAGATTTCTAAACTTTCCAACCGCCTGCTAAGAGAGCAAGGAGGCAGACGTATACCAGAGAATATACTGGAGCGAGATTACTGTATTGCTTGGTTTTTAGTTGGGCTGTCACGTTCGCGTCTTCGAAATAAACTCGCATTTAAAGGTGGCACCGCTTTGCGACGATGCCATTTTTCCGAGTATCGATTTTCAGAAGATCTTGATTTTACACTTTTGCAATCGCTCTCCTTTGAGGAGCTAAAGCAGGAACTTGAGCCAATATACGAAGAAGTAAAACGAGCCTCGAATATTACTATTCGATTTTCACGCCCAGATCCTGCTACTCATCAAAACAGCTACACATTTTATCTTTTGTATGAAGGGCCGCTCCCCACTACTTTCACTCCTAAAGAAATTAAAGTGGACATAACGATCAAGGAAAGAGTTTTTTATACGCCTGAAGAGCTTGCTGTAATTAAAAGCTACGATGAATTTACTGACATTCCCGAAGGAGAGAAAATTCTAGTGTATTCCCTTTGTGAAATTGCTACCGAAAAAACTGTAGCACTTCTTGATCGAGCAAGAACAGAACCCCGCGATCTTTATGATCTTTGGTATCTCACAGAGCAAAGCCGTTCAGTAGAGTTAGGTGATTGTTTGGAAGCAATTAATGCAAAGCTTACCCATCGAGGTAAGAAGCTGGATGAAGTCCGTGAGGAATTCTCTAAAAAAGAAGCGCGCCTCAAAAAAACCTGGGAAACCAGGCTTTCTGCGCAAATGGCAAGCCTGTCTGAATTTGATAATGTTTATCGAGCAGTAAAGAGAGCTTTTCGCCAAGCAAAAATTACTGATGCTTAATTTTGATAAATTGAGATGGAACTGAATGAGATAGATGTCCAAACTACATCGCCCATTTAGGAATATAAATATCGGCGACATAAAGCGACTCTTTATTTTTCTTCCAGCCCTTATCATATTTCGCCACTTCTTTCCAAAACTGAGGGGAATGATCCAAATATCTTATATGGCATAATTCATGAATAATAAGATGTCTAACCAGCATGGGTGGCAGGAAAATAAGATAATAATTTAAGCTAATAGTTTTGTCTGATGCGCAGCGTCCCCACCCTGCTGTCAGTGGCCGCACTCTTAACTTCTTATATTTAACTTTAATTTTACGATTTAATTTAATTGATAATGCGCTTAAATATCCTAACGATTTAAATTTAACCCACTTAAGTAAAAATTTAATAACAGCGCGCTTAGAGTGATGTTTGCCGTAAATAACCAGTTTACAATGTGGAAATTCAATCAATGCTAATTTACCAGGCGTGTGAGCATAGGAAACGCTCCAATGCTTACCCATCGCAGTTAAATAAATTTTTTTTGGCAATTTAATCATAGGCTGCCTACCTTTTAGCGCTTCATTAGAAGTATAGCAGAGCCTGGGTTTGGAGCTGGTCTACGTAACCTATTGAGAGAAAGTCATTTTTTACGTTTCTCGCGGTTTATTTTTAAACTTTAGGTTTATAGGACCCAATAGCCGTTTTTTCGCTATCTGGCATGGCGTGTTGCTACTTTAAAATTAAGTCCAGCTCTTTGCTATTGATGCCATAATCCTCCTCTTTGCTAAAACGAAACGGGGTCAAGAAACGGGGTCAAGTCTCTCCTTAACGAAAAAAATTACATCAATTCCTTTCTTATCGTGCATTTAATATTCGTTAAGGAGAGACTTGACCCCAAAATTATATGGGGTACATCCCCCTAGTATCTTCTTTATAAAATAATCTAAACCCCTTAGACTAAGTAGCAAGTTGATTTGGCATATTGCTCTTGCCACTACACAGGGAATGGTAACTATAGATGGACAAACCTCAATTGCCCCCATCAGGTAAACCTGCTAGACAACCTTTACATCGTCGGCTTTTCTTTTGGGTTATCCTTCTGATCATTGTTGTTTGTCTAGGCTGGATGCGGCATTACAACAAAGTACAGCATAAAAAATCAGACAACCGGGTGGCGGTGCAAGTCGTGTTAGCGGCAGCTCATCATCAAAATGTACCGGTTTATATCACAGCCCTTGGCAATGTCACGCCAACTTATAGCGTGACGGTTCGAACCCAAGTCAATGGCATCTTGATGCGCGTGTTATATCAAGAAGGGCAATTAGTTAAAGAAGGCGAGCTACTAGCGGAAATCGATCCACGCCCCTATGAAGCGCAACTCGTGCAATATGAAGGACAGTTGAAGCGCGACCAGGCATTACTTTCCAACGCCGGCGTTGATTTAAAACGTTATCAACGTTTATGGCGTCAAGACTCTGTAGCACAACAAACATTAGCAACGCAGGAATCATTGGTACAACAATACGAAGGGGCTGTCAAAACCGATCAAGGTCTGATTGATGCAACCAAAGTCAACCTTATATATACCCGCATCACCTCACCCATCAATGGCCGTGTGGGCTTACGCTTAGTGGACCCCGGTAATCTTGTACAAACCAGCGATACTAGCGGTTTGATGATTATCAATACGCTAAATCCTATCACTGTTATTTTTACGATCCCTGAAGACAATATCCCAGAAGTCGCAAAGCAAGTGTATGACAATACCGTCTTGCAGGTCGAAGCGTATGATCGCAACCAGAATATCTTATTGGCCACTGGAAAATTATTAACTATTGATAATCAAATCGATCCCACCACAGGCACCGTCAAATTGAGGGCCCAATTTGCTAATGACGATAACCGCTTATTCCCCAGTCAATTTGTTAATATCAAATTATTAGTCCATACGCTCATGAATGCCACCGTTGTGCCCACCGAAGCTATTCAATACAGTGCAAACGGCCCTTTTGTTTATATGCTGAATGATGATTTAACGGTGACGGCGACAGCGGTAAAAGTTGGGATTGTCTCCGGGGGTAATACCACCCTTTCTGCGGGTATCACACCGAACACGCTAGTCGTCATTGAAGGCGCTGATAACTTGACGAATGGCGCATCCGTTAAAGTTGCGCCTCATTCACAAGCACTACTGAAACCTGCGGTCAAAGCAAAACTGACTGCCCAAGCTAAAAAACCATTCTGGCGCTTTTTTCTATGAGCATCTCCGGCCCCTTTATTGAACGGCCCATTGCCACTTCGCTTTTGATGTTTGCCATACTTCTATCCGGCTTGCTCGCTTACCAATTACTCCCCGTGTCTTCACTGCCTGAAGTCGATTATCCCACCATTCAAGTCGCCACTTTCTATCCAGGGGCTAGTCCTGATGTAATGACTTCTTCTGTCACCGCCCCCTTAGAGCGGCAACTCGGACAAATGCCCGGTCTTGATCAAATGACATCGACAAGCTCAAATGGCGCATCGATTATCACGCTTCAATTCGCGCTTAGCATGAGTTTGGATGTAGCCGAGCAACAAGTACAAGCAGCGATAAACGCCGCTTCAAGCTATTTACCCACTGATTTACCCATCCCACCGATTTATAGCAAAATCAATCCAGCGGACACGCCTATCATCACACTCGCACTCTCTTCTAAAACCATGCCATTGACGCAAGTTGAAGATTATGCAGATACCCGCTTGGTACAAAAAATTTCGGAACAAGTAGGAGTAGGCCTCGTTAGTATTAGTGGTGGACAACGCCCCGCCGTCCGCGTGCAATTGAACCCCACTGCATTAATTGCCTATGGGTTAACGCTTGAAGCTGTGCGCAGCGCTATCATCACAGGCAATGTGAATGCGGCGAAAGGCAATTTTGATGGCAAACGTTTAGCCTATACAATCAATTCGAATGACCAACTTCTCTCAAGCGCTGATTACAAACCGTTGATTATCGCTTATCGTAACAACGCGCCGGTACGACTTGCTGATATTGCGAATGTCATTGATAGCGCTGAAAATACGCAGTTAGCTGCATGGCTTAATACCACGCCCGCTGTTATCTTGAATATACAAAGACAACCGGGCGCTAATGTTATTGCGGTCGCAGACCGCATAAAAAATTTATTAGAACAATTACGTTACAGCGTGCCGCCCGCCATTAATATCACCTTGATTGCAGACCGCACCACGACTATTCGCGCTTCTATTGCTGATGTGCAATTTGATTTGATGTTTTCCATTGGTTTGGTGATCTTAGTTATCTTTCTTTTTTTACGAAATTTGCCCGCTACCTTCATTCCTAGTATCGCTGTGCCCTTATCACTGATTGGTACCTTTGGTGTGATGTATCTTTGTGGTTATAGTTTAAATAATTTAAGCTTGATGGCGCTCACTATTGCCACTGGTTTTTTGGCGGATGATGCCATCGTGATGATTGAAAACATCGCGCGCCACATCGAGCAAGGTGAGGAACCCATGCAAGCTGCTTTTAAAGGCGCGAAGCAAATTGGCTTTACCATTATCTCGTTAACTGTCTCATTGATTGCTGTTTTGATTCCATTATTATTCATGAGTGATTTAATTGGACGATTATTTAGAGAATTCGCTATTACTTTATCGGTAACCATTTTAATTTCTGCGTTTATCTCACTCACGTTTACACCCATGTTGTGCGCTCGCTTGTTGCATCGTCACAAACGCAACGAGTTAAATGTCTTTGAAAAAAAGGCCTTGGATTTACAAGAGAATGTCATTACCCGTTACGGACAATCATTGAGCTGGGTACTCGCCCATCAAGCACTGACTTTCATGGTTGCCATTGTCACGCTATGTCTGACGGGCATTTTATTTTATATGATTCCCAAAGGGTTTTTTCCTTTGCAAGATACGGGCATCATTCAAGGCGTCTCGGATGCATCACAACAAATTTCTTTTGCGGGAATGATGGACCGTCAGCAAGCACTAGCTCACACGGTGCTATCTGATCCTGCTGTTGAAAACATATCATCATTCATTGGCATTGACGGCACCAATACCACATTGAATAGTGGCAGGATGTTAATCACGCTGAAACCCTTAGCCGAGCGCGATGATAGCGCAATCAATATTATTGACAGACTGCAATCAAAACTCGCGCAAGTTCCTGGCGCAACACTTTACCTGCAACCCGTGCAGGACTTAACCGTGGACACCGCAATCAGCAAAAGCCAATATCAATTTAGTGTCAATTCATCCGATGCAGGGGATGTATCAAAATGGACGCAAACACTAGTCAATCGCTTACGCAACTTACCGGAATTGCGCGATGTCACCTCCAATTTGCAGGAAAATGGATTGCAAACATCGATTATCATCGATCGCGATACGGCATCAAGACTGGGCATTACTGCGCAACAAATTGATGACACATTGTATGATGCCTTTGGACAGCGCCAAGTTTCTATTATGTTTACGCAGCGTAATCAATATCGTGTGGTGCTTGAAATCTCGCCGCTATTACAAGAGCAACCGGATTCGCTCAATAATATTTATATTAATTCGACTACTACAAATACAACTCCCACTTCAACCAACACCACCAACTCACCGGCGAGTTATAATTCAAACACAATCATCACCAGTATTGGTAACACCAGTCTGACCAGCACCACCAATCCGATAGCCAATTCTGTCGTTCCATTACGCACGTTTGTAAAGATCATCACTTCAAATACACCGTTACTGATTAACCGCCTAGGACAATTCCCAAGCGCCACTATTTCGTTTAATTTAGCACCCAATGCCTCGCTCGGCGCTGCAATCACCGCTATTAACAACACGACGCAATCGCTGCATATCCCGGACAACGTCAAGACACATTTTCAAGGGGCAACGAAAATTTTTCAGCAATCATTGGCCAACGAAGGATGGTTGGTGCTTGCTTCCATTATCGTTGTTTATATTATTTTAGGCGTGTTGTATGAAAGTTATATTCATCCCATCACGATACTCTCAACGCTTCCCTCTGCAGGCGTAGGTGCCTTGCTCGCTTTAATGCTCACCGGATGCGAACTCACCGTGATTTCCTTAATTGGCATCATCCTATTAATTGGGATTGTGATGAAAAATGCAATTATGATGATTGATTTTGCGCTTGAACAAGAACGCAAATATGAGAAACCTCCACTTGATGCTATTTATGAAGCCGCGCTTTTACGGTTTCGTCCCATCCTCATGACCACCATGGTGGCGATGTTTGGTGCCATCCCCCTTGCCATTGGAACCGGCATCGGCGCAGAATTACGACGGCCGCTCGGCATTGCCATTATTGGCGGCTTGCTTGTCAGCCAGCTGTTAACGCTTTATACGACACCTGTTATTTATGTGCTGTTTGATAAAGCATATCGTCATATGAAAACCTGGCGTTTGCAAATTCGTTTGACTAATCCGCCGCTCCCGAACGAGGAATAGCGATGTCGATCTCCGCCTTATTCATACACCGTCCGATTGCAACATCGTTACTAGCGTTGGGTTTAGCTATTGCTGGTATTATTGCTTTTAATCTATTGCCAGTGTCGCCACTTCCTCAAATTGATTTTCCCACCATCAGCGTGTCTGCCTCCTTGCCGGGTGCTAGCCCTGAAAATATGGCCACATCAGTCGCCACACCGTTAGAACGTCAGTTGGGAAAAATTGCGAGTGTGACGCAAATGACTTCAACCAGCAGCCTCGGTCAAACGCGTATTATTTTGCAGTTTGATTTATCACGTAACATTGATGGTGCAGCGCGTGATGTGCAAGCTGCCATTACCGCGGCACTGAGTCAATTACCCACCAATTTACCGGCAAATCCCACTTACCGCAAAGTAAATCCGGCTGATGCACCCATCATGATTTTAGCGTTAACATCTTCTATTTATAACACAGGACAATTGTATGATGTGGCCTCCACTATGTTGTCACAAACATTAGCGCAAATTAACGGTGTGGGTCAGGTGATTGTAGGCGGCAGTTCTCTACCTGGGGTACGGGTTGAGTTAAACCCCACGCAATTAAATAGTTATGGCATTGGTCTCACTGATGTAAGCGCTGCCATCGCCGCTGCCAATGTAAACCACCCCAAAGGCGAGCTGCAGCACGCACAAACGCGTTCAACTATTCACACCAGCGATCAATTATTCAAAGCGAATCAATATGCGCCATTAATTATCGCGTATCGTCATAATAATCCAGTGCGCTTATCCGATGTGGCAAACGTTGTCGATTCGGTTGAAGATTTACGTAACGCTGGCTTATCCAATGGAAAGCCTGCAGTACTTATTGTTTTGTTCAAGCAACCAGGGGCGAATGTGATTGAGACAGTTGATCGCGTGCACGCCATCATGCCTTTATTAAAAGCGTCAGTATCTGCCGCTGTTGATATTTCGGTGGCGCTCGATCGCACTACCACCATTCGCACGTCATTATTTGATGTTGAAGTCACGTTAATCATTGCCATCTTGCTCGTCATTTTAGTAACCTTTTTATTTTTAGGTAGTTTACGGGCAATGCTCATTCCAGGCGTAGCTGTTCCATTGTCTTTATTGGGTACGTTTGGCGTGATGAAATTAGCAGGTTATAGTCTCAATAATTTATCCATGATGGCATTGACCATCTCAACTGGCTTTGTCGTCGATGATGCCGTCGTTGTATTGGAAAACATTACTAGACACATTGAAATGGGCGTCGAACCTAAACGTGCTGCGTTAGATGGCACGCGCGAAGTGAGCTTCACTGTTTTGTCGATGAGCTTATCATTAGTAGCTGTATTTATTCCGATATTATTTATGAGTGGCATTGTTGGCCGCTTGTTTCATGAGTTTGTGGTAACGCTTTCTATTGCGATTCTAATATCAATGGTGATTTCACTCACCGTCACACCAATGATGTGTTCTATTCTTCTCAGGAATGGTAACCATAAACGAAATAATCCTTATAAACATTTCATTGACCATGTTCGTCTTCAATACGATAAAAGTTTAACGTGGGTGTTAGAGCATCCAGCGTTCATGCAACTTATCATGGTTGGTACTATTATTTTTACAATTTATTTATTCATTGTTATTCCTAAAGGCTTTTTCCCGCAACAAGATACCGGCCGTATCACTGCAAGCATTCAAGCAGAACAAAATATTTCATTTCAGGCACTGAAAGAAAAGCTGACGGAATTTGTTCGTCTAGTCAACGAAGATCCTGCGGTTCAGAATATAGTGGCTATCGTTGGTGGTAACGGACCGGGCGGCAACACCACTAACTCCGGTTCATTGTTCATTACCTTAAAACCGCTTGCTGAACGTAAATTATCGGTGGATGAAGTCATCAACCGCATCCGTAATCGTCTTGCGGTGGTCACAGGCGCTGCACTCTATATGCAAGCAGCCCAGGACTTAGTCATTGGTGGACGCGCTAGCAATGCGCAATTTCAATTTACTCTTTCGGCTGATAATTTGACTGTGCTCAATCATTGGGCCCCGCTGGTAATGAATGAAGTGAAAAAAATGCACGGTATTGCGGATGTCAACAGTGACCAGTTGAGTGATGGACTACAAGTTTTTATTAATGTAGACCGCGACATGGCATCACGTTTTGGACTGTCCGCACAACAAATTGATGCAACCCTCTATAATGCCTTTGGCCAAAGCCAAGTTTCCACTATGTACACAGCGCTGAATCAATATCATGTGGTGATGGAAGTAGCGCCCGCTTTTTGGCAACAGCCTGAAACACTCAAACAAATTTATGTGATCTCACCCACGGGACAAGAAGTCCCTTTATCAGCTTTTTCAAGTTTCCAGCCGTCATCCTCGTTACTATCCGTTAACCATCAAGGTTTAGCACCCGCTGCAACATTGTCATTTAACCTGTTACCCGGTATGGCACTAGGAGACGCAGTCACCCGGGTAGGCAATTCAGTTGATAATATGCATTTACCGAACTCAATACGCGGCACGTTTCAAGGCACTGCCCAAGCTTTTCAAGAATCCCTAACCAATGAAACTTATTTAGTATTAACTGCATTACTAACTGTTTATATCGTCCTTGGTATACTTTATGAAAGCTTGATTCATCCCATCACGATTCTCTCAACGCTACCCTCAGCAGGAGTGGGTGCGCTGTTAGCACTGATGCTCGTAAAAATGGATTTAAGCATCATTGCATTAATTGGAATTATTTTACTGATTGGCATCGTCAAGAAAAACGCCATTATGATGATTGATTTTGCATTAAACGCAGAAAGAACGGAGAATAAATCTACACGTGATTCCATTTATGAAGCTGCAACCTTACGTTTCCGACCCATAATGATGACCACGTTTGCCGCCATTTTTGGAGCCATGCCTCTGGTGTTTGGATATGGGCTAGGGTCTGAGTTAAGACGACCATTGGGTGTGGCAATTGTAGGTGGCTTGATAATCAGTCAACTCTTAACTCTCTATACTACCCCGGTGATGTATCTGACTTTTGAACACATTAAACGATGGCTGAATGAAAGGAATTGGATGTTTAGACGAACGGTTTACTCAAAGGGCGATCTATAATGAACATGATAAATCGTATTTTTATTTTAATAAGCTTGCCATTATTTATCAGCGCTTGCGCTGTAGGCCCGAATTATAAGCGGCCAGATGTCACCATCCCCGCCAAATTTAAAGAAGCAAAAAATAAAAGTGTTATAGGCTCAATCAGTAAAGATAAACATTGGAAAATCGCCAAACCAAACGACACTAACGATCGCGGCGAATGGTGGAAGGTTTTTCACGATCCGCAATTATCAGCTCTTGAAACCAAACTAAATAATTCAAATCAGTCGATTGCAACCGCTTATGCCAATTACCAGCAAGCGTATGCATTGGTAGATGAAGCGCGAGCTAGTTTTTATCCTGTCTTAATCGGCAGCGGTTCGCTGCAGCGGCAACACGGTTCTGGATCCACCAACATTGTGAGCACATCAAACAATGGCGCGCCTCCCACTGGATCCACCTCCTCGGGTCTTGCGACTACCTCTGCTTCTAAAATTAATTATATCCACTCTATTTCATTTAATGCTTCCTGGCAGCCCGATATTTGGGGATTGGTGCGTCGCACCGTGGAAGCAAGCAGAGGTGCTGCTGAAGCCAGTGCCGCATTATTCGCTGCGACACGCTTATCTTCCCAAGCTTCATTGGCTACTTATTATTTTGAATTACGCGCGTTAGACACCGACCAACATTTATTAGATGTCACCGTACGCGCAAATAAAAAAATTCTTGCCTTAACCATCAATCAATACCATTCCGGCGTTGTTTCACGCGGTGATATTTTACAAGCACAAAGTCAGCTAGAAGCTTCGCAATCTTTAGCGATTAATAATGGCATCAACCGAGCGATTTATGAACATGCTATTGCAGTACTCATAGGCGTACCCGCCAGTGATTTTTCGATCGCTTATCATCCCTTAAAAGCAACACCGCCGCCAATTCCCATTGCCTTTCCTTCCACGCTCCTTGAGCGTCGGCCGGATGTGGCACAAGCTGAACGCTTGATGTCACAAGCTAATGCGCAAATTGGCGTTGCAATCGCAGCTTACTTTCCAGCGTTGACACTAACAGGCAATAGTAGCTTTGTTCGACAAGGGCTTTCGCATTGGATATCCATGCCAGAAATGGGATGGTCATATGGACCGCAATTATCAGAATTGCTTTACGATGGTGGTTTACGTTCTGCAACCGTTAGGGCAGCACGCTTTGGTTATCAATCAACAGTTGCTTCTTACCGTCAGATCGTGCTCGCTGCCTTCCAAAACGTTGAAGACAATTTAGCAACGCTACGCATTTTAACAAAACAAGCGGCCGTGCAAAACGAAGCGGCAGTGACCGCTCACAAAGCATTAAAATTTGTTGTTAACGAATACATTGCAGGAACAGTTCCCTATGCAAGCGTATTGACATCACAGCTCGCTGCCTACACTGCAGACAAAAACGCAGCCGACATTACTGCCCTCAGAATGACAGCCGCCGTAGGGCTCATCGTCGCCTTAGGCGGCGGCTGGGATGCGCATGAAATCGGGTGTTGAATTACGGCCAGCTCATCCGGAACCCGCCAAAGCGAATAATCATCTAACTGCTGTCTTAACGACATATGAACCTCGACGAATAAAACATATTATTTATTGCGCCGTTATTTTGCGCCGTCATTGAGAGGAGCGCTTTTTGCGACGAAGCAACCCAGCACCGGTTTCTGGGTTGCTTCGTCGCAAAATAACGGCGCAATAACTGAGATGACAAAATCATATTATTTATTTCTTATTATTTCCTAAATGCTAGGTTCAGATCAGGCGCATCTTGTGCGCGTTGATCTGCAGCAGGAGGAATGAAAGTATTATGAATCGCGGTGAGCTGCGTTGTTTTAGGTGGTGCAGTCGTAGTTTGAATTGAATGCGCTGGTTGCAATGGATCAATTTTAAGATGCGATTGCAATTGTTTGTGATTGATAACTGAGTGTGTAGACGATGAGTAGGTGTTTGTTGAGGTTTTTTTCGGCTCTTTTTTTCTATTGGTAACGAGATCATCCGTCACTTTATCGAGTCCCAGCATAAAAGAACCGACTGCCACTATTTTACCAATCAGTAAGGATGATAAAAATGGGGCAACGGGAATCCAGCTAAACAAAGAAGTAGCGACAGTTGCGCATAATGGAAAACCAGCGACACTGCCTAATCCTGTTGCAATTAAAGCTAATCCTACAATAGTAAGGAAGAAACAAATCGCGATAGGTGTCCATTTGTTCCAGTTAAATGGATCGATTTTTTTATTTGCCTTTTTCATTATTGGAGGGGTGGTGGGTTGTTCAAAGCGGTACTTAGCAACTGGTAATTTAGCTTTTTCAATAATAGCAGACGGTCTAGGTGAATTATTTGGGCTATCAGACAATGTGGAAAGAAATTCTTGGAATTTTATTCGTTCCTGACGTGCCGCTTCTGCTGCGATCGCTCTACGTTTCTTATAAGCAGCATTGTCTGCCGTAAGGATTTTAACTCGAATTTCATGACTAAGATCGGATGATCCTCTCCACTTTAAATTAAATTTTTGAAGGTCATCGTATTCTAAGTTAGCGAGGTTGTTTTCTTCTACTGCGCAGGCAGCAATCTCAGGGCCGTTCCCAATAATAATAGTTAGCAAATCTTTGCTTGCTAATCTGGCGACCGATTCTTTATTTTTAAGAATTAGTAGGCATGTTTTTCTATCCAATTGCGCTAGATCTACAATTTCATTAGGCGATAGTAAGTTTGTCATTTGTGGATTTTTAGAAATTTCTCTCGCATGTGAATTAAGTTCAATATGCGATAATTCTACTAAAAAACGATTTGGATGAGAATCACGAAAAATTCTATTTTTAAACGTAATTGTATTATATAGTAGAGGCACATCTGCGCTCGTACGTACATACTTAGCAATAGACACAACTTGATGGCGATCCAATGCATTAAGTAAGGTTTCGTTAACTAATATTTTTTCTGCTCTAGAAATGGAATGAGAAACATCTTCTTCGTGCATGGTATAGGTAACATGACTTGAACTATCTATCCAATTACTTAATGTTTCAAATGTTAAAAATGGAGTCAGATTACTGTCGGCAAGTACTCGATCAATATCTTCTAAAGGTAGTCTCTTTAGCAGAGTAATTAATCCTTTTTGGCTTAATTTTTTTAATAAGAGAGAATTGGATAAGACATAACGAACCAAAGGCGGTAAAAAATCTTCTTCAGAAAAATAGAGAAACTTAACATTAAGGGCTTCGGTAATGGCAAATAAAACTTTTTCTGTCAATAACTCCATTAAGAAAGGATAATTTTGCTCAAGTACTTCGCAAAAGGCACGTCTTTTTGGCATTCCCCTTTCATAATCATCTTTGTAATAAACGGTGATATAATTTATTAAATCTTCCTCATTTAAACTCAACAGCGTATTTTCAACATTCTTCAACTTCAATATATCAGGTGGTTGTTTGTCGGGTAAATGATATAGCTGAATCGCTTCCTTTATCATGCTCATGATAAGATCAGGAAAATAAGGGTCATAACTTACCAATACTTCGCCATTTACATAGTTTGAGAATGATGAGTCAGCAACTATGTGCACTTTATCAATAGAATTATTAGTCCATGATAATTTTATTGATAAAGCAAGAGACTGAATCAGTTTGTTAATTTTGGCGTAATTGCCCCACAAAATGAAATCAGATTTATCTGAATGAAGTGATTTCATGAAATCAATTAACGTTGATGGTTGGCTGACTGTAGTTAAATCTTCGCCAATTTTTTCAATTGAATTATTTTGTAGAAACATTCTCGCGTCGATTGAAATTCTCCGGCATAGATCTAAATGGCCAATCGGAGCTGCTTGTAGCCAAGGAGTAGTAAATCCCGCATTTATAAAACCAGAAAAAGTGCTTAGCCTAGCTCTCAGGGGCGGAGGAATAGTGCCAAGTAACGTCTCTAAATAATGAATAAAAAACCGCCCATCGACTTCTTCTTTATTTTCTTCGGTAAGCAATGGAATATATTGCCATAACATATTGCCTTGAAGGCTATTTTTATACTTTTCAATTTGTCTTCTCTGATAGGTATCACGAGCGAGGCGTAATGCGCCTGTGGAGACTAGCGACATTGCATACAAATCTTTTGCATTCAAATTATCTAAAACCTTGACGGCAAGCTCATCCGGAACCCGCCAAAGCGAATAATCATCTAACTGCTGTCTTAACGTCATATGAACCTCGACGAATAAATCATATTATTTATTGCGCCGTTATTTTGCTGCGAGGAGCGCTTTTTGCGACGAAGCAACCCAGCACCGGTTTCTGGGTTGCTTCGTCGCAAAATAACGGCGCAATAACTGAGATGACAAAATCATATTATTTATTTCTTATTATTTCCTAAATGCTAGGTTCAAATCAAGCGCATCTTGTGCGCGTTGACCTGCAACAGGAGGAATGAAAGTATTATGAATCGCTGTGAGCTGCGTTGTTTTAGGTGATGCTGCAGCAGCAGTTTGAATTGAATGCGCTGGGCGCGAGGGATCAATTTTAAGATGCGATTGCAATTGTTTGTGATTGATAACTGAGTGTGTAGACGATGAGTAGGTATTTGTTGAGGTTTTTTTCGGCTCTTTTTTTCTAATGGTAACGAGATCATCTGTCACTTTATCGAGTCCCAGCATAAAAGAACCGACTGCCACTATTTTACCAATCAGTAAGGATGATAAAAATGGGGCGACTGGAATCCAGCTAAACAAAGA
This sequence comes from Gammaproteobacteria bacterium, assembly GCA_013288395.1. Lineage (GTDB taxonomy): Bacteria > Pseudomonadota > Gammaproteobacteria > DSM-16500 > DSM-16500 > Aquicella. The sequence continues at coordinate 16,872 of JABDBV010000003.1, read as the reverse complement.
AGTAGCGACATTTATGCATAATGGAAGACCCGCGACACAGCCTAATCCTGTTGCAATTAAAGCTAATCCTACAATAGTTAGGAAGAAACAAATCGCGATGGGTGTCCATTTATTCCAGTTAAATGGCTCGATTTTTTTATTTGCCTTTTTCATTATTGGAGACGTGGTAGGTTGCTCAACGCGGTACTTAGCAACTGGTGATTTAGCTTTTTCAATAACAGCAGACGGTCTAGATGAATTATTTGGGCTATCAGACAATGTGGAAAGAAATTCTTGGAATTTTTTTCGTTCCTGATAATCCGCTTCTGCTGCTATCGTTTCATGTTTCTTATAAGCCGCATTGTCTGCCGCAAAGATTTTAACACGAATTTCATGACTAAGATCGGATGATCCCCTCCACTTCAAATTAAATTTTTGAAGGTCATCGTATTCCAAGCTAGCAAGATAGTTTTCTTCTACTACGCATGTGGCAATTTCAGGGCCATTTCCAATGGCAAGCGTTAGTAAATCTTTACTTCCTAGTCTGTCACCCGCTTCTTTATTCTTAAGAATTAGTAAACATACGCTACTATCCAATTGTGCCAGCTCTAGCATTTCACTTGGTGATAGTAGGTTTGTCATTTGTGGGCTTTTAGCAATTTCTCTAGCATATGCATGATATACAATATGCGATAATTCCACTAAAAAGCGATTTGGATGCGGGTCATTAAGAATTCTATTTTTAAATTTGATGTTATTATATACTGGAGGTGCAAACTCACTCGTACGCACATACTTAGCAAAAGATACAATCTGCTGGCGATCTAATGAATTAAGCAGGGCTTCGCTAGCTAATATTTTTTCTGCCCTAGACATGGTAAGAGAAATGTCTTCTTTATAAACGGTGTAGGTAACTTGGCTTGAACTATTAACCCAATTACTTAATATTTCAAATGTTAAAAACGGTGTGAGATTTCCTCCTGCGAGTACTGAATCAATATGCTTAATAGGCAGCCTCTTCAGCAGGGTAACTAAGCCTTTTTGGCTTAATGTCTTTAATAAAATGGGGTTAGATAGCGCAGCACGAACCAAGGGTGGAAATACTCTATCATCGGTATGAGAAAAAAATTCAACCTCAAGAGCTTCGGTAATGACGAATAAAACTTTTTCCGTTAGTAACTGCATTAAAAGAGGGTAATCCTGTTCTAGAATCTCGCAAAAAAAGCGCCTTCTTGGCTTTCCGAATTCAGTATCATCTTTGTAATAATGAGTGACATAACTAACTAAATCTTCTTCATTCAAACTCAATAGGGTATTTTCAATATTCTTCTGCTTGAACGCATCAACTGGCTGTTTGTCCGGTAAATGATATAGACGAATCGCTTCATTTATCATACTCTTGATGAGATCTGGAAAATAAGAATCGAGATTTACCAATATCCCGCCATGCACATAGTTTGAAAACAACGGATCGGCAATAACGTATATCTTATCAATCAAATTATTGACCCAGGACAGTTTCAATGCTAAAGCAAGGGACTGAATCAGCTTGTTAATTTTGACGTAATTGCCCCACAAAATGAAATCAGATTTATCTGAATGAAGCGATTTCATGAAATCAATTAACGTTGATGGTTGGCTGACTGTAGTTAAATCTTCGCCAATTTTTTCAATTGAATTATTTTGTAGAAACATTCTCGCGTCGATTGAAATTCTCCGGCATAGATCTAAATAGCCAATCGGTGCCGCTTGTAGCCAAGGAGTAGCAAATCCCGCATTCATAAAACCAGAAAAAGTGCTTAGCCTAGCCCTCAGGGGCGGAGGAATAGTGCCAAGTAACGTCTCTAAATAATGAATAAAAAACCGCCCATCAACTTCTTCTTTATTTTCATTGGCAAGCAATGGAATATATTGCCATAACATATTGCCTTGAAGGCTATTTTTATACTTTTCAATTTGTCTTCTCTGATAGGTATCACGAGCGAGACGTAATGCGTCTGTGGAGACTAGCGCCATTCCATACAGATCTTTTGCATTCAAATTATCCAAAACCCTGACAACAAGTTCATCCGGAATTCTCCAAAGAGAATAATCATCTAACTGCTGCCTTAACGTCATATGAACCTCGATGAATAAATCATATTATCTTCTCCTGGGGCTATTTCTTTGCTCTGAGCCATCCCTAGGAACTTGATCTGTGGCAAACAGAGTATGCCGATTTTCTGCCTGTAATGGTATATCCGCAACCGGAGCTGCTTGTTCTTCCTGTCTTTGCTGCTCTTCAGTTATTGCTATGGCGGGTGGATCTTCTGCCGCTATAACAGGCGCGACCGGCAATATTACAACGTTACGCTCTTCGGCATTATCCTGAAGAGGATCCTCCGCAGGTTGTTGTTCTATTCCTTGTAGTGGCTCGACGGCACCCTCTTGAACTTCTTGCTGTTCAATTCCAGGAACCGGTGCGATACCTACCCTAAGTTCCAGACGAGCTAATCGTTGTTGTAGTGCGATATTATCATTACGTAGCAAGTTATTAGCATTAATAAATTCATTAAACATTATATTATCCGATCTTATTACACCCTCAGCCTCAGTAACTCTTCTCTCCAATGCTTCAATCCTATCCACTTGCCTTGATATTGTTTCTTTATCATTTTTCACAACAGTTTCTAACGCACTAATCTTATCCTGCTGTACTTTAAGCCTCTCCCGCACAGTTTGAAAAGGCGAAGGAATAATTCTAAGCGGCAGCGCTACCCCCGTTAATTCAATCAATGTTCCTCTAGAAATATTAAATTCTTTGAATTCGACCTCTTCCGATGGAATATCTTTCCCCTTGTACGTATCAATCGCTCCCTGTAACGCATCAATAGCATCCTGATCAGCTACACGATACCCATAAGTAGCGCCATCCGTTTTATTCCATTTTGCATATTTAGCACCTTTTTTCTTATCTATCTGGATCAGCAAATCAAATTTAATGATAGCGCCATTTGCATCTAAGCATCTTAATCCTGCGCATTGTACTAAAGAGCTCGCTCGAACAAGTGAGTTTGTGTTGCACAATTTCAAATTTTTATCTCGATAAAAGGATACTTGTGTTAGCCAACTTATCATATCTTGTGGCGTATGATCTTTAGTGTCACATTCCATTAAAAATTGCCGGATTTGCATACCTAGTAAATTGGCAAATACTTTTGCATCATGTTTTGTTAATAATAATATTTGTTCTCTGTAAAAATGCACGAATTCTTCCGCTAATCGTTCTGATTTGCTTTGACCTTCTGTGCCACTGAAATTGTTAGCTATTGCCTTAATTCGCTTATTGATCTCTGTCGTCCCTAGAAAATCATTGACCTTGCCCTGTATGAATGAGTAAGTGCCATTAAGCTTCTCTGGAAGATCTTTCAACGCATCCGATACTGCATGTGAGACCTGAACACTAGCGGTTATTATTTCCTGCGCACCTTTAAATACATCAGCTCCTGTCCATACTTCTGCACCAAACGCAATTCCTGCCAGTCCGCCTAACTGCTTTAGTCCTTCAGTTGCGCCACTGATTAAAGGGGCCCCTACGCGAAACACTTCTTTTGCTGCTTTGAAGATACTTTCGCCCGGCGTCAAATCTTTTCTTTCATAAATACCGGTCGCAAAGTTTCTGCTTGCGGTTTTGAAAAATTGAAAATTTTTATAAAGTTCATCTTTGACTAATGTAGTAACGATTTTTTCATGCTCTTCTTCACTCGTTATATCCCAATATTGTTTGTTATATATATTTTGTAATTTGTCGCGAAGTGCTTGAAGACATATTTTAATTGATTGAAGTGCATTATTTGCATTTGCGTTGTCCACAATGGCATTATTTTGCATATCTGGCAAAATTTGATAAAGATCACTGACCTTATCCAATGCAGCCAACACTTTTTCATCAAGACTCTTTGCTCTTTCTAATTGTGTCTTTGTGTAGGAGTGCCATAATCTGATATTTTCAACCATTGAAAGTAATATTTTTTGCAGCTCAGCCTCTCCCTGCTGTTGGATTACCTCTTTATTCAGGTTGTGAATGGCCTGCTCAATAGTATTATTTAGGTCATCAATTTCCTGGCTAAGAATAGAAGCGATTTGAAGATTATTATGATCTTTAGCAAAACCTACCGCAGGAGAAAATAGGTACCGTAATGCAGCACCAGCATTTCGGCTGGGAACTTTAAATTGTTTCATAAAGTCATGCGATCCCGTCCACACCACCATGAGTGCATTGTAGACTGCCCACCATCCACAATCTGAGCCACCTTCTTGTTGAATAATAATGCGAGGGGATGACATCCTGCGTGCCTGAGGGAAAAGACTAGGGACATTGTGTTTGTCATGGCCCTCTTTGCCAAACCAAATATTCCTCAAACTGTTAGGTAATCTTCTTCGACCAAGCGAATCTATTAAAAAGTATATTTCATTATCATTATTTAATGGTTGACCATACAGTGGTTGATAGTGTTTCGGCAAAATGACACACATTACCCAATGCTGTCCGCCTATAGCACTGGTATCCAATGCGTCTTTTGGTTTTACTGCCATTGTATTGAGAGGAATAATAATGGGTTTGTTTAATGCGCTTGTCTGCCCTAAGACACCATTTAGATGTAACTCTCCTTCCTTATCATAATAACCTTTAATATGCTTCACATAATCAGCAGCGGCAATTTCCGCGATCTCCTGATCCGTATCCAGAGGAGTATTGATGGAGCCAGCGTCAGGGTTAATCACAAACGCACTATTGCCAAGACAATAATTTAAAATCGCGCTAATATCATTTGATGTAGCCCAACTATCACTAAAAATTTTCTTACCTTTGTATTCTATTAAATTGCGCAGCTGAGGAAATAAATTTTGTCGCGTTTTAACTACGCCTAATCTGTTATATCTATCTTTAATGTCAGCCAAATTAGGATTATTTTCCATTCTTATTTCTAGGCTTGCACTGTGCCGACATGCTGCTAGCTCTTCAAGTTTTATGGCTATGTCACTAGTTAAATCGGGATTACCAGAGATTTCTAATAAACGAAGCGTAGTATTTGCTTTTAACGAATGAACCAAAACTTGAATGTCTTGATTGTTCATCCCGGTATTTGCGAGATAGAGCTCTTCGAGATGATTATTCAATGCGAGAGATTCTGCTAGGTACTGGACGCCTGAATAATACCACCAACCTCCACTTCCGAATCCAGGATTACCACTTAAATCTAATACTTTCAAATCAGTGTTTGATTCAAGCAGAGCGCATATATAAGAGACGCTTTTTTTGGTAAGTTGATTTCGCGATAAATCCAAAGTAACCAGTTTAGTAAGAAACCCTTCATCTTCATATGCTTTCCAATTTTCTTCAAGGGAATTATCTGTTATTTGACAATCAGACAAATACATTTTATTTTTTACACGTACCTCACCTTTGAAAACATCTTGACTGACGCTGATTCTCATCGCTTCCAAGATTTTTGATTGCAATTCCCTTTCATCCGGATATTCTTTTTCCAGATATTTTTTTAAACAATCAGGCTTATCGCTTTTCCAATAATCAGCATAACGGCTGATCATGAAAGCCTGGTGCCATTTGTCCCCAAACGGAATGGATAACTCTTGAAACAGAGCAGATGCAATATCAAACCGATTATTTTCTAATGCTATTTCAATAGGCGTAACATACGTTGGCGAACCGATCTCACTAATAGAAGCTTTGTTCGTCAGTGAGTCTAGCTCAATATCCAAGGTTAACAAATAGTTGATAATTTCAAGATGGTTGTTCTTTGCTGCCGCATGAAATAGAGAATTGCCATATTTGTCTATTGTGCGTAAATCTGCGCGCTGCTCTACTAAAAACCGCACAACAGAGAGAGAACCATGCAGGCATGCTATAAATAAAGCTGTCGCTTCATTAGCATCGCGCAGCTCTAGAAAGCTGGCCTTTTTATCTTTTGAAAATGTCTTCTCCAAAAACGCTATCATTTCCTTCTTCAGCTTTTCCTTTTCCAGGAGTAAGTTTTTTTCTTCGACTAAGATTCCGATATGTTCATCTGATCTTTCGTTATTGCTCGTTTGCGCAATGTTTGAAAATAAATCCAGTGCTTCGTTAATTGCAGCCAACCGTCTTTGTGTTTTTTCCAACTGAACTTGCGCGTTTTCATATTCAATATAAGGAGCCAATTGCCAGCATATGGCTGCTAAGTCACCTTCATATGCTGCTACATGAAGAGAGAAAGTTTCTTCTCTTGCGGAGAATGTTAATAAATAGTTGATAATATCAAGGCGTTCATACTGTATTGCCCCATGGAATAGAGTATTGCCGTCTTTATCTATTGTGTATAGATCAGCACCTTGTGCAACTAAAAACTGCATAATTGGGAGAAAGCCGCATTGACCTGCTATAAATAAAGCTGTCGCTCCATTAGCATCGCGCGATTCTAGAAGCGTTTTCTTTTTATCTTGAGTAAGTGGAGCTAATTGAGCGCGTATAGTTTCCGCGTCTCCTTCGTATGCTGCTGTATGAAGAGAGGGAGTTGCATTTATTGTGGATCTTGTTGGTCTAAGCATGAAAAGTTTCACTCTTTAGAATGGATACAATAGGAGCCGTTGATGAAACGGGTATGTAATAGACCAAAAATTTTACATCAATTAATAAAGTGCGTTATTTTATGTTCGATTGGGTGCGAATGTATGCAAGACATACGCTCTAATGCTTGTGCGATATAGCTTACAAATTGTTATGGCATTGGCATTGTGGGAGGACTGTAGGGCGACAAGGCGCCCTATAAAGTGAGTATATGAAATTTTTCTGTTCTATTATTTGGCAAAGATTTTATTCTAATTTATCAAAAATTTATCACTTTTAATTGGATACATAACAACACTCAATTAATTTTTTTCTTTCAATTGAACATGAAATAGCTACAATATGCACAAATAATGTCTCTACAACAGAGTGAAATTATCAAGAGGGCACCTCATATGAAATTCGATCTACCGATAGGTGATACCAATCCCATAGAACCAGCTCTCAACCATAGTTCATTTCCTCACTCTCAGTCATTGCAAACTGATTTTCTTGTAAAAGTTCCTGTTACTTTCGAAGTATTAGCTTCTCTTTTCTTATATGCCACCGGAGGCATTTTCATTTTAACCGGCTACTTACAACTTGTGTGCGAATCTGTGCGCAAAGAGGCTGAAGAAGAAAAACTTAAAGACCCCAAAGCCGCTCCCGATGCGGGCACGCGTTTCAAAAGAATAGCAGCGAATACGTTTTATTATCCCTTACTAGCGATCAATTTTGTCGTCGCCATCGTGCAGTTTGTAGTTTTAATACCACTCACGGTCGTTTGCCTCCCATTCATTGCTCTGGCAGAGGGGATTTCCAAGCTGGTGCGTGCTGCCAAGGCGCACACGGCGGATTCTATGCAAGTGACTGTTAACGATACTCGCGCACCATCTACCACGCTTTCGTTAAAAGAACTTTTAAAAACGAATAAATCCAAGCACAAAAACCTTGCGGTTACCAAGGTAGAAAAGCGACCTATTGAAAATGATTATAAAATTACTTTTTCATTTAGACCCTTCGACTCTTCAACAAAGCGTCTTCAAGCAGTTGTCAAAGACAATAATGACCCAGGCATCAAAGCACTCGCTCAAATTAATTACTTAGTTTGTTCAGGCTTGGATAAGGCGCATTTTTTTGATGATGAGAAAACTGAAATTTCTCCTTCGCGGCGGTAATATCATAAAAACAAATCATTCTTCTTGGTAAAGTATTGCTGGTTGGTTCAGCTTCAGACCCTACTGAAACAGAGACTCCAAACTTGTCACACAAAAAAATATCCGTTTCTGAAGAGAGTTACAGTATTAGCAACGGCCCAGAGCGAGAAGAAATCAGCGAAGAAAACGATAAAAACTTTAAGTTTTGAGTTTGGTAAGCGGACGGGGTTCAAAATTTCTTTTAAATAACCTCGATGAGAATTGAAAATCAAATAAATCACTACATAATGAGGAGCGCATTTTATTAACACCGAAGAAAAATGCGCAAGTGCATTAAAATTTATAAATTTCTCCATATTAACGATAGCATGGCGAATAACCTACAAATAGAAAGGCTATTTACTCACAACGGCGATATTTAATATTAGACCATATTCGTGTAATATGCCCAATCTAAGTTCAAAGCAGGTGCGACATGCAGCGACAACTCGATTCAGCCACAATTTTGCATGAACCCTTTCCTTCCGGTGATTATGAAAGAGTTAAATATTCTTTGAAGGTAATAAAAAAAGAACTAGCAAAACGACCTAATCCACCTACATCGGCAGATAAGTTTGTATTGCCTTCGCTTTATAAGCGCGATAGTGCTGGATTTATTTTGGGTTTAGACAATAAAGTCGTTGAAGATGAGGATGCAACAATTTATCTGTGGACTGCCGCCATGGTGCTTGGGATGCGCTCCTCACCTACCGGGAAATTTAATCAAGACGCGATTTATTGGATAGAAAAGAGTTTTGGTAGGCTGAAGGATTTCCCAAAAGATCAATTAGGCTTTTTTTCTACTTTTAGCAACACTTCACTTTACGAAACTAAATTTAAACAATATGTAGATAAAGCGCTGGAAGAAATAAAAGAAGATGAAAAGAAACAAAAGGAAGAGAAAATTGAAGAAGAAAGACTTAAGGAAGAACAGAGAAGGCTTAAAGAAAGAAGAGATCAAAAAATAAGAGCAGCGTATTTACAACAAAAGGAAACGGAAAGGCGAGAAGAAGAAAAGAGAAAACAAGAAGAAGAAACAAAAAAACAGGAGGAAGAAAAGAAAAAAGAATTATTACTTAAAAATAAAAATTTATTAGATGAACGATTTTTAAATTTCTGTTGGAAAAATGAAAATATGGCCATTGGCTCTATCAAATCCATGCTTGATGAAGGAGCTGACATTGACTACCAAGATAATCAATTTGGATTTACGCCCTTAATGGCAGCCCTGGACATTCAACAAGATTCGACAGCTGCATATTTATTGAAAAATGGTGCAAATCCATTTTTAAAAAATAAATTGGGAAAAACGGCAATCGATTTTGCTTCCCCTGGATCAGTTGTTTTTAAAACGCTCAAAGCTAAACAAAAAGAGAAAGAGCTAAACCAAGAGCCTATGCAAGTAAAATTAAATAGAGAATTCCATGAAGAAGTTGCTAGTATTTCTGCGCAAGCAAAGAAAATCAGATCGCTTATAGACAAAGGCGCATTCATCGATTATCAAGACAGTAATGGGTATTCCACATTAATGTTAGCGGTAGATACGCAAAATGATAGGATCGTGCAGTATCTTTTAAGACTGGGAGCTAATCCTCTACTAAAAAATAAATATGGTGAACGTGCAAGCGATATGGCCATTAGTGGCACGCCAATATTTGAGCATCTTAAAGAAAAGGAAATATTAGCTGCCATTACGAGGAAATTAATAAAACCCTTAAATGGCTATAGCCAATTACTTTTTAGGTATGTGAGCGGATCTGATGTACGAGCTCTAGTGATTGATCGCTATATTGATATGGGGGCATCACTTAATTATCAAAATTCAAAAGGCCTTAGCGTTTTAATGATAATAGTTGATAAAGGAAATGAAGCAATTGCTGAATATTTATTGAAATGCGGAGCGAACCCGCTGTTAAAGAATAGTAAGGGCAAAATAGCAAGTGATTTGGCTTCAAAAAATTCGGGCATATATCGCTTATTAAAAGGTTACGAGCTGATATATTTAACAGAAGATGGCCAAGAGGATGAATTAGACGATTTAGATGACACTGCGAATGAAATACCCAGGTTATTACAGCTAAATATCCAATTTCATGAAGAAATCGTTAGCCCATTACCAAAAACTCGTAAGCTTAAAGAACTTTTGAACAATGGGGCAGATATAGATTATCAAAATCAAGAAGGTTATACCGCATTAATGCTTGCCACTGATAATAAGAATGAACAAATTGTAGAGTATTTGCTGAGACTTGGGGCAAACCCACTATTGCAGAATAAAGATGGTGAGACAGCAAAAGATCTTAGCTCTCGAAATTCCTTCTTATTTGAAATATTGTCCGAAAGTGAAATTTTATTGAAGGGACAATCGCTACCGCCCAATGTGCGTTATAGCTTATTAATGCACAACCATGTTGGGAGCTCTAGGGCGGAAATAAATAAAATTGATGAGTTCATTAAATTAGGCGCAGAAATAGATTACGTAGATTCAAATAAGTTCACCGCATTGATGATTGCTGTAAATAAAGGAAATGAAAGTGTTGCTGAATTCATGTTGCGATGTGGCGCAAATCCTATATTAAGAAATTCAAGTAACAAAATTGCTAGTGATTATACGTCAAGACATTCAGAAATTTACAATCTATTGAAAGGATATGAAATTCTGTTTTATGCGCGAGACAGTGATTTAAATAGCCTTAAATTATTACTTGACGCTGATCCAGCATTAATTGATTTTAAAGGTCAGCGGGGCTATACAGCGCTTCTAGTTGCCATTCAACAAAATAATTTAGCCGTAGTAGAGTATTTATTGTTACAAGGTGCCGACTTATCAATAAAGTGTAATGATGGCCAAGGCGCTTTAGAGTTAGCATCTGGTGATGTGAAGTTGAAATTAATTCAATCAAAAACTAATAGCAAAACATTGGTAGCTCAACCAAGAAAGGCTATAAAATCTGCCGCACCAAAAAACAGAAATGGGCTCATTACGGACTTTAGCGCGGAACATTATTTAAAAATTGCTAAAATTCATGACCAAGGTGATGGGGCTACAAGAGATATAGTTTCCGCCATCACCTTTTATGAAAAAGCGTGCGATTTAAATAATAAAGAAGCAGCGTGTCGATTAGGAGAGTTGTATCTACCGAATTTCGAAGCAAGTGAACCTATTCCCAGCAATTCCGAAAATCATGAACCAAAGAAGGATGCTCGCAAGGCATTTAACTATTATGTTATGGCAGCTAGGCAAGGAGACATAACCGCATTTGAGGCTATGGTGAAGATAGTAGAGCAACTTGACGATGACAAACTACGGTACTTATTAGGACAAATATCCTTCGATGTTTTTGCTTATCACTTTTTAGCATTAACCAATTTCAAAAAATTAGCTGATAAAAATGTAGCGGATGCCGTGAAACAGGTTAACGCCATCACTAGAAGTAATCCTGAACATGCCTACTTAATGGCAAAATTATACGAAGATGACATTGCAACAGTAAATTATTTGCAAAAAGCATGCGAATATTACTCTATAGCAGTACAGCATGATCATGCTGCTTCACGCGAAGGGTTAGAGGTGTTAGCAAAATCAGGTAATAGCGAAGCACAATATGTTCTTGCTGTAGAATATTACCACCGTAAGTGTGAGCTTGATAAAGCAATTAACCTGGCAATGTGCGCAGCGGATCAGCAACATGCTAAAGCAATGACTTATTTATTTGAAACAAATTTTAATGTGGATCAGTATTTAATGATTGCAAAGAAATTTGATCATGGCGATGGGGTGAAAATAAATATACATTCTGCCGTTGCATTTTATGAAAAAGCGAGCGCATGGAACAATAAAGAAGCGTCGCGTCGATTAGGAGAGTTGTATGATCCGGGCCTGGAATTGAGTAACATAATATCTAACCAACCACAAAATCAAGATTTGGAAAAAGATGCTTATAAATCATTTAGTTATTATTTAATGGCCGCTAGGCAAAGAGATATAGTCGCATTAGAGGCTATGGTGAAGATTTTAGAGCATTTTGATGACGAGAAGTTACAATTTAGTTTAGGAAAGATTTACTTAGATGTTTTTGCTAATCACTTGTTAGCATTAACCTGTTTCAAGAAATCAGCTGATAAGAACGTAGTTGATGCCGTGGAAATGGTTAGCACCCTCACTAGAAACAATCCTGAATATGCCTACATAATAGCAAAATTATACGAAGAAGATGTGGTGGCAGAAAATCATCTACAGAATGCATATATCTATTACGCTGTAGGGGCTCACGATGATCACGCTGAGCCGCGTAAAGAATTAGTTGAAAATAAATTAGATTTTATCCTGAATTGTGATGAAATATCCGGTAAGGAACTAACCAAGATTGGTGAAATGTATTATGATCCAGGTGGCAGAGTAACAAGGGATTATGCAAGAGCTAAAGTGTGCTTTGATAAGGCGTGCATAAAAGGTTGTGAAACAGCTAACTACTATCTCGGCAAGTTATATCAAAATGGTAATGGTGTTGAAAGAAATCTTGTTGCTTCGGTGCGATATTATCAAATAGCTTATGACAAAGGATTTGTCTTAGCAAACAATGGAATAGATGATATTTTAAATTCAGATGAATTAACGCTAAATGAATTAAAAACTATTGCATCTATGTATCACAATGGTAGTGATGGCATAGAGAAAAGGTATTTACGCGCGATTATGTTTTATCAGAAAGCGAGCGAGCTTGGAGATCAAGCTGCATCTTTGCATCTAGGTTCTTTTTTCCAGAATGAGCATGAAAGTGTTCCAAAAAATTTAACTCTTTCTTTCCGATTTTTTTTACAAGCAGCGAAACTTGGCAATCAAGATGCATTGACTCCATTGGAAAGGTTGGGTGATGAAGTTAGCGCAGAAAATCAGTTATCCCTCAGTAATTTATATGCGACATTCTTTCATAATAACGAGAAAGCTGATTTTTGGCGTACCAAAGCAATCGAAGTGGAACACTTTGATATTCGGTTATAACTAATATATATGAGTGAGACTTAATACGATGAAGGATTTATACAAAGCGCTTGGATTGACACAAGCGGCATCTGCAAGTGAGATAAAGAAAGCATATCGAATTCTTGCATTAAACGCGCACCCTGATAAGGGCGGCACAGAGGAAATGATGGGGCTTCTTAACGAGGCTTATCAAACACTTTCTGACCCAGATAAACGACAAACTTTTGATGCTGATTGGAATGTATATTTAAAGACGAATGTTGATGTAGAAGTTAATTGCGTAATTAACGGGCACCTTCCAGCGGGTGATACGCTTCCATATTCACACACCTTTAGAGAACAGCATAAGGCATTGGTTGTGGAATATGCTAAAACACCATTGAAGCCCTTCACACAAGAAAATTTTAAATCATTTACATCTAACATTTATCATCTTGAGGTAGACGGTATAAGAATTAGCGACTACCACGATATTTTTTCTTTTATTCGCGAAAAAGTCTATCGCGATATCAATGGCATATTATCAACGCCAACAGTACTCATAACGCCGGCTATCGCAGTTAATACATTTATTGATTTTTTATCTGGGAATTACTTTGGTACTGAATTAGAAAAATTAAAAAAATACTTCACTTCTGAAATAAATAAAACAAAAACAATAGACTCTCAGGCTTCTGAATTATTGCTATATAATGGGATTTTTGAAATCATTTCAATAACAGATCAAATGCCTGATAAGAAACGTAGTCTTATCTTTGAGATAAAAAAAATAATCGATTTTTCAAAAAATGCGCCCGGCTTAATATTGGAAGGTATTATTCCGTTATTGTACAACAAATATTTTCGAAACTTGTATGCCTATGCTCTTACATTATATTGGGAACCAGGCAAATATTTTTTTGAAGATGTGAATTTAGATAAATTTGATGGGCGAGAAGAAGCAAAAGAGCTGCTCAATGAGTTAAGAGGGAAATTTTCAGGTGATACCATAGATGAGAATTTATCTAATTTAATACAGCACATCAGATTACTTTATAATTTTGATAAAGACCTGCACGAGTCAGATCAACTAGTCATGCCGCTATACAAGCGCAGAGAAAAGGCACTTCACCTTTTAGACTGGATGCCCGCTTTACTCGATAGAAGTAACAAGAAAATATTGGTTAATATTTTCTTGCAAATTGGTAGAGAGTTGCAGAAAATATCAAGGCTCGAAGCTCGACAAGTGTCTAGGATGGCTGATGAAAGATTAGCATTGAAGATATATCTAACGGCTGTTGTGATTGGTCATAATTCAACGCCAGATGTAGAAATGTATGCGAACACCCATGCATTAAAGTATATAGCGGCTTTTCAGTATCAAGATTTAATGCTGACTGACGTTATATCGGGCCTGAAACGTCGCACGTTCATTACAACTGATGTATTCCCGTTTTTTGAAAGCACCCAATCAAATGTCGCTATTTTAAGGCAAGAGAACAAAACGATACATTTAATGCGTCATTTGCTTAATGCAATGGTTAAAATCTATGAATACAATAAGATTCATTCAGATGGCATAGTGATAGAACATTCCGGCACAACAATATTGTATCAGGCGTATGAGGCTTGTTTAAAAAATTGGTACCAGGAAGAATTTGAGCCAGCGGTTGAAAAAAAATTACGGTTAGATTTAATGGATGAATTATTGCTTGATAATGATTGGATATTTTTAAATGTTGAGCAACGTATCGATTCTCCGTGGATTATGATTGATAGAGATCAACAAGGATGGATGAGGCCGACCCGATCCTTACCCTATGCAATGGAAAAGGAATTTCTAAAATACCGAACAATCAACGGGGCTGAAATCAATCATAAAACCGGAGAAATCAATTTTTTTATGACTCCCTGGACTGAAGATCGCCCTGTTTACGAGAAATTATTTACTATTTTTGATTTACAGGAAATGTTAGAAAAAAAAATCACAGGGGCTATATTCAGCTTAGATCCCGTTGATCCAGATAAACCGTTTCATCCATTTAATCTGATGCGTTTTTCCCCTTCTCAGCTTTGTGATAGCGAGTTGTTAAATACGATGTTACTAACGGATTATGTATTAAAGTTTTTAACAACAAATCAGGAAGTTCAAGGTCAATACCCTTTTGACCAACGACCCATCGCTCCAATGATCCAACACTTACCTGAATACTTACTTAAAATTATTAGTCGATTCCATGCTGAACAACATTCAGGCTCCCTGCATCGTTTTTGGATCGAGGCAGAAGAAATTGATATTTTAAAATCTGATGAAAAGATAACTAATGATATTGCTAGAATTACTCTTGGCAGCCTAAAGATGGTTGTAAAAAAACATCGAATGGAGCGAGATGCTCATGGTGAGTTAAAAGATATTGGGAATGAAGATGAAGGTTGGCCTATTTATGTTTTAACAATAGAGGAAATGGCCGAGTTAGAAATGGGAATTAAGATCATTGATGGCCATGCAATGATTTTTATTTATAATAAATTGCAGCTATTCTTTTGGGAGCACAATAAAATAATACATATCCATCACCCAAAGGATTTTCGTGAGACATTGATTAGGTTATATAAGCAACCCAAAGATCAAGCTGGTAAAGTTGTACAAAATACAAAAAATATGCCTTTAATGTTTAGAGTGACAAAAGAAATGTCGCATCAATCTGGATTGGCGCATCGTTATTCTCCGGAATTCATATTCGCCCATGAGTTTACAACGCATTATGATGAGTTTGCACAATATCTTCCGGAGTTCGGTAGGTTAAAAGAGTTAAGTAAAATATCCGCTTTGATTCGATTTCTGAGTAGCATGCGACAATCAAATCAGGAAGGTATACAAGCGTTGGATTCTTTGCTTAGCACATCTCCACCTTCTTCTCTCCCTGATACAGAAATATACAGAGCATATAATAAAAATTATCAAAATGTTTGTAAGAATGTTACTTCCACATTTCAAAATATGAGAAAAGATCTTGCATCATCAGTCCTGAAGAAGAAATGTAATGATGATTTATACAAAATTAAAAATCAAATTGGAGAATTGAACTATGCTAGTTATTCGCCAGAAGTAAATGAATCTTGCCAGGAATGGTATGATAAAATACAGAAGGACAATTCAGGTGTCTCATCGAAACGTATTTGGGATGAATTTGTTAATCCTAAAAGATCGGATATTGCAAAACAATTATCGCAATCTAAACAGTCAAGTATTAGAAAGCAATTAATTGAAATATTTTCTTCTCGATTAACGAAGTTATTAGGCGCATTTTCTTTTGGAAGATTAATTGATTCTTTCATGCAAGGAAACATGGATCCATTAGCTGATGCACTTGTTAGCCAGGAAAAAACCCAAGCGTGCAATGAGATCACAAAGCAATTTACAGGCATCTCAACGAAAGATATCGCGTTAGCCATAGATGACGCGGGTGAAGTACACGCCACGCGCATCGCAAATGAAGTGGCGCGTTGTCAGCTGACCGAACAAAGAGAATTAAATAATAAACTTGAATCTGGCTTTGTTCGAATAAATTTTGGAAAACATGAGGAGCCCATTGATCTTGAAGGAAAGTGTTTTTGGGTTCCCGCAAGTACTTGCCATGAGGTTAGCAAAGATGCCACCACGGGACTTTCAAGATACTCATTTTTTGTGTATGGAGGTGTTAATCTTCAACCTCGTATTAATTATGCGACAGGAGGTAACGGCCCCTTAAGTGGCAACGCAGTTGGTGGCGGGTCTTTTAATAGGGCTGAAACTATAAGAGGGTTTCAAAACCACCATATTATTAGCCCGACTAATTCAGTAACAAAGAATCATGAATTATTAAATTTAGCTGGATTTAAAAATGATATTGATTCTCGACCAAACAGAATCTATTTGCCAAAAAATGAAACGTCGCATCCGACACGGGCACTTCATGATGGAAGACATTTACAAGTTGAAATGGACGCAGTAGCCAATAGAATGGATGATGTTGTTGCAAGGGGTAGATCAGAAAACTGGACCCAGACACAATACCGTTCAGGATTGCGTGACATGTTAGCAAGCGAACGACAACATTTACGAGCAGGAAATGTTGCCTTAAACTCTAAGCACCGGCCATGGGCTAAAC
>JABDBV010000002.1 GCA_013288395.1 Gammaproteobacteria bacterium | reverse complement strand
ACGCAATGTGGCGAATATTGTGCCTCCTTATGAAAAAGACGCAGCACACCATGGCACCAGTGCCGCGCTTGAATTTGGTATTTGTTTTTTAAAGGTGAAGCATCTTATTTTATTAGGCCATAGCCAGTGTGGTGGCATACAAGCCTTACTTTCAGATGATGCGCACGATGACGACTTTATTACTAATTGGGTTTCTCAAATTAAAACCTCAACTGCTGAATATATCGATGCTGATGAGTGCGCGAAGTCCGCCCTAAATCAATCACATCAAAATTGTCTTAGTTTCCCTTGGATAAAGCAGCGTGTAGATCAACATGCCTTAGCTATTCATTTGTGGTACTTCGATATTAAAATGGGGCAAATTTTTACGTATTCATTTGCGAAGAAAAAATATTTGCCGTTGGATGCTGGCGGATAATGAAACGCCCCAGTATGGCGGAATAGAATTTATTTTATGGATGAGTAAAGACAATGAGTTATTCTTTTTCTGAATGGATTATCAATTTGGCCAGTAAGTGGCTAACAAAACCGGAATCTACTTCGCTAAGCCGAGATTATCTCAGCGATTTCAACCGTGTTTGTAGGGAAATCAAAATAGGTGATTTGCTATTGATTGAAGGGAATAATCGCGTTAGTTCTATTATTCGCCATATCACTCAAAGTGTGTGGACGCATGCAGTCTTATACATTGGCCGTTTGCACGAAATTCAAAACGAAGAAGTACGGCAATGGGTAAGAACGCACATCAGTTCAGACCCAAACACGCAATTGCTCATTGAAAGTCAAATTGGCACAGGTACAATAATCACGCCGTTACAGCGCTATAAAAAATTTCATGTTCGGCTGTTACGACCAAATGGATTGACTGGCACCGATGCGCAATTAGTCATTAATAATGCGATGAAAAAACTTGGCACGCAATACGATGTGAGACAATTGCTGGATTTGGCAAGATTTTTATTTCCCTGGGGGTTGTATCCAAGACGTTGGCGCTCTTCGTTGTTTGAACATAATGCACAGCAACCAACCAAAGATATTTGTTCTTCAATGATTGCTGAGGCATTTGAATCAGTGGATTATCCTATTTTGCCGTTGATTGATGAAGATTATGAAAAGAAAATTGAATTCATTAGGCGAAATGTTCGATTATATACACCCAGTGATTTTGATTATTCACCTTATTTTGCAGTAATAAAATACCCCTTTTTCCCATTAGGGCACCATGGTTCTTATCATGAATTGCCTTGGGCAAAAGATGTGATCAGTGATGATGAGGGGCAGAAAGTGGTGCCTATATTGCCAGCGATTCAGCAATTTTTAACATCACCTGCATTTGCTGTGATCGGCGCGTCTAAAGACCGTACGAAATTTGGTAACAAAGTGTTGCGGTGTTATCTTCAGCATCATAAGAAAGTTTATCCTGTTAATCCACACGAAGAGTCAATTGAAGGTGTGGCTTGTGTCCACCGAATAGCAGATTTGCCAGAAACGGTAAAAAGCATTTCCGTAGTGACGCCCCCTGCCATCACAGAAAGGGTTGTCGAGGATGCGATTGCCAAAGGAGTAAAAAACATATGGCTGCAACCTGGTGCGGAAAGTAGAGCGGCGATAGAGAAATGTAAAAAACAGGGCGTGAATGTGATTAGTGATGGGCCCTGTGTTTTGCGTGAACTTGGGTTTAGAGATTAAAATTGCGTTGTCATTGCGTTGTCATTGCGTTGTCATTGCGTCGTCATTGCGTCGTCATTGCGTCGTTACATTGCGTCGTCATTGCGAGGAGCCCGAAGGGCGACGAAGCAACCCAGAAACCGGTACTGGGTTGCTTCGTCGCCCTTCGGGCTCCTCGCAATGACGACGCAATGTAACGACGCAATGCAAAATAAATTTAATTTTTCAATCTAACGTCCGATAAAGACTATATTTCAATAATTTCTTATAAAAATAATCTTTAATATTCTTCGATTGTTGAAGCCCCATTCGCAGTAAATATGGAGCATAATTTTTATCAGGAATAATGAAAAACAACGAACAAATCACCAAAAGAACAATTTTAAACCCCGAGCAATATTGTAAATATTGCAGCGCCCTAGCAAGTTGTTGTTCATTTTCAGTCAAGTCACTACCAAATGGGTAAGGCTTAAAATAATCTCGATAGTCATCAGTATGAATGGATTGTTTAATTCGGTCTGGATAGTTATCTTGAAACGCAGCTGGAATGTGATAATCCGCTGCTAATTTCCCGGCTATTTTTGCCTGTTTCAACAAATTCTGCTGAAAACGTGAATCCGCGATATTTAAAATAGCTTTGATGACGTCGGTATCTGTTTTACTGCGACAATCTGCAATTCCGTATTCAGTAATGATAATGTCACGTAAATAACGCGGTAGCGTTGAGTTGGTATAATCCCAAATAATGTTACTTTCTACACCGTGTTTTGTCGTACGCGTGCTGCGGCAATTAATAATCGAGCGAGCATCAGGCAGTTCTGCAGCCATGTTAACAAAATCAAATTGACCACCTACACCACTGACTTCTTGATAATTAGTGAGCCCGTCCGAAATAGCTCCTCCCAGCAATGTGACCATCAGCGATGAATTAACAAATCGAGCATTTTTACGCTGCAGCGTCAGTAATTCAGTAGACCATAACAATGAATTAGTTCTAGCAATGGATGTCATCTCAATTTGGTGCAGGGTTTCTTTGCTTAACGAACGTAACTGGTGATAAAGATCAGGGCTGCCAAAATAAAAACCCGCGTGTATGATTTTGCCGCATAGTAATTGGGTGCCTAAGCAATGGTCGATGAGTTGTTTTTTAGTGGTGGGGTTCGATAAATCAAGCGGTATCGAATCACCCTCTTGTAAACGTAAAATACCAAAGGTTTGTAAAAATGCCACATCATCAGTTGTTAAGTTAGCATGAATGATATGATGTTCAATTAAAATGTCCAAAAACGCGGGTGTAATCGTTTCAGTGATGATTTTTGCATTGAGCAATCGTTGCAGGCCGATATGATCGTATACACGTTTTTTCAGTATGCCGACTTGATAAAGTTGTAGGTATTCATCACTCAACATTTCTGTAGAAGCGTATAATCCTTTATCAAATAGGCTAAGCGAGCCAGATTCTATAAGACTTCTGCCAAATTTTTTGCTAATCGCTAATGTAGATAATAATTGTTGGTAAGCTTCATTTTGTTGCTGGCGAAAAATCAATGCATTTGCCAGCGCATTGCTAAGTTTGCCTATGCCAATCTGCAAGCAGCCATCGTCTTTAATTAAACTGCTGGTATACAAGCCTATCAAGTGATCTTGTATCGATATTTCATCGCGTGGGATGGCAAAGAGAGTGTGATAGTGTTTGGTGTCTACAATAATGTTGAACGTGCCGGGCGGAATTTCAGCCATTTCGCCATACAAATAAGGGAGGTGCGTATTTACTTCAGCGACAACCGCCACAGGTTGCCCCGCCGCTTGCTTTTGTAACAAGTGCGCTCTGGTGTCATGAAATAAATCTGTGTTACAGCTCAAACTGTATTTGCCAGCATGAGTCGGGGATGGCGCAACTAATTGTGCAAGCACATTAATGGATAAGTGAATACTATCGCGGACGACATTGGTGTAGCTGCTGCTAATGTAATGTTGTTGCACATAAGCATTCCCTAAAAACTTTCCTGGGCTAAGAAAAAATTCAATGACTTCGATATTTGCAGGCAGTTCTTGTCTTTCACGTGGTTTCTCATAAAGTGGGTCTACATAGCTTCCCAGCAATCGATTTAAAATAGGCTCACCCAATCGTTTTTCTAGTTCGTTCGTTAAGGTGGGGCGGCTAAAGGTTAAGCCAGTGACAATGGTCAGTTGTATAGATGGATCGTCGCAGGCTAGTTGATAGAGTGCGTTTAAAAGGCCTATTGGTTTCCCCAGTCCGAGCGGTACGCCGATGACTACGTGCTTACCGACTTGCTGGATAATCTCCCTGGCGGCTAATGTATGCTCGTTAAAGGTGGTAGTCATGTTTAATAGCGCGAGCCGATTTCTCCATTCACATAATATTTAATGTCATCGTAGTAATCTTCTTCATCAAACTCATCTAAGAATTTTTCATCCATTTTCTTTTCTATCACATAAAAGTGCTCTTGATCCTTGAGCGAAGCAGTTTTGGCGTATTGCTCAGCTTCTTCTTGAGAAACAAAAGGCTTAGACTCGATAGTTTCGTGGTGGTTGTTTTTGATTTTGCTGACTCGGTAATCTGACATGCGTTGTTATCTCCTAAATAATGGGCAGATTCTTGCTTTTTCAACCCGCATAGTCAAGCGCATTGCGTTAATTCGGATTTAACAAATCAGACAAATCATTTTTACAATCGATGCCTTTTGCAATGACTTGATGCTGTATCGACTGATTGAATTAATTATACAGCTTGTAGCTGTTTAATGGGAGGAAATGTTTTTCCTAATAAATTAATTATGATTAAAAAGAATGAATTACGTAAGCCTGTTTGACCAAAAAAGTAAAGAGGCGTAATCTATTACTATTAGTCAGTTGTTCTGTAGTGATTTGACGATAAAGAAAATTATAAAAGGAGAAATAGCAATGACTACCAAAACCAACGGACATAAACACAGATCCAATGGACATACTGCCGTAAAACGCGTAAGCACGTTAGGCAGCAAATTAAGAAAATTGTATGGACGTGATAAAATCCGATTACGTGCTACCACCACAAAAATCACTAACGCGGCACACGATGCGCGTGAGAAAATTGTGGAAGTAGAACAATCGGTGCAGAAATATGCCAAAGCACATCCATGGCAAACCATGGGTATATCAGTATTAGCAGGTGTAGTTGTCGCCCGCATTCTGAATATCCGAAAATAGTATTAGCAACATGGATGGTAAAAAGAAAAAAAATCAAAATAGAAGTATCATTAGGTCACTGGTTGCGTTTGTCGTTGGCTATATCAAACAAATCAGTGACCTTCTTCATTTAGCAGCGCTAGAAGCTCAATTAGCCTTTAAAACCCTCATTGTTATTGTTTTCCTAATCTTTTTGTTAGGCTCTGTTATCACCGCCTCTTGGTTGTCAGTGCTGACACTGATCTTTTTCGGGTTACTAGCACTGGATTTTAGTTTGTTGAGTGCGAGTTTTATTGTTGTCTGCATCAATGTGTTGGTACTTTGTTTGATTTGTTATGTGATCTATAAAATTAAAGCCAATCTTTTTTTCCCAGGCACAGTCGAACAATTAAGTCATCCGCAAAAAAACATCATGGAGTTAAAGCATGAGAAAGTTACAACAGAAAATTAAACGGCTTGAAGCGTGCATGAATAAAAACAGAATACAGCTGCAGGCAGACATGTCTCGCTTAAAACGTTATACCCATACACCCGCTTTCATTGTCACTGGTGTCATTAGTGGATTTGTAGGAGGCTTTCTTCTCGCTAGAAAGAAAACCACGCCACAATTAATTCAAACCGCGCGATCCGCCGCTTCATTGGCACGTAAAATGAAACGAGGAGTCAAATTTTTATCTTTTTTGATATTTTAAGCTATTTTCTGCCACCCCATTGACATCACGATTCACTAGCGTGCAATGCTTGCACAGTGATAGCATAAACAAATATTTTGCATTCTTTACCCTACCTATATGGAGATTCAACTATGTCACCTGAGCAATGTGGAATGTCTGGTCAGCATGAGCACACACACATGGACTGCCGCAAACGAATTTCCTGGTCAGCGATTCTTGCCGGTGCGTTGGTTGGAATTGGATTAGGTTTTTTACTCAATTTATTTAGCATTGCTTTAGGTTTAAGCTTTGTTTCTACCACCAAAGAAGGTTTATTGACTGTTGCTCTCACAGGATTAATTGGTCTGATTATTGGCACCATGTTTGTTTCATTTGCTTCTGGTTTCACTGCAGGTTATTTAGGCAAGTCGTATTCGAAAAGACAAAATCTAGGTGCTTTATATGGCTTCACTACCTGGTCAGTCACGTTGATACTGGCGACTTTTCTTACGCCAGCATTAGGTGGTTATATTGCGTTTTATTCTGATTTTGTTACTCATCCAACCATGGTGGTCATCGTTAACGAAAAGAATCACTCAATGCCTGCGATGAGTGAGCCAGCGAAAGAACCTGCCGTAAAAGCGACCATAGCAAATGACAAAGCAGCAAAAGCCCAACATGCAACAACAGAAAAACACCCAGCTGTTAACATGCAAGCTGTAACGGGTGCGCTTAGCGTTATGTCGATGCTTATTTTTGTTTTGTTTTTAGTGGGCGCACTTTCCAGCATATTTGGTGGCCGTTGTGCTATGAAATGTAATGATGAGTGTCGTGTTTAATTTGTAACCTGGACACGCTTTTTGTGTCCAGGGTAGCGGTTTCGATATATGCAAAGGTAGGATCTTTTGATACCTTGCTCAAAATCAACATATGTACAGCATGAGCAAGATAATATTTCACCATATCTTGCACAAACTAAGCATTTATCTTAGTTGAGCAAGCATAAAACATAAGATACTGTTTTTAAAGAAAAATTTTAATGGTCGATTACAGCATAACAGTTATCTGGGTACCTAAGTGATAAAACCAGCCACCGTTCAATTTTTACAGAAAATTTAGTATTATTCAGACACTCTCCTAGGTATAATGAATAAATATTATACATTATAACGAGGCAGATATGGCGAGCAACAGAAAAATTCTTAAATTGAGATATATGGCAACTGATGCGCTAGCAAGACAAGGCATATTCAGCCTCCAGCTACCAGCAGATGCAACACCAGCTTATCAGGAAGAGGTAAGCAGTGTTTTAGTGAGGGCGATCCATGAAAGACTGATTCCTATTTTTCTGCAAGCTGTGATCGATGATGATCGATTGAAAGTAACAGAGTTGCTAGATAAAAATCCTGAGCTGTTGCTCATAAAATCCCCTAAAGGTATTGAAATCCAGTGTCAACACGCTTGGCTTCTTATTGATGTAGAAAATGAAGATGGATTATCAATAGCTTCCAAGCGCAAACAGATTAAAATGATTGAATTGCTTCTGCCTTATTATGACAAGCTTGAGCAAACACAAGATGCTATTAAGGCGAAGCTCGAGGCTTTATCAGCTTGGAAAACCTACGAAATGCAAAAAAATGCGGCTGGCGAGGATGAAATAATTATCCCGCAAGAATATACTGCTTATGCGCAATCATTGGCGGATCTATTCGACAACGAAACTTCCTCTAACTGTTTTGATGGGAAGTTTAGTGAAGAAACAGAGTCGGCGCTCTCCTTTTTGTTTAACATATTGTTACCAAAGAGAGCAGTAAAGTTAGATGAATATCTTGATTTAGAGTTATTCCTTCTTGCTCTTTATAGAGCTGCTAATTATAAACCAGCCACATTTCAAAACATGGACCAGCGGGAGGAGTTTTGTACTCGAGCAATTGGTTTGACACAAAGT
This sequence comes from Gammaproteobacteria bacterium, assembly GCA_013288395.1. Lineage (GTDB taxonomy): Bacteria > Pseudomonadota > Gammaproteobacteria > DSM-16500 > DSM-16500 > Aquicella. Next base: position 45,107 of record JABDBV010000002.1, on the reverse strand, counting down.
GTTCAGTCGCGCGAAACCGCGAATATTTTTCTGAAAGCCCTTTATTACCAGGTTCTAAATATCAAACTAAAAGTTTCTACTGATGAACTCGAACTCCTTAAACTCCAAGGCAATTGCCCTTTTTATCGATCAGCTCCTCAATTTCTCGATGGACATGGTTTTGCTTACTACTATGGAATATATGGCATGCGCCCCGCTCGTTGTGATTGGCCCCAGCTCGCCGAAGCGTCCAGACTTTTTGGGAAAGCTCTGCTGGATAAAAACAACTGTTTTTTGGAACAACGCGCAGCCATTGTAACTAAAACAAAGTTGATATAAGCAGAAGGGACTTAGGTTCTATTTACAGGTAATTCAGCTTTTTTATTAATTTTCACGATACATTTGACAATACGCTGGAATTTTGAGGTTCGAGGAGACACGTGCGCAACTTTGCATAGAAACACAAACGTCACTAGTAAGTAACCTGGACACGCTTTTTGTGTCCAGGAAGTGCATATAACGAAGCCACTACCCTGGACACAAAAAGCGTGTCCAGGCTACTTAAGGTGATGTTGCTCAGGTTGATCGTCGGCGTTTCTTCTTATTTTCTTTCTTCTGCAAATAATCTACAGTCGTTGCGCAAACCAAATCGCCCCACACGTTTGTCATGGTGCGGAAACGATCCAAGATGCGATCAAACGGTAACAGTAAGCCAATGGCGGAAGTGGGTACGTTGACACTTCTTAGCACCATGACCATCGTGATTAATCCGCCTTCAGGAATACCGGTTGCGCCCATGCCTGCCAAAATGGCAGTGATGAATACACCAATCTGTGCGGGTATCGATAAATCAAACCCTAAAATTTGACAAAAGAATAAGGCAGACACGGCTTCATACATGGCGGTGCCCGCAAGATTGATGGTGGTCGCTAATGGTAAAACAAAACGCGCGACATCTTCATTCACTTGCTGATGTTTGGCAACCATCATGGTGACTGGCAATGTGGCCATTGAACTTGAGGTGGCAAACGCGGTTAAGAGCGCGCTTGACGAGGAACTAATGAGGTACTTTGGCGATTTTCGTGTGATGATGACTGCTACAATCAATTGCCATGTGATTTGCAATAACAGCCCGAACAAGAAAATAAAAATAAATAGAACCATTCCGCCCAAACTTTGCAGTAAGAGATTTTCAATGGCAGCTTCTGCTACAGCGGTCCCCAACAACGAAAACAAACCGATTGGGGTGAGGTACATTAACCAAGTAATCATTTTTATTAAGGCGTCTCGTAGACCCACAAAAAAATCAATGACCGGGTGCGCCGTTTTGCCAACGGAGAGACAGGCAATAGCAAAAACAATGCTGAAAAAGACAATGGGCATGATTTCATAACGGGCGGCAGCAGCCACAATATTGGGCGGAAATAAGCTAAGCATGTAAGAAGAAAAGGGGATAGGCTTCAAATCAATCGGAGCCGCATTGGCTAATATTAAGCTGGGGGGAATGCCTACACCGGGTTTAAAGATGTTTAATAAGACTAAGCCGATGATGACGGCTACCGATACGCTGAATAAAACGTAACTAAGCGTGTAAAAGCCAATCGAACTTAATTTTTTCATCCCGCCGATGGAGGTGATGGCGCTGACAAGCGCGCAAAAAATAAGCGGCAGCACAATTAATTTAAGTAAATTAATGAAGAGTTGGCCAATCCAGCTGATAGCGATCATTTGTGTTGGAAATAGGACGCCGCAGCTAATACCTAGCGCAATACTGACAAGGATTAATATAAAAGAGTAGTTTTTCAAAACGCCGCGCTCCTTGCGTGAGTGTTGCTTATAGTATAAACAAAATCTCGATGAAACCCCTACTTTAATATTCTGGTATCATTTAGGTATACTGAATATATAAATAATCTAAGGTCTACATCCATGAGTGAAAAGCAATTCAAGCCCGCCTGGTGGCTACGTAATACCCATCTGCAAACCCTTTGGCCCGCTGTTTGCCGCCGACCCATTAAACATTTACCGTTGGAGCGAGAACGCCTGGAATTGGCGGATGGTGATTTTATCGATTTGGATTGGGTAGGCAGCAAAAACCGAATAGGACCGATCGTGTTACTTTTGCATGGTTTGGAAGGCTCCATCGATTCCCATTATGCAAAAGGCATGCTGCAGAAAGTGACAGAAGAAGGTTGGCGCGGTGTCTTTATGCATTTTCGTGGTTGCAGTGGTGAGCCCAATCGCTTACCGCGTGGCTACCATTCAGGTGAAACAGGCGATCTTGATTATGTGATGCGTGTTTTATTGGAACGGAAAAATAACGTGAATCTCTCAGCCATCGGAGTGTCACTGGGTGGTAATGTTTTATTAAAGTGGCTGGGTGAGACTGGCAATACAAATCCTCTTAAGGCGGCTATTGCGATCTCCGTGCCTTTTGAATTACACAAGGCAGCTTCTCGCATTCAACGAGGTTTTTCTCGGTTTTATCAGTGGTATTTCATCAAGTGCTTACGCGAGCGTTTGTATCACAAATTAGAAAATCAACCAGCATCCCCCTGGGATGCTTCTGTCTTCAATCAAATAAATACGATGTATGAGTTTGACGATAAAATTACAGCCCCTTTGCACGGTTTTACCGGTGTGGATGATTACTATAACAAATCGAGCAGCCGACAATATATAAGTAGTATCCGTGTTCCAACGTTAATTGTGCACGCTAAAGATGATCCGTTTATGTCAGAAGATGTGATTCCGGGGCCGCATGAATTATCGCCTTATGTCACGCTTCAGGTAACGGATGGGGGAGGTCATGTAGGATTTGTGTCGGGGCGCTATCCATGGCGTCCTGAATATTGGCTTGAAGCGCGTGCGCCACAATTTTTGCGTGAATTTTTATGATTTTTACGTTGTTATTTTTAACTGGCATTTTTGCGGGTACCGTCGATGCGGTAGCAGGCGGTGGTGGTTTGATTACCTTGCCGATTTTATTGAGTATGGGTGTCCCGCCCTATACAGCGTTTGGCACGAACAAACTCCAAGGTACCATCGGCACGTTTTTCGCTGCGCGTAAATATTATCAGCATGGGCTCATTTCGTTTAATGCCATTTATAAAGGAATTATTTTTGGATTAGCAGGATCCATCGCGGGCGCTGTGACCGTGCAAGTGTTAAGCAGTGATATATTGCGGGTGGTGATTCCTATTTTATTAATGCTTATTTTGTTTTATACCTTGGTTACCCCAAAATTTGGTATGAAAGAAATGGAACCCAAGCTGAATGAGGGATGGTTTTTTATTCTGTTTGGATTTGGGTTGGGATTTTATGATGGTTTTTTTGGCCCGGGCACCGGTTCATTTTGGGTTTTTTGCCTGGCGTTTTTTTTAGGCTATCATTTAATTAAAGCAACGGCGTACACGAAAATATTTAACTTGAATAGCAGCTTTGTCGCAATGGTTTGTTTTGGATTAGCAGGTCACATTGATTACCGCATTGGATTAACGATGGCGGCAGGGCAGATCATCGGCGCAAAAATAGGCGCCCATCTTGCGATCAGAAATGGCGCACGATTAATACGCCCCGTTTTCATGCTGGTGGTATTTTTCACCACCGGTATGATGGTTTATAAAACCTATTCTGAGCCAGTTATATTGTCGCGTCTTGCCGAAGTCTTGGGTATTGCTCCGTCATTGCTAATCACTGCGCTGCTGTTTATCATGAGTGCGTTGGTTATCTTTTGGAAGCGAGTGCAATCCTCTCATGAGCCTGTTAATTAATTTTTCCATTTTCCGCCGCAACAAGAATTTCGCTCTGCTTTTTATCGGGCAATTCGCTTCTTTTTTGGGAACAATGATCACCAGTGTTGCGCTTCCGTACCAAATTTACACTGAAACACATTCAACATTGATGGTGGGGTTGCTGGGATTAGTCCAGCTGGTGCCGTTGGTGTTTACTGCGTTGATTGGCGGCGTGTTTGCTGATCGGTATCATAGACGCATGCTATTACTGGTCGCAGAATCAGTGTTGATGGTAGGCAGTTTATTCTTAGCTTTCAATGCGACCTCAGCAATACCCAGTATATGGGTGATCTTTTTGATTTCAGCCGTGATGTCAGGATTGAATGGATTGCACAGGCCAGCGCTAGAAAGCATGGTGCAACAAATTGTCGATAAAAAAGATTATGCAACTGTAGGCTCGGTGGGATCATTTAAGGCTAGTATCTGTATGATTGCAGGTCCTGCGCTAGGTGGGTTGCTCATTGCCAGTGGTGGGTTGATGGTGACCTATTTGGCTGATGTATTAAGCTTTGCTGTCTCTCTCACGGCTTTATTGTGTATGTCGCATATCCCCAAACCTGAGAAAAATTATGATGGCTCTACCTTGTCTTCGCTGAAGGCGGGGTTCCGTTATGCTTTTTCCAGGCAAGAATTAATAGGTACTTACGTGGTTGATTTTATCGCCATGGTATTTGGTATGCCCACGGCCTTGTTTCCAGCCATTGCGCTTTCATTTGGCGGCGCGAAAGTCTTGGGGCTTTTGTATTCTGCTCCCGCTGTTGGTGCGTTGATTGTTTCCTTTTTTAGTGGGTGGACGGCAGAGGTGAAGCGACATGGGGTTGCCATTGCCCTTTCGGCGACGTTTTGGGGGGTGTCCATCATATTTTTTGGCTTTGCTTCACATTTTTATGTCGCTTTATTCTTTTTGGCGCTGGCTGGTGGTTTTGATGCAATCAGTGGTGTTTTCCGTACGATTATGTGGAACCAAACTATCCCCAATTCTTATCGTGGGCGTTTGGCGGGTATTGAAATGATTAGCTACTTGAGCGGCCCCAAATTGGGTGATACCGAGGCGGGCTTAGTGGCGGCCGCTTTTGGTATTACCGCCTCCATCGTCTCAGGCGGTGCACTTTGCGTGGCAGGAGTGGGGGTTTGCTGTTACTTCCTTCCTAAGTTTTGGCGATATCATTCAGATCAAACCATCGACATAAAATTATGATAAACTTTTCAGAGGTTTCAGTGAGGAATATATTATATGGATATGTCCACAGATTGGATCGCATGGGCTCTTAGTCAGTTTGATGTCACCATGCTACTTTGTGCCTTATTTTTTATCGTGCTTCACACCATTGTTCGCGTTAAATATGTCTCTTTTTATGAAATTATCTTCCGTTGGCTTGTTTTATTCTCGCTAGGTTTTACTAGCCTTTATACCTTTGTGATGCACGCGTTTTATCCGCACATGGCGGCCGCAGTCATTGGGTGGGCAGCGAGTCCCTTTCAATTCGAAGTGGCGATGGCAGATCTTGCCATCGGCGTTCTCGGCGTATTGTCTTTTAGAGCGAGTTATGGCTTTCGCTTAGCAACCGTGATTGCCAGTGTTTGTTTTCTGTGGGGCGATGCGGTGGGGCATATGAGGGAAATGGTGGTTAATAATAATTTTTATCCGGGCAATGCCGGTTCATGGTTTTGGCTTGATATTTTTATTCCATTGATCTTATTAATTTGCATTACGCATTTAAAAAGCAAAAAGTAGAATTTGAGTGAAAGAGTTATATTCTGGAGCGCATTATTTTATTTCTGGTTTTGAGTTAATTGCTCAGCCTGGTTTAAAACGTTTTGTTGCTATTCCACTTCTTATTAATTTTATTTTATTCGCGGTTATTTTTCTAATATTTAAACATTTTATAGGTGAGTTTAACGCTTGGTTTGCCAATTTTTTGCCAGCGTGGCTGCATTGGTTAAGCGCGTTGCTTTGGTTGTTATTTTTTAGCAGCTTCTTATTATTTTTTACCTTCACGTTTGTTGCATTCTCCAATATTCTCGCGGCACCTTTTAATAGTTTACTTTCTGAAAAAGTGGAGCGTTATCTGACTGGGCAGTCTTTAGGAGAAGGCAGTTGGTTTGAAACCATCAAGGATATTCCGCGGGTCATCGGTCGGCAATTAACCGTCATTTTTTATTATTTGCCGCGTGCCTGCCTATTATTGATTTTGTTTTTCATTCCGATTGTGCAAGCGGTGGCTGCGTTACTTTGGTTTTTATTTAATGCTTGGTTTATGACGCTCACCTATCTCGACTATCCGACCGACAACCACCGCATTTCTTTTCGCGACACACGCATGTGGTTAAAACAAAAAAGATTATGTGGGCTTGGTTTTGGTATGAGTGTGTTAATAACGGCCATGGTTCCTGGGTTGAACGTCTTTGTTATGCCTGCGGCGGTTGCGGGGGCAACGAAGTGGTGGGTGGAAACAAAAAGGAAAGTGGGATAAAGTTGCTGGGGGTGCTACTGCGCCGTCACACCCCTCATCCGCCCTTTGGGCACCTTCTCCCACAAGGGGAGAAGGCTGCGTAGTGAGGTAGGTGAAGGATTTCAACGTTTTAAAAGCTCAAATGTGTCCACAACCCTAACTACACAGCCTTCTCCCCTTGTGGGAGAAGGTGCCCAAAGGGCGGATGAGGGGTGTGACAGCGCAATAACAGCCATAACAAATTTTTCAATTAAAGGATTCAACAATGAAGCATCCCATTACTCTCTCACGCCTAGTCAGCCTGTTAGTAGGCGCAGCAGCGTTCACCGCAGTGCAGGTTGCTTATGCCAGCATCACCATTCCCATGTATTTAGTCGATGCAAAGGGTGGGACTAAAGCCATCGGAACGATCAAAGCAGAAAATAGTTTGTGTGGTATTTTACTGACACCTGATTTGCATGATCTTCCTCCAGGGGTACATGGTTTTCATGTGCATGAAAATCCCTCTTGTGACAATGGTGGTATGGCGGCCGGTGGGCATTTTGATCCTATGCATACCGCACAGCACAAAGGACCTTATCAAACGAGCGGTCATTTGGGCGATTTACCGGTGTTAATTGTGGGGCAGGATGGTCGTGCAACATTGCCTACGCTTGCGCCACGTTTCAAGTTGTCTGAATTGGATCATCATGCATTCATTATTCATGCGGGCGCGGACAATTATTCTGATACCCCTGAAAAATTAGGTGGAGGTGGTGCAAGAATGGCTTGTGGTGTGATTAGTGAAAACGCTTCGTAGAATAGTCGGTGCGTTTTTTCTCTGCGCGCTAGCATTTTCACAACCGTTATTTGCCAGCGAGAAAGAGTTTAATTTTTTAACGCTGGCTGATATTCATTATGATCCGTTCGTTGCTTGTCATCAGACGGTACCTTGCCCACTTATTCAAAAGTTGCAACGCGCAGATGTGGATCAATGGCATGCAATATTAAGTCAATATGACAACGATGCTCCGCAATATCACATCGATACTAATTCGGTGTTATTATTTTCTTCCTTGGTTGCAGCAAAACAAGCGGCTGCTCTGCACCATGTACAATTTGTGATGGTGCTTGGGGATTTTTTGGCACACGATTACCGGCTGCAATATATAAAATTCACCCGTGATCATTCGCGCGCGCATTACCAATTATTTGTGAAGAAAACGCTGATATTTTTAAATAATGAATTGGCGCGTACTTTTCCATCGTTAACTGTTTATATGGTGGAGGGTAATAATGATTCGTACCGTGGTGATTATTATTCAAGCCCCAATAGTCAATTTTTTCTAGACACAGCAGAACGTTGGAGTGAGCTGATTCAATCCAGCGCGAACCGTTCGATAATGAAAAAAGAATTTTCTCAAAGCGGTTATTATGCCATCGATGTGCCCAATGTACCGTCCTTACGTTTAATAGTGATGAATACCGTTTTATTTTCTTATAAATCTAAGGGTGAGCATATAGATGAAGCGGCCAAAAAAGAATTAGCGTGGCTGCATAACCAACTCAGTTTGGCAAAGAGTAAGAAGCAGCAAGTATTGATAGCGATGCACATTCCACCTGGTATCGATATTTATGCGTCACTCAAAATTCGTTTATTCAGATTAGTTGCGTTATGGATGCCTGCCTATACCATGCAGTTTGAAGAAGAATTAAAACAATTTTCTACAGAAATTGTCGGTATTTTAGCGGGGCATCTGCATTCTGATTGGTCGCAAATAATTAGCACTGATCATGGCCAAGGCATCCCCATGAGTGGCACACCATCGATTAGCCCTATATTTGGTAATAACCCAGGATTTAAAATTTATACTTACACACCAGGACAAAAGCTTGAACGCGCCGAAACGCATAATTATTTACTTAATTATAAATGGAGCAATAAGTAGCCTGGACACACTTTTTGTGTCCAGGGTAGTGGCCTCGCGATACATACCATCCTGGACACAAAAAGCGTGTCCAGGCTACTATGGTGCCAACAAAAAGGGGTGATGTATGGCATTCTCTGGTAATCAGTTGAAAAGAAAAAATACAAAAGAGAAAGAGCAAGACTTGGATGCCTCAAGCGATGAGTCAGTCGATATTAGGCCTACTAGTGCTATGTATACGCCTTCTTCATCGAGGGTTGATATAAAAGCAGACGTTCTGCAGGACAAAGAAAGTGAATCTGTAGCTGATTCGAAGTCCTCAGGGCATTCTCCCAAAAAGGGACCATTTTTTTCATTACACGCTAAACATTCTAAAAGCCAAGGCCGGCCTCGTAGCAATACCAATCCAGTGCCTAAATTGGAAAAATTTAACCGAGCTGAACAAATTCTTTTAATTTCGACCAGTCTTGAGGATGGAAGTGCGATGGGCTCCGATGCAGACAGTCCAAAGCACGTTTCTGCTGGTAGAAGTCCGATGCTAAGTCCTAAGAGCTCCAAAAAAATGGTAGACAGTCCGCGCAGCGATTCGGGAAGTGGAAAATGGCGGCAAAAAAAAGCAGCGGCTCATCATCGTGCGGAAACAACGACGCTGACAGAGTTAAAGCGAAAAAATCAGGCAGTAGGAAGTAAGGGAATATTGCCTATTTCAGAGCTGGAACAAGATGCGACCATTAAACATTTTCTAAGTTTTTCTAAAGATAAGTTGGATGAAACAGCGAAAGAAGCTGCAAAAAAAGCAGCAAAAGAGACCAAGGAACCATTTAGTCAAAAAATTGATATCGCTGGCATGTACCTGCACGCGAAAGACGAGCAGGGAAAATTTAGTTTAATCGCTATAAAAAGACCAGGAGGTGAGGGCTGGGTTCCTTATCTTATCGAGTTTGGTTCCATGTTGAAAGATACAGTGGAAAATGAAGAAGCGATTATTGGTGATGGAGCGGAAGCTAAAGTTATTCCTGCTTATGATTTATTTTCGGGAGAAAAAGTAGCAGTGAAGATTCTTAAGGACAACTGTCCTGAGGAAGCAGCGAAAAATGAACAGTGGGCGTTAACAAAAATGGGCGATTTTATTGGGCGCATTGATTATTTGGTGCAGCATGATGAACAGAATGATTTGTTAAATGAAGATACCCTATTTAGCATGGAATGTCGTAAATCCCATTCGCCAAAGCAAGTCAGAAAAAAAATGTTTGTTGAACGATTTAAACCAGGAACAAACTTAGCAGAATTTTTATATAAAACGGATCCAACCAAGAAAAAAACGGATAGCGCGTATTATGTAGCGAAAATCGATTATCCACCGCTTGTGCGATTAGAAGTCGTTTATCAAGTTCTGTTGGCGGCATCAGTACTTTATGACAAAGACTTGGTTCATCGGGATTTAAAACCTGAAAATATTATTATCGATAAAAATTTTCATGTAGAATTATGCGATTTTGCCAGCGCGAAATATAAAACAGCCCTAACCGGCGGCGAATCAATTGCGTCTACTTATGCCTATACCGCGCCGGAAGCAGACAGATCAAATGGGGATGATTTTATTTTGATGTCAATACAGGATGGCTGCTCAGTTGATTTGAAAAAAATAGTAGAGACATCACAAAAAAATAAAGATAAACCCTTGCCTGTTATTTTAAATAACCATGGTTTCATTAGTATATATGGGTGCATCAATAAGCAATGGAAGCTAACTGAATTAGATGTTGAGGGCAGTGAAGCGTTTAAGTTTCTCAAGTTTCCGGTCGACAATAAGACCGCCATGTTGAGGCAGCGCAACGTCAACGCTAAAATGCGTGTAGAAATTACCAAAAAGAAACGTCACATTGATGCAAGAGGCGTTAATTTCATCGAACAAGATAAATATTCAGTGGGCGGGATCGCTTTTGAAATAATGACGACCACACATCTCAAAGCTAAAATTCATGCAAAATCACTAGAAAAAAAACCTAATGAAGCTGATCGTGAAATGACGCGTGCTGAGTTATTTGCATTAATGCCAGATATCTTTCCAACGCACGCGAACGGTGTTTATAGCAATGGGAAATCACCAGACGATCCGGATGTGTTAGCCGAAGCGATGGATAAGGCGTTTGAACGCTTTCTTGAATCACTGCATCCTACCAAGTCGTTGACGTTGTCGATGGTGAATCGATTCATTGAGGATTTTGTTTATAATCATTTTATTTCAGCAGAATTTATCTCGACTAATTTGTCATTAATGGCTCTCTCAGCCGATGAGCGATGCCAGTTTGGTGATGCAGCAAAGGAAATTCATGCGCTTTCGCAAAAATTTCTCGAAAAATACAAACCGATCAAGGCAGTGTTTGATGCAAAATTAAGCATATTTTTTTCAAAACTGCCTGAAGAGCCGCTGATGCGTTTTGCGGACAAATTAGGGAAATTAGTGAAAGAGAAAGAGGTGATGGATTTAAAAAAACCACTTTCACCCCGTGAAATGGGTTTTTTTCAATATTCATCCAGTTCATCGCCGCAACAATCTCCACACTCCACTTCGCAATCCTGTGAAACGAGTTCAAGCTCGGCGAGAGAAAGAATGTCATCTTCACCCAAAAAATATTGATCGACATTAATACAATTTCCTGAGAAATCTTAACGAAATCTTAAGAGATGGCTTTGCATCGTAAACTTTATTGACAGTCAGTAAATACATACGCTAGAGTCGAAAATCTCGCCAATTAGCAAGATTGGCACAATGGTTTGCGATCATATCGCAATAAGAAAAATGTACTGAAATTCCGGGGAGCGTCTCATGGCTTTTATTACGGAGAATGAACAAGAAAGATTTATGGAATTGATTAAACAGGCAACGCGCGTATTAGATGTGGCCGGTGCGGATCAATTTTCACGCTACATAAACGAATTGGTAGCGATAGGCAAATTCCTAGAAGAAGTCACACGAGGTGAATTTGCTAAAAAACGGACTGAGCGTGATAACAAGCCGGAGAACAGTGTTGATTCCGTGTTAGATGAACTACTTAAGGGTAGATCCAATAAAATTCAAAACATGTACGCATTTCGTGCGTTTGCAGAAGCATGGGAAGATCGCTCTTTTGTAAAAAAACCGAATAATCGAGCATTGCCAGATCACAGAAGCCCAGAACAGAAAAAAGACAGGAAAACATTGGTGCTAAAAGCTGGCATGAATGCGTCTGTACGTCGTCGAATCAATCTTGCATTAACGGCAATGACAAAAGTCATCATCACTGAACATGACCCCGATTATTTTCCAGAATACGATCCCATGAAGGCTGCTCAAATTAACAAAGCTGCTTCTGATGCGATTGCCACCTATAAAACGCCTCGTCAAAAGGTATTGGCTAAAATAGGCGAAGGCTTGACAGGGCTTGTTGCTTTCGCATTTGGTTTCACCAATGGTGCTGGTGTTTTTACTGTTCTCAGTATCAGTACGTTGGCACTTTCAATGCCTGTCATTTTGATTGCTGCAGTGAGCATCGTTGTTGCTAGTACCCTGGTCAACTGGATGATATTCAAAAATCCTGTTTATAATTTTTTGAATGATATCATCGGCAAAGATTCGTACTTTGAAGGTTTGATAAGCTATGTCAATGATGCTGGCGAAAAAACCACTTTAAAAGGTGGAAGAATAGCTGCGCTATTTGCTTCTCTTTTATTAGCGGCGTCAGTAGGGCTTGCAGCTGGAGCGATGACCTTTACGTCCATTCTAGGTTTAGGCGTATTGGAAAGTGTCGCTGCTTTGGGTCTCAGTGCTATTTTCCCCCCTCTCGCATTTATACTTGCACCGGTTGCTGTCATTTGCATAACGGCATTAATGTTTAAATCATTTGTGAGCATGTTAAAAGAAAGCAATATCAAGTCTACCGTTCTTGCGCTGTTTGCATCGGTGGAAGATGTATTTGATAGTGAAAATGTCCACCACAAAGGTAAAACTCCAGCTCGTTTGCGGACGGAAAAAACGATTACTTACATTGTAGTGGGTGTATTAGCGGTTATTGGGGTGCTTTCTCTTGTGATGGCTTCACTCGCCTCTACTGGCGCGTTAGGCACGTTCTTAACTACACACATATTGGGTGCGGGTGAAAATGCAGTTGCTATTGCAACGGCAGTTAGTTATACAGTCGGTATGGGCCTAGCCTTTGTCGGGCAAATTCCTTTCGTGGTTGAAGCGATGGCTAAAATGGTTGCAAATATTGCAACTGTATTTCGCAATAACCCACTCATTTCATGGGCTCCTAAACAACAAGTGAATCATGTTTCGGAGGATATGAGTATTCTTGAAAAAGAACGAGGCAGATTTGATCGCATCCTGGATGGCTTCGGGTCATTCGGATCCTTCTTATTAAAAGCTACCAACGCTGTGGGTAATGGTATGTTGATTATTCCTTCCCTGGCTAAGCTTTTGGAAGGGTTGGTATCAATACCTCTTGCCACGTTATTTGCACGTATATCAGGAGGCGGTGCGGGCTTAAACTCATTGAGCGCAGGGATTTCATCCAGTGCACCGCCTACCAAAGATGATAAAAAAAGGGAATTAGCCTCTAATGCACGCATGTTACAATTATTAGGAAGCCCTGCTCAGCGAGAAAACTATCAGAAAACTGGCTCTCCTATCTACGTCGTCCAAAAAACAAGCAAAAAGAATGATTCGAAGATTGAGAATCCCTTAGGTGCAATCTCTATGAGCGTTATTAAGAGAGGTCGCGGTATGTTTGATGCTCTTAAAGCTGCTGCTAAGCCGGTTAAACCGCCTAAACCTGGTAGAGCGCCCAATGTAGAAAATGACATTGGAGCTGGTAATGGTGACGTTATGCAAACACCACAAGCAAAGATGGGCATGGTGAATAGCTAATCAATGCAAATAACTAACACCGCCATGTCGCTTTAAACCGACATGGCGGTGTCATGTTAAGAAGCGATACTTATGCAACTAACAGAACGTAAGCTTTCCCTCGATAATAAAACAGTTTCACTTTCCTGTGTGGTGCCGGTTTTTAACGAAGAAGCTGTGATCCTGGAATTCATCGCTGCGCTGCAATCAAAGCTGCAGGCGCTCACCGAGCATTTTGAAATCATCATCGTGGATGATGGTAGTCGTGATTATACCATTGAAAAAATTTTGCAAATGCCCAAAAACTCGCATGTTAAGTTATTGGGGTTGTCTCGTAATTTCGGCAAAGAAATCGCACTAACAGCTGGCCTTGAACATGCATCAGGCGATGTGGTTATCTGCATGGATGCAGATTTCCAACATCCTTTTGAATTGTTCCCTGTTTTTTTAAATCACTGGGCCAATGGTTATGACATGGTTTATGGTGTGCGCTATTCCCGCAAATCAGAATCTTATTTGAAGCGGAATTTTGCGCGGATGTTTTATTGGCTGATGCAAAAAATCACCAAAATTGATATGCCTGAAAATGCGGGTGATTTTCGCCTAATGGATCGAAAAATTTTAGACGCATTAAAACAATTCCCCGAACGCACTCGTTTTATGAAAGGCTTATACGCATGGGTAGGGTTCAAAAAAATTGGCGTGCCTTTTGAAGTAAAAGAACGTGCCGCAGGAAAAAGTTCTTGGGGATTTACGCGTTTAACTGAACTTGCTATCACCGGTATTACTTCTTTTTCTGATGTACCCTTGCGTGTTTGGGGGTTTATAGGCTTTATTATTTCTCTCGGTTCGCTCATTTACGCCATCTACATCATCACCGTCACCATGCTCTATGGTGCCGATCTACCAGGCTTTCCCACCTTAGTTGTCGCTATCATGTTTTTAGGTGGTATTCAGCTTTTATCCATCGGTATTTTAGGCGAATATATTGCGCGTATTTTTACGGAAGTAAAACAGCGTCCGAAATATTTGTTGCAGATTAAAGAGGGGTTTCCGGAGTAGTTTTTGTCGCGGCTTCTCGCCCTCACCCCAGCCCTCTCCCGCAACCACCAATAATAATTTTCCCAACTCCTGAGGGCGGGAGAGGGGGACGTTGAAATCACCTTTTGTGTTTTTCCCAACTTCACGAGAACGAAAAAGTGAGAATATCTCTGCTGAGAAAAACACAAAAGGTGATTTCAACGTCCCCCTCTCCCGCCCTCAGGAGTTGGGAAAATTATTATTGGTGGTTGCGGGAGAGGGTTGGGGTGAGGGAAAGAGGGCAATCGCCTGATTACTAAACAAAACAATATCATTATACTTCCCAACCATAAAATATTTTTTCGTGTGCATTTTAAACTGTTTTAAATAATTATCATTCACAAAGGCAAACACGCGCTTTCCACCGTGCCAACGTTGCCAAAATGTATTTTCATTAATAAGCCATTCGTGCGTATCTTGAAAAGCCATGCTATACCATAGCTCCCGCACCCAATTATCTTTAAGAGGAACAGTGGGAGAATCCCAGTCTGCGACCAGCGTGATTCTGCGTTCTAAATATAGCGGGGTATCTTGATAAAATTTAAAATAGTTAACCACTTCATCTTCAGGCTTTAATATTTTCTGCAGTTCTGTCACCAACGGCTTTGCCGTATTCTGATTAAGATGCGTCGCACCGAACGACACCACCATTAAACAAGCTGAGCTGCAAATAAAACAGGTAATAAACAAGGGAAGCAGGGTGCGTTGCCTAAGTAAGCATACCGCAGCTAATGCACTGAATAAGATAATACCGGCAATCACAAGTAGATAAGACGCAGGTAAAAACGACAAGTTGATTTGCGGATTATAAGGCAAAGCAAGTAAGCAAGTGGTGAGCGCGGCTGCGAGTAGCACAAAAAGAATGGTACCAAATAAAATGCCAGCCTTGTTTGTTATGCGCCAGTTATCTGAAAGATAGTTGCCTGTTAGGAGGGCTAGCGCTGGAAAGATCGGCAAGATATATCCGATGATTTTAGAATGCGGAATGGAAAAAAAGATAAAAACAATGCCTACCCACAGCAACAAATACAATTCAACCGCGCGCGTTTGCCGTCCTTTCCAACAATGTTTGATGTGGCTGATGAGGGTTTGAATGAAAAAAATGGTCCAAGGGAAAAAACCAGCCAGCACAATGGGTGCGTAAAACCAAAACTGTGTTTTGTTGTTAAATTCCGCAGCCGACAAAAAGCGCGTGACTTGTTGTGTCACAAAAAAGTAATGCAAAAATGCCGGATTAGCACGCTGAACGAGAATATACCAAGGCAACACAATGACTGCGAACAGTAGAATGCCGATAACAAGATGGATTTTTTTTAATAGAGATAAACGTCCTAACAAAAACATCCAGGCACCCGCAATCATGGCGGGAAAAGCAAGACCAATTAATCCTTTGGTGAGCACAGCAAAAGCAGAACAAATGTAAGCAGCGATTAAAAAGAAGCTGCGCGCTTTACCCTCACTTTGCACGCCACAAATAAAGAAAAGGAGTGTGCTGCTAATGAATACCGCCACTTCTAAATCTAAATTCGCATAATGTGCGGCACCAAAATAAAGCGGCGTCGTTGCCAAAATGAGTGCTGAAAGCAGACCTGTGCGCCTATCGAATAAATACCTGCCGCAGCTATAGGTAACAAGACAGCCAATAATACCCAGCAAGGCAGGAAAAAGGCGTAAAGCCCATTCACTGATGCCAAACAGCTGAATGGCGGCGGCTTGTAGCCAATAATAAAGAATAGGTTTATCTAAAAAAGCGACCCCATTGACGCGGGGTGTGATGAAATCTCCAGATGCTACCATCTCACGCGCGACTTCAGAGTAACGACCTTCATCGGGTGTGAATAAAGGGTGATGGCCTAAATAAAACAGGTAAAAGCAACCTAACACCGCAGCAATTGCGATAAAGTCAAAAATAAAGTGATGGTTTTTTTTAAGTGACACTTGTCGATTCTCGTTAGTTGTCTTAAGCTCGTTTGATGACGAAGCGCATTGTACTTTGTGCAGACGATTATGGGCAAGCTCCTGAGATATCTCAGGGGATTCTTGCTTTAATCAAATACGGACGGCTGTCAGCGGTTAGCTGCATGGTTAATACCCCTTATTGGCTAGAACATGCCAAATGGTTGCTTCCGGTGCAACCCAATGTTGATATTGGCCTGCATTTTAATTTAACCCATGGTAAGGCTCTTTCCTCTGCTTTTATAGCAAAATATGGCGAAAACCTGCCTCCGCTCCCCGTTTTATTAAGACAGGCTCTGCTGCGCCAACTAGATAAAGCCGCCTTAGAGGCTGAATTTTCAGCCCAGATTGATCGTTTCAAGGAGGGGGTTGGTTTCCAGCCGGCCTTCATCGATGGGCACCAGCATGTGCATCAATTTCCTGTCATTCGGGAAGCGTTCGCTAGCGTCTATCAGCAACGGTTTAAAAAGCAGCAGAAGCCTTATGTGCGCCATGTGAATCCACGTTTCGATCTGGCCGATTTTTTTAATAATTTCAAAAAATTAATCATTTTTATCAGTGGTGCCCCCGGATTTGGGCGATTACTAGAAGCGCAAGAAATACCCACTATTAGTTCCCACACGGGTATGTATTCGTTTGCAGAGGCGGCCAATTACAGAGCATTATTTATAGGCTTTTTAAAAGCTTGTGACGATGGCGGCCTCATTATGTGTCATCCGGGTCTAAAAGCAGCAGGTAATACCTCTGATCCTATCGCTGATGCACGGTACTTGGAATATCAATATCTTTTTGGCGACAAGTTCCTCTACGATTGCCACCAACAGAAAGTGGTGCTTGGGCGGTATTATTAAAACCCGTTAGTGCTTTTCGGGTCCTTTAATTGCCCAGATAATCTGTTATACTTTATTATCATCCGTGTGTCCTGCCTTAAGGTTTATCCCTCGCAGCAAGATATATCCGATGTAGGTATTTTGTTTAATCAGTAAAGGTAAGGTGTTATGTCCGAAAGAGAATTAGGAACCGTCAAATGGTTCAACAACAGCAAAGGTTATGGCTTTATTCAACGTGATAAAGGTGGCGATGTGTTTGTTCACTATAGAGCAGTCCGTGGTGAAGGTTATCGCACCCTTGAAGAAGGCATGCGCGTAGAATTCACTGTCACGCAAGGCCAAAAAGGCCTTCAAGCCGAAGACGTTTCTGTTGCTCAGTAACAGGGAAGTGTTTCTTCAAAAAACATTGCTGTTTAGGCCTTGTGTTTAAGCGGCGATGTTTTAAAAGAAGTTGTGTTTAAAAAAATAAGTCCCTATCCCTAGTCGTTAGTGTTCACCAATTTCAATAAGTGAGGAATGTGTCTTGGCGAAGTTGGATATGCTTGAAAAAAAATTATTACATTACACAGGAAAAGCCATAGCTGATTTCAATCTGATACAAGCGGGCGATCGTGTGATGGTTTGTGTTTCGGGTGGCAAAGACTCATTCACCATGACGCGCATTTTGAAGTTGTTGCAGCTACGCGCAAAAATAAAATTTGAATTATTCGCTTTTACGCTCGATCAATCACAGCCAGGTTGGAATGACGCAGCTCTACGCGCTTGGTTTGAAAACAATAATATTCCCTATGAAATTTTAACGCGCGATACGTATTCCATCGTCAAAGAAAAAATCCCCGAAGGGCAAACGTATTGTTCTTTATGTTCGCGCTTGCGACGCGGCATTATTTATCGATACGCCGAAGAAAAAGGCTTTAATAAAATTGCCTTGGGACATCACCGCGATGATTTAATTCGCTCATTATTAATGTCCATTTTATATAATGGCGAAATCCGTTCCATGCCGCCGAAATTGCTTAGTGATAATAAAAAACATTTGGTTATTAGGCCGTTGGTCTATTGTCAGGAAAAAGACATCGCAGCATTCGCTAAAGCGATGGCCTTTCCTATCATTCCTTGTACCCTATGTGGCTCGCAAGAAAATTTGATGCGTAAACGCGTAAAAACCCTGATTGATCAATTAACCTTGGAAAACCCTAAAGTGCCTAGCAATATGCTGCATGCGTTAAGTGCGATCAAGCCAAGTCAACTGATGGACAAGACATTTTGGGATTTTAAAAATTTAGAAAAATCAAAAAAAGAAATAATCACAGAGGAAGAGGCAGGTAGCTGTGGAATGGAAGTGTTTGGTTTTTAATGGTTATGAAAAGAATCCACTTTAGCCTGCTCACTCAACAAGCGTTCCGTTTCCACTTCCAACTGATGAAGAAGCGAGTGAAAATCTGCTACATCGTTTTTCTTGATATTCGTCTCCATGGCCATCAATAGTTTTTTCAAGCGCGGCAGTCCGCAATAGCTGACGCCGCCATGTAATTTATGTACACGTTGCAATAATTCTTTAAATTGATTGTCGGCAAAAGCTTGATGAATGGCTTTCACATCATCGCGCAGTGTTTTGCAAAGAAAATTAAGCAATTCTTCAGCCACTTCTTTTTTGTTTCCAGCTGTTTTTATGGCTGCATCCCAATCAATAATGGGAAGCGATGATAATTCAAGTTCCGTGGTCATATCTTATTCCTTATTAAATACCGCCATCGCTTCAATGTGTGAGGTGTGAGGAAACATATTGATAATACCGGTGTGAGTCAATGTGTAGCCATATTGATTCACTAGCTCGCCTGCATCGCGCGCAAGCGTTGCCGGATTGCAGGAGACATAAACAATGCGTTTTGCCGCAAATTTGGCAAAAAGTGGCAGTATTTCCTTTGCGCCCGTACGCGGTGGATCCAGTAAAATTTTGTCGTAGGAACGATTAACCCAAGGCGCATCCGTTGGTGGTGCTTGCAAGTTGGCTGCATAAAAATCAGCATTGTTAATATTATTATGTTTGGCGTTGTCTTCTGCGCGCGTTACCATTTCCCCGCTGCCTTCTACACCGATGACATGCTTCACCTGGCGCGCAATGGGGAGCGTGAAATTCCCAATCCCACAATAAAGATCCAACGCTGTTTCTTCTGCATTTAAGGCTAATAATTCGATGGCTTGTTTCACCATCAGGCGATTGATATCGAGATTGATTTGTGTGAAATCTAACGGGTGAAATAAAAATTCAAGATCATAATCAGGCAGTGTGTAGCTTAGACGCTCAGGCGTTTGTTCAGGCCAAATTTTTTGAATGAGCAGAGGTGCATTGGGCTGCAAATAAATATGAAATTGATGTTGCTTGCCAAACGCGATTAATTTTTCTTTATCACCAGATGATAACGTTTCCATGTGCCTGAAAACTAAGGCCACATCGGTATCGCCCACCGCAATTTCGATTTGCGGAATATGCATCAAACAATCGAGTGAGCCAATTAATGCTCTTAACAAAAGGAAGCGCTCACCGATTTCAGGGTGCAGCACAACGCATTTTTCAAGATCGGCCAAATAGTTGCTGGCTTTTTCTCTGAAACCCACCAGCATTTTATCTTTCTTGATTACAAACTTGGCGCCCAAGCGCGCTTTGCGTCGGTAGCCGACGGTTGCAGCGCTAAGCGGTGGGAGAAGAGTGCTCGGTGTGACATGACCAAAATGCTTTAATTGATCCAGCAAGGTTTGCTGCTTTAATTGCATTTGCGTTTCCATGCTCATGTGTTGCAGGCTGCAGCCGCCGCATAAACCAAAATGCAAGCAGGGTGGGGTGACACGTTCAGCTGAGGGGGTGATGACTTCAAGCAAGGCCGCTTCGTTATAACTGCTGTGTTTTTGCGTGATTCTGTAGGCAACCGTTTCACCCGGCAAAGCGCCAGCAATAAACGTCGTTTTTTTATCAATGGAAGCAATACCGCGTCCATCGTGGCTTAAGGCGTGAACGTTGGCGGTAGCCGGTTCTTTTGTTTTGTCAATATTTACATTTTTATTCATAAGGATGACAATATAAGTGTAAGTAAAAGATTAAGAGAGTTTTCAGGAAATAAGACTATATATTGATTAAGAAAAAAATACAAACTTGTACAAAATTTGAAAGGTTCTATACTGATAAATGGGTGCTTTTTGTAGGGATTCGTCCAAAACCTTTAAGTGAAATTTTAAGGGAACGCGATAGTGGCATGGTGTGCAAGTCCTCGTGAAAGTGACGCAGGAAGCTGTGTCAGAGGAGGAAAGCCTAAAGTGCTGCTGAGGTTTCCACTTTATGGACTACTGGGTTTTTTAAGACTACCCTACAAAAGCACTTATTTATCGGTGTAGTGATTAAGGGTTCCACCTTCGATCTTGTATCTTCAAATAAACTTCCGTAACGTAGATTAACGCACTGATAGGCGCAAGGGAGTTTCTTATGACAAACACGACCAATCCCACCATCGAATTAGAAAATCAGTATGGCGCTAAAAATTACGCCCCTATGCCCGTTGTTTTAACCAAGGGTCAGGGTGTGTATGTGTGGGATGATGCTGGAAACCGTTATTTAGATATGATGAGTGCATATTCTGCGGTAAGCCATGGCCACTGTCACCCAACGCTTGTGAAAGTCTTACAGCAGCAAGCAGAGCGGCTTACCATCGTTTCCAGGTCTTTTTATACAGACCAATTAGGGCCCTTTCTTAAAAAAGCATGTGAATTAACGGGGTTTGAGCGCGCTCTGCCAATGAATACCGGCGCTGAGGCTGTTGAAACCGCTTTAAAAGCGGCAAGGAAGTGGGCGTATACCGTAAAGGGTGTTCCGCATGATCAGGCTGAAATCATTGCCTGTAAAGGTAACTTCCATGGCCGCACGATTACGATTATTGGTCTTTCGACAGAACCACAATATCAAGCAGGGTTTGGTCCATTTCCGCCGGGTTTAAAAACGATTCCTTATGGCGAGCCTGCGGAACTTGAAAAAGCCATTACAAAGAACACGGCCGCTTTTTTAGTGGAGCCACTCAAAGGTGAGGGTGGAATTATTTTGCCGCCTGATGGTTATCTCAAAGAATGCGCGGCGATTTGCAAAAAACATAATGTGTTGCTGATTTGTGATGAAATTCAAACTGGATTAGGCCGCACGGGAAAATTGCTCGCTTTTCAACATGAAGACATGAAGCCTGATGCGATTGTTTTGGGTAAAGCGTTGGGTGGTGGATTAATTCCTGTTTCATTATTTTTAACAAGCAAAGAAGTCATGGATGTTTTTACACCGGGAGATCATGGCAGCACTTTTGGTGGCAACCCACTTGCAGCGAGCGTCGCCTCTGCGGCACTCGATGTGTTGATCGAAGAAAAGCTTATCGAAAAAGCAGCGAGCATGGGCGATTATTTTTTAAAAAGCCTGAAAAATATTCATTCGCCCATTATTAAAGAAGTGCGCGGCAAAGGCTTATTAATAGGCGTGGAAGTAAAAGAGGGTTATTCGGCGCGCGATATTTGTCTCAAACTTTTAGTGCATGGCATTTTGTGTAAGGAAACGCATCGCACCGTGATGCGTTTTGCGCCGCCATTGATGGTGACGAAAGAACAAATTGATACAGCGGTAAACGCATTGAAGCAAGTTTTTGAAGAAATGGAAAAACAACCAGCCGCATTAAAATAAGTGGTGTTATTTTCCGTTTGCAAACCACTGCGGATCCACTTCAAACTCATTTGCAATTTTTTGCAAGAGTGTAGGATCTGGTATTTGTTGTCCCTCAATTAAGCTCCAAGCTTGCTGTTTAGAAATGTCCAGCATCTTGCTTAAAATAACAGCGCGATCGCGAACTTGAGCGGGCGCATCGGTTTGATCCAAGCAATAATTTAATTTCTCTGCAAATCCTTTTGCACTCATTGGCACGGCCTCTACTCTCCTTGAGATATTGTCTTCGAGTATACTGTCAGGGTTTGGAGGCGAGCAATAATGAATATCCCTTTGTAAAAACAGTAGTTTTACTAATAAAACTAAAGGTTCGCAGACAATTTCTTATAAGCCATCCCATAAATAATCATTCCTAAAGGAAGGGTCCAGATGAGACCAATGCCTAATGGAATGGCGC
This sequence comes from Gammaproteobacteria bacterium, assembly GCA_013288395.1. GTDB lineage: Bacteria > Pseudomonadota > Gammaproteobacteria > DSM-16500 > DSM-16500 > Aquicella. The sequence continues at coordinate 23,076 of JABDBV010000002.1, read as the reverse complement.
TAACGATAATAATTAGCATTTGCAGGAAGCTAAGCCCAATTAAATTCCATATATTTGAGCGTGTCGCGCAGAAAGAACGCTTGAGGGCGTCTACGGGCTTCAATTCTTTATCAAGCACAAATGCGACGGATAAGATCATTCGCACGAACAGATAGACGATGGCGACTAAAGCCACGATGCCAAGGATAACGCCAAGTACAAACCAAAGAGGGCTGATTGCCATGATGGCAGGGCAGACCGCGATGAGAATGATTTCAGGGATCAGAATAACTAAGATTTGCAAGATATAAACACCTATTAATTTCAGCGCTAGGTCTAAATTGAAAGCGCGAAACAGGAGTTTGTAAGTGATGGGCATGCCTTTAGCACGCACAATGCCAATGTACATTAGGCCGCCTTGTAAGAGAAAATTCACCACCAGAAAGGCGAAACTAAACAGCAAGCTAATAAAGACGGATACGTTTTCCACTAAAGATAAAATGAATTGAAAAGCAATCGCTATCACAAAGAAAATCCCGATCGCTGCCCAGAATGTTTTTTTTGCGCCAGATACTTTTTCCCATGATAAAGTAATGGTTTCAATAACTGGCAGTAAGTCGGTGTTTTTATTTTGTTTTGAAGGATTATTAGCCATTGTGAATGTCCTCTTGAGGGGTGGAAGACTTAACCTTATTATACGGTTCTATTTCGTTGGCCCACAATGGCGGGTTACCCTAGTCAGTGTTTACTGCTAGTATATTTGCATCACGCCAAAATTGCCTATATAGTACGCATAAATTACAATATAGCCAAAATAATGAGCGATTCGAAACGAGGCAGTTATGGCGAATAACCGACAAGTTCCTGCATTGCGTGATATGGCGTTTGAAACATTAGCCAAACACAGTTTATTTAGTGTCGAGATACCCGCAGAATCTACTCCTGACTACCATGAGAAAGTGATGGGTGTTTTCGTTCAGATGCTAAATGAAAAACGAATGCCTAAATTTCTGCATGCAATTGCTGATGACGATAGAAAAACAGTGAAAGAAATGTTGGATGTGAATCCTGAATTAATAGTTATCGAGCCACCAAAACGCCTTGAGATCGAAAGCAAGCTTACTTGGAATAAATTTTATGCTGAAAAAGCATTTACAATGGCAATCAAACGTAAGCAGCTTGAAATGGTTAAGCTGATGCTGCCTTATTTAGACCAGATAGAAAATAGCAAAGCCGAAGTATTAGCAGAATGGGTAGTGCCACCCATAGCAGATGATATTGAAGCAAGCATCCCTGTAGAGTATGGCATCTATCTTAAATCACTGGTCAATGTGTTCGCCGAAGAACGTTTTTCTGATTGCAAGTTAAGTCAAAAAACAGAAGCAGCGTTGCATTCATTGTTTAATATGCTACTACCAAAGAAAGCCGTTAAGTTAGACGATTACATTGATGTGGAATTATTTTTCCTTGCTGCATGTTTAGCATATCGTAATAACGATAAGGCATTTCAAAACCAGCATCAACGGAATGCTTTTTGTATTCGTGTGATTGGTTTAATACAAAGTGTACTGCCACCAGAGACGGGGAAGGTTTTTTGCCAAGGTTTATATTATGTGGTCAAAGAAAACAGGAAAATAAGTGCGCGTGCTGATTCCTTGAAGCTTTCTGACGATATGCCTTTTTATCGTTCTTCTCTTCAGCCGCGTGTTGGCTTGGGTTTTGACTTTATGGCGGGCAACGCTGGTACCTCGCTTAGTAGGTGGGGCGCCAGCAGCATATCCTCGCTTTTACCTATTTGGAAAAACTATCTCAAGCAAGTACAACAAGCATTGGGAGCATTACGCAGCGATTGCAGCAACAGCTTAACCTGCTCTTTGCAGAATGCGAGCAGTCGGCTGGTGTGATTCGCTAAAACGTTTAGTCTATTATTTTCGCCGCAATTAGCGTGTTTTTCAGCAATACAGCGACAGTCATTGGTCCAACACCACCAGGCACAGGCGTAATCCACGCGGCTCTTTCTTTTGCGGCTGCAAATTCTACATCGCCTGTGAGTGTGCCATCAGCGAGGCGAGTTATACCAATATCAATTACGGTTGCGCCTTCTTTGATCCATTCCCCGCGAATAATGCCGGGTTTGCCAATCGCGCTTACTAAGATATCGGCTTGTTTCACGAAATAAGCTAAGTCTGTTGTGAATCGATGGCAAATGGTGACGGTGGCACCCGCAATTAATAGCTCAAGCGCCATTGGTCGTCCGACAATGTTTGATGCACCAACGACGACTGCGTGTTTGCCTTTATAGGATTGACCAATATGATTGAGTAGCAGTATCACCCCTTGTGGGGTGCAAGGACGTAATAGTGGACGACGCTGCGCAAGCCTTCCTAAGTTGTAGGCATGAAACCCATCTACATCTTTGCCTGGGTCTATGCATTCTAGTACTTTTTCTGCGTCAATGTGCTTAGGTAGAGGCAGTTGCAGCAAAATACCATCTACGTTGTTATCTTTATTCAATGAGTTGATGAGATCAATTAATTTTTTTTCTTCAATAGTGTCTGGAAGATGATGATAAAAAGAAAGAACACCCACTTGCACACAAGCTTCACGTTTGTTTTTGACATAAATAGTGGAAGCAGGGTCTTCGCCGATCAAAATAACAGCGAGCCCAGGAGGACGTTTTCCATCGGCGCAATGCCTGCGGACAATGCCTGTTATTTCCTCTTTGAGTTCTGCTGCAATTTTTTTTCCATCGATTAATTGAGCTGGCATGCTTTCATCCACTATTTTACTTGCGTTTCAAACCATGGATTATACAATAAACCCGGTTAGAATCATTGACGATTTTCACTACGATCAGTATGATCCGATCTCTGTTAAACGGGGTATAGCGCAGTCTGGTAGCGCACCTGCTTTGGGAGCAGGGTGTCGGGGGTTCAAATCCCTCTACCCCGAAAAAATAGCGATAGGTCAAACTGTCATCATATTAAGAAAGCGCCCGTAGCTCATTCGGATAGAGCACCGGCCTTCTAAGCCGGGGGTGACAGGTTCGAATCCTGTCGGGCGCGTAGTTATTTACACACTTCAATATATGGCGGACGTAGCTCAGTTGGTAGAGCCCCGGATTGTGATTCCGGTTGTCGCGGGTTCGAGCCCCGTCGTTCGCCCCGTCTTTGGGCCGTTAGCTCAGTTGGTAGAGCAGCTGACTCTTAATCAGCGGGTCGTTGGTTCGATCCCAACACGGCCCAGATAATTGAAATATAAGTATAAATTCATACTTTCGCTGATTGTAAAAACATCCCTAAAAAAGCTCTGTGGGGCACTGGCGGGGCACACAGAAATAAATAATCGCAATCAATCGGGATAAACTTCATCTCGCTTCGTTATAATTAATTTTTGTCAAATTACAAAAGTTTCGCTAGGAGTGTGCGACATGGAAATAATGGCAATCGTGGTTTTTGTATTGGTTCTGTCTCATCTTAGCCTTAACTCCAAAGTTAAGCATCTGCAACAATTATTAGATCAGAATTTACCAAGCGATCTGGGTCCTAAAATAAATCGACTACAAGAGTTGTTGGATGACGAGGGTGTGCTTGAGGCTATCGAGGCCATAGCAGACGAACACTCGCGCGATGACACAATAGATGAAGATGATGAAAGTGAGATTCTTAATGCTTTGTTGGGCCTGCCAGAACCAGAAGATTTTGATGAAAATACTTTCCCCGCCACTGTTAGTGTCAAAGAAGTAGCAGCGCGGTTTGGTAAATCAGAGATTAAAATTGTTGAAATTTACATTCATTATCTCCAGAGGCGGATTGAGTATGTCGCGAGCTTAGTAGATAAAGGAAATACGACCACATAATTTTTATGTTATGTGTGCTGATCTAAACGGCACCAGTGGTAAAGCATCCAAAATTAAATAGTATTGTTTATATGGTTATAGTTCAAAGAGCGGCTTTTGTTTTTTTTCGCACTCTGTTTTGAGGTTGTTTACTATATCTCTTGAGATCGTTAATAAAAAATCAATATTAATAAATCCCCTTGTTCTATAGTCGGGACTATGGACAGCGGAGCATCTTCCTTGGGAGTATATCACTTCGCATCGGGTAAAAAGATTAAGTGAAGATTCAGAAGGAGTAGTGTCGTTTAATTGGATTAAAAGCTCTTGGTGTAAAGAACTTTTATCGACAAACCTTTTTTTTCTGGTATTTCAACTGTAAACTCTATTTTGTATATATTCTTTAGCGCATTTTTTATGCTCTGATAAGTGCTGCCAATTTTTTTGATATATTTATCCTCGTTGCTAGAGGAGCTTACGTCCCATTGGTAAAGAAAAACAATGTCAACTTTATCTAAGAGAATTTTTTCTTGAGTGCTTGTGTAATTACTGAGAAGTTTTTTAAATCTGCGACCTGAAGAAGTGATTCCATGGTGGAAGTAGCGTGAATATGCTAGGCGCTCAATTAGTGCATATAGTGATGGGATGGCAATTTTTGCATATTGATCTTCGGTGAGGCTTGCTAGAGATTTTAATCCTTTAATTTTGTCGAGTAGCTCTATTGCATCATCAAAATACATTTGATTGAATTGGGTTACTTTTTCAGTATCATTTGTGTAATTCATGATTGCTGCTATCCTTAATAGCCATTCAGGTAGCTGTTGATATAGATTCCTTGCATGTGTTCGGTATATGGTTGAATGAGTACCAGCTAAGGCTGCAAGCGCTTCCAATAGCAATTATAAATAACGCCGAAAAGCAGCATGTATGCCTGATCCATGTGTTGCTAGAAACCTTCTTCTCTTTTGTGAATATTTTGAAGCTTAGGTTTAGAGAGTGAACATCTTCAAATTTGCGCAATGAAGCTTCGGCAATATGAATAAGTTTTCTGTTTCTGCAATCAAGCAACCAAAAAATAATTGTTATTAATATAAAAATTATGCTGGCTATAGTGATAAATTCATTCTCGGTTTTGCATGGTAAGTTGCTGCTCTTGATTAGAAGGAAGCCTACGCCAGTTACATATAAAGAGAAAAAAATTATGTAATAACGAAATAGAGAAATTCTCTGATTGGCATGAAGTTCAAAATATCTCCAGCCGTGTTCAAATACTAAGCGATCATCCTTAACGTTTGTTTTATCGGCAGCATTTACCATAATCTGTGATATCCCTTTGCGGTTGAAATTTGACCAATCATTACATTTTGATCTTTAATTGATTTGTTTTTTTATTCTAGCAAGTGTAGCCCGGATAAACGCTTTCTGTTTATCCGGGGTTATAATATCATTTATTCATTTGCTGTTTTCTCAATAAACCAATACATTTCCCCAAAGAAGAATATTTTTTTGTAAACAGGCATGATTCACTGGCAGGGGAAGGAAGCGCGCCTGATTATTTTATGACTATTGATTAAATATTTATGGCGATTATTTTAACGATTTACTAGTTCTCGTATGAGTGCAGGATCATTCTGAATACACTTCAAATATGCACGACTGATGCTGTCAGGATCACGTTGATGTTGTTCCCATTTTCTGAGTGTCTCGATATTGATATGGTATACAGCAGAAAATTCTCTCTGTGACAACTTTAATTTTTTGCGTAGCTTGCTTACATCAGGCGAGGTTTGAAGTGTCACCAAGCCTTTCTTTTTTGCTTCTTTCAGTGCGCTGATTATGTCTTTACCTAATTTGCTCATGTTAGCCTCCTAATAATTCGTCAATCATCTTATGCAGTTCTGCTTTTTCGCTAGCATCAATGTTTTCTTGGTCTGACTTTTTAAACAGTGTCACCAACAAAACGATATACTCGCCATCGTAATAATAGAGGACTCGTAAGCCGCCGCGCTTGCCGCCCCCTTTGCCTGTTGCCCAGCGTATTTTTCTAATACCGCCAGTATCTCTGACAATTGCTCCCTGTTCAGGATCAAGGGCTAAGGTATCGATTAACTCCTGTAATGCTTCGAGCGTCATAGCCTTTTTGGCTAGGCGTATGAATCGGGGTGTTGCTTTAACCTCTATCATCTATATCTCCCTTATTTATATTATAGCACATAGTACCAGTAGTACAATGTCCTAGCATGGCGATTTTTTTGTTTGAGAGTGCTGTTCTCTCATAGAATAGTGATGATATTTGCCTATCAAGTTGGCGTGCTGACCAGCCGCCGCGCATGGCCTTGGTTTCATAGAAAGCCCTGGCGGATGCGTCTTTAACGGTTAATAGGCGCACATAGGCTGACCATGGTAGGGGAAAGCAGTTGGTTAGTGCGATTAAATCAATTGTTGTAGCTTGTTTAGCGGCTGATTTTCTCGGAATTTTTCTTTTTCGAGATTCTCCAGACAGTGTCTGGAGAATTTGCTCTCTTGGCCAGGATAGGTAAAAAGCACGCATATTCCATATGTTCGATTTGGTAAAGCCTCGGCCAAAGCGTGAGGTTAAATCTGTTGCCAGTCTCTCAACTAATAAGACCCCGTATTTTGCTCGTGAAGCGCCGCTTTGCTCAAATTCAACAACACGTCGCCCGATTTCCCAATATGAGGCAGACATGATTGAGTTTGCTGATCGACTGGCGGTGTGTCGTGCATCTTCCAGCAGGTTGACAATATCTGTGTGAATGTTCTTATAGCCGGTGATTGTAAGCATTTTTTTGGTAGTCATAATCCATATCATCCATTTTAAGTTTTTAAACTAAACCGTTGCCTGATTGATTGATGGAAATAAAAGGACTGGTGAAGCTTTCTTTACTCCCATTTTTAGCAAAATATGATTTGCAATCATTTGCATTGGATTACGCAGTCGTTCAATATCTAGCATGATGTAGCCAGCAGTCACATCGGCATTCATCTTATGATTGAGTAGCCTTTTCAATGCATAAGCTGGAATATCGAGGCTCTCTGCAATAGTGATAAACGTTCGTCTTAAATCATGAACAGAAAATTGAATACCTGATGCCGCAATTACCTTTGCAATTTGTTTTCGAGGTTCAATGATGTGACCGGCAGCGCCAGGACCAGGAAAAACAAAATCACTGGTGGTAGTTCGCTTTCGGCTAGATAGAAGGTTAAATAGATAATCAGGCAGAGGAAGAGAGTGCGCCAGATTATTTTTAGTGTCAGTAATTGTAAGGGTTTTGGCCTTTAAATCAATTTGTTTCCAGCACAATTTTGCGGCTTCTTGGCGGCGCAGGCAGGCCTGTGAGCAAGATTAGAATTAGATAATCACTGCGTTATGCCATGCCTCCAGTTCGTGAGCCTTTATAAAGGTCTGTAGGCGATCAACACATAACCTATTAAGTTAAGGCATTTTTTACACAACTAAAATTATCTAATTTATTCCTATTCCTAGTATGTAACAGGGTCAGGCCTGACTCGTTGACTCTTTAGTGATCCCCAGCACTTCATAACGTGACTGGCATAATACACACCTTACGGCGGCTTGAAAGTGAAGCAAAAGTCATCAGCGAACTGTATGGCCTTAACTACAACTAATTAAGTCAACAAGTCAGGCCTGACACCGTTTCATTAACTACAACTAATTAAGTCAACAAGTCAGGCCTGACACCGTTTCAACTAATTCTGTTAAGGCTGCGCGAAACTGGGCTGATTTAATTTGGGTTTTTAATGTATTTAATAGGGATTTGTAGTCTGAGTCTAAATGCAATGACGAAACTTGCGACATAGAAATTTCCTTATTAAATTATTTGGGGTTTGTTGTTGCGGGACATAGCGCGAAGAATGGAATCCAAAACCACATCAAGATACTTGCCAACATCTTCTGCCAAGAATCTTAACACCATGTAACTATTTTCTTGAAGCAAAATATCTTTTCGACGATCACGTCGGTAAGCTGTAGGATCGGCAAGGTGTTGCTCGCCGTCAATTTCAATGGCTATGCGTGCATCTGTGCAGAGTAAATCTACTTCCATACGCCCTAAGCCATCAAAAGGAATGGCTAATTCAACATTTAGACGAAAGCGTCCTGCTGTTTGCGGCAAAGTTTCAAGGCGACGATAGAGAAAGGCTTCAGTGGCGCTACGTGCGCGATTGACGCCTTCTTTATCTAGTATTGAAGGTGAGGCAACTTGAACAAACAACTTTGCTAAGGGCTGGTCTACGCCATCACGAATTAATCTTCGAACAGTTGTAGCGTAATCAGCTTTCCATTTGGGGTCTACGGGGAGTGGAATATCAGCGGGCCAACCAGGGATAGCACTGGCAGGAAGAAAAATTTTATAACCAACAGCTTCATAAGCTCTACATCTTCGATTAAACATGCGCTCAAGCATTGGTACATTGAGATCGGCATAGTCATATACCTGTACTTCTTTCTTGAGATCGTGAAGACGGTGAAGTCTACCTACGTATTGAGCAATAGTACCGCGCCATGAAACAGGTAACGTGAGGAATAAAGTATCGAGACGTGCGTCATCAAATCCTTCGCCAATAAATCGACCTGTGGCAAGTAAAACGCGTTCTTCGTTTTCGGGAATATCTTTCATCTGTTGGATAGTGGTATTAATTTTTTTAGTACTCATCCCGCCACGTAACACAATGACATGTTGAATGTGGGGTGTTAGCAGTAGGATGAGTTGGTCCAAGTGTTCATTTCGTTCTGTCAAAACAACAGGTGATCGACCGTTTTGGACGGATTGGATGACGTCACTACAAATTAATTGATTACGATCAGGATCAGTTATCATTTCGCCGTAAAGATCTTGGAATTGGAGACGTAGGTTTTCATTAATGGGTTTTTCAGGGCGAAAACGGGTGGGTCGGACTAAAACGGTATGTTCAAATGGATGTGTGGCAGCTTGGTCTTTGGCATTAACGCGATAGCGTATTGGGCCACATCGCATAGTGATGATGGGGTGATGGCCATCTTTGCGTGCAACTGTGGCGGATAACCCAGTGATGAATCTCGCTTTTGACTGGCAAATCACCTTTTCAAAGCTGGAGGCAGGTAGATGGTGACACTCATCAATAATGAGATGCCCATACTGTCTGATAAGATCATCAACAACATCTTTTCGGATGACACTTTGAATAACAGCTACATCTATTAGTCCTGTGGCTTTTTTTCGTCCTCCGCCAAATTTTCCTATTGCTTCTCTTGGCAAATCAAGAAAGGTTAGAAGTCGTTCTATCCATTGTTCTTGAAGTTGTTTGCGGTGCACAAGAATTAAGGTATTCACTTTCCTATTCGCAATCAGCCATGCACCGATAACTGTTTTTCCGAAAGCCGTTGTTGCTGATAATACACCAATGTCAGTTTTAAGCATTGCTTCGGCAGCCGCTTTTTGTTCTGGTCGTAATGTGCCCATGAAATTAGATATTAATGGTTGGCCATTGTTCAATTCATCTTGAATACTAAATTTAATTTTTAAATCGGTAAGTAGTTGTTGGATGTCATCCATGCAGCCACGAGGTAGTCCAATATGATTTTGGTGGTTATGAGCGCAGCTGATAATGCGAGGCTTATCGAAAACAGGGAGCCGCATTGCTTGTGCTTTGTAAAATTCAGGATTTTGAAAAGCGGCGAGACGGATTAAGCGATTTTTAAGCGCAGCAGTTAATGTATTTTTTTCAATATAGATTTCATTTCCAACTATTAGTTCTAACTTTTCTGGTAAGTTACCAGTGATAGAGTTTGCCTCACGGCGGCTTGAAGGCCTATTCCATGGGGTCGGATTATCTTCTTCCGCCACATCGAGGCGTACCCCTATAACGCGACCTTTTGCTTCTGCTTGATGGACAATATTCTCAATTTCAAAACGATCTATTTTTTTTAAGGTTGCAAGGAAGGCCCATTGGTCTTCGTAAGCAACTAAATTTTCGTCGACAAAGACACTATTGCCCGCCTTGCGAGCCTTTTTTTGGAGTGGCAAAGCAATAAGATTTCCGAGGCCACCTCTCGGTAGTGTATCTTGATTTGGAAAAAATCGATCATAAGAATCTAAGCCTATGTCTGGGTGGCGTTCCATGGTTTCGGTTAATAGGTGAGCTCCTAGTTTTCGCGCTAAGCTTGCAGAAATTGCCTCCGAAAAAAATAACCAAACATGAGCGCCTTTACCGGAACGTGACCGCTCTAATGCGGCGGGTAAATTCATTTGGTGACAGGTTTTGAGAAAGGCCACAGCATCTTCTTCCCAACTAGCTTTGTCAAAATCTGTTGCTAGAAAAAAACAAGTTTCGTCGAGTAGCATGGGATAGATACCCATTACAAAATCCCGGCCATTGCTATCGACGCCTTGTAGGTGTGACTGGATAACGTCATCAGTGACAGGTATGAACCGTTGAAATTGACACTCGAGACATTTTATTCTGGGTTTTTCGCAAACACCACGGACCCACTCATTGCTGCATACAGGGGAGTACCCCGATTTTTTGGTTTTACTATTTTCAAAGCGGCGAGGATAGATATCCTCACGCCCTCTAAAAAGAGACCGAAATATATCAATTTTATCTGAAGGTGAGGAGTAGTGCGTTGTCATGATCGGCTACTTTAGTTGATGAACACTCACAATATCAACAATATTATCGGGTTTTGTAGGTAATTCGATGATCTCGGATGACTTTTTCACTCCCATGGATTTTAAAAGAAAGTCAGTAATTAGATGAAATTGCTATTTTAACCCCGGATAAACAGAAAGCGTTTATCCGGGCTACGGCTTGCTGAGTCTTTAGGATAACTCGCGCTCAGCAAATATTTTCATCAATCTCCTTTTGAGTGATGGTACCGCTATCTACTAAGTAGTCTACATACTCTTGTTGCTTTTTTGGGTCGAACCCGTCATACATTTCTACGTCGCGCATTATTACTTTACCCCTTAAATGAGAGATGGTTTTATCAATGGTCTTGATCAGTACTTGTGTGCGATCAAGATTTTTTACGAGAATGTGCTTGTGCAATTTTAATGCATCAATTTTATCAAAATCGCTGCTATTTACAATTCTCTGTATATCATTTAGAGGGAGGCCTAATTCACGGAAAAATAAGATTTTCTGTAACATCAGAAGCTGCCCTTCTTCATAATATCGATAGTTATTGTCACCAAGATAGGCTGGCTTTAATAAACCGATTTCATCATTTGTGCTTAACGAAAAAATAATTATCACATAGTGTTAATTTCACTAATTTATGCCAGACTTTACGACAATATTCTTAATCAATTCGTATATTGCATTAATCTTATAGTGAACAAATCATGACAATTACTTATGAAGAGTTTGAAAAAGTTGATCTGCGATCAGGCACCGTTACAAAAGTGGAACCTTTCCCCCGAGCAAAAAAACCTGCCTATAAAGTATGGGTTGATTTTGGCTTGGAAATTGGTATTAAACAAACATCAGCGCAAGTAACCGTACATTACACGCCGGAATCATTGGTAGGACGTCAAGTGGTAGGCTGCGTAAACCTTGGCGATAAAAATATTGCGGGATTTACCTCTGAATTTTTATTGGTAGGTTTTCCGGATAATAATGGCGCCACTTGCCTGATCACCGTTGATCCCGCGGTTTCCAACGGAGAGAAGATGTTTTAAATGAAAGTGGGCATCCATTATTAGCCCCCTGTTGTTTTTATTTTCGGGAGAAATAAATGCCTAAATATAAACTTCCAAATGGCACTGAGTTGTTTTATGAAATATTCCTTAGTACGGAAGTTGGTGGAAGTCCATGGCTGATTTTTATTTCAGGATTAGGCGATTCGTCAGTTATTTGGGGTGATTATGTCAAAAAACTTCGATCAGAAGGATACAATGTTTTAATTTTTGATAACAGGGACTCTGGACAAAGTAGTCTTAATCTCGATTCTTATACATTAAATGATATGGCAGTCGATTTGATCTTGTTAATGAATGCTTTAAAAATAGAAAAAGCGCATCTGGTAGGGCATTCAATGGGAGCGACTATCGCTCAATTTGTTTCAACAAATGATCCAAATAAAGTTCAATCCCTTACATTAATTGCAGGGTCACCTTCCCCCAAATTTATTAATTTGGATCTCATTAATAGTTGGGTTAAAAATTTTAAATCCCGTGTTGTTGATGATGTGGAGTCAGATGAAGCTTATAAAGCGAGATTGAAGGAAGTGTTCCCTTATGTATTTTCAGCCAGTTTTCTTGCGGATTCAGAAAAAATTTCTTCAATAGTTAATGCTGCAGTTTCTTATCCTCACAGACAGAAATTTAGTGCTTATGCTCGCCAATTTTCTGCTATTGTTGCAACCCCTGAAGTAGAGAAGAATTATAATGGCCCTGTTCTGCTAATTGCAGGTTCAGAGGATAGTGTTGTATTTGCAATCCTTGAAGTCGAATTTTTAAAGAAATTCCCACAAGCTAAACGTATTGTTATTAAAGGAATGCGTCATTGCGTAAATATTGAAGCAGCAGAAAGATGTGTAACTGACATTTCAGATTTTTTGAATTCTTAGAAATCTGCTTTATTTTTTACACGGTTGTGTAGTAGGTTGAGCTGATAGTTAGAGAGTGGTAGAGTAAGCGACTGATAAACAAAAAGCATTTATGCGGGCCAGTGTTTGCAAAAAAATGTATGAGGTTTATATGCAGTTAACGAGTATTGGTGAGTTGTTCGTAAGTAGAGCCTTACAATTAAATGAAACACACTCAACTAATGTGACTATAACAATAGGCAAGCCACAGAAATTCCCTGACGGACAAGATTATTATTGTCCTTATCAAATTATTGGTTTGGGCGATGGGAAGATAAGGTGGGGTGGTGGCATTGATGAAATTCAAGCCTTGCTCTTAACTTTAGAGCAAATTGGTATTTTTTTGAGTAATTCAGAAAAATATAAACAGGGCACTCTTTCATGGATTGGAAGTGAAGATGGCAATCTAGGCTTTCCACATAATGATAGCTCAGGAATGCTAAAGCATTTAATTTAATGAAATCATGATATGCGGCAGCAATTCGCGATAGCAAGTGTAGCCCGTAATTTTGCTTTTTCACAAGATATGATCCCATCGTTTAGGAGCCCGTCATGCCGAGGGAAAATTACTTGTTAGTATTGGATGAAATAGAGCGCCAATTATCTGAACTATTGTTGAGAGAGGATTGGAAGACGGTTGATGTAAATTATCATCCACCAAGAGTAGAGCGAGTATGGCTGCAACATGGTGCTTTACGTATTTATTTGCATCGTATTCATTCTGCAAAATCATCAGAGACGTTATTTCACAAGCACCCATGGCCTTCGGCTATGAAAATATTGGAAGGTATATACGAGATGGGTATAGGATTCAGCAGTAGTGATATAGCGCCACCGTTGGCAGCGACTGTGTTGCTGACGGAAGGTGCTTCTTATGAAATGACGAACCCGGATGGTTGGCACTATGTAAATCCTATTAGCGAGGTTACGTATTCACTAATGGTTTCTGGGTGTCCATGGCCTGGACGAGAAATGAAAAGTTCTTTACAGTTGGGAGAGCTAACAGTAAAAGCAAAAGAAGAAATTATTAACTTCTTTAAAGCAAAATATCTTAGAAAAATCAGCCTGTGATACACCAAGTGTAGGTAACTTTGTTGTATAAAGGGGCTAATGGGTGACCACTTTGTTTAAAGTGGCTGTAGCAAAGTTTATGTTTTGTTGGCAAGATAACTAGATCGATTACAAGCAAGAATCACAGGAGTTGTGATGCGTAGATTTATTATTTTCATATGCACTGGTTTGTTATTTTCTGGATTAACATTAGCAGATCCTACTAAAAAAAATTCTGATTTCAAATTTTCTGGTTATCTTGATGGCTCTTATAATTATCTACTCAGAAGCAATCAATTTACTAGCGGTACATTTGACCGTGTGTACGATATCACTTCTAATGGGTTTACACTTCAACAAGCTGCAATAACAATTTCCTATCAACCTGAGCAAGGGTTTGGTGGGTTAATCAATCCTATTGTCGGCCGAGATCCATATACATTTTCTCCATATGGTTGGAACCCGTATTTTGGTTCTCAATGGTTGGGTTTTGATATTCCTCAGGCTTATTTGCAATATGCAGTGGGAAAATTAACAATTGTTGCTGGTGAATTATTTACATTGGCAAGTATAGAAAGTGTTGATCCAACGAAACAGCCTAATTTTTCCCGCTCTATATTATGGGGTTATGCTACACCCACCACGACGCTAGGATTTCGTGGCACTTATGTATTGAATGACAAACTGACGCTAATTGCTGGTTTAAATGATGGTTGGGACACCATTAGAGATTTTAGTAGACGTAAAACAATTGAAATCAGTGCAGCTTATACGCCTGATCCCATCTTTTCGGTTGCGGTGACTGGTTATACTGGAGGTCAGCGAGCGGCGGACAGAACTTCTTTTGGCTCCGAAAGCATACGTAATCTTATTGATATAATTGCAACGTTAAATGTCACAGAAAAATTAACTTTTTCAGCCAATTATGATTATGGTATACAGCCCAAAGCATTATTGCCTAATGGCAATATCGCCGTAGCCGTTTTTCAAGGCATTGCAGGGTATGTGAATTATAAATTTTATGACAAATGGCGAACGTCACTACGCGGCGAAATTTTTTCTGATAGAAATGGTTATCGGACTGGTGTGCCTCAATGTTGGAAAGAGCTTACGTTGACGTTTGGTTATATACCTATTAAGAATCTTGAATTGCGCGCAGAGGCACGTCATGATTTTTCTAATGTAAGCTCATTTGTCGATTCTAGTGGGGTAGGGGTGAGTAATAATCAACAGTCTTATGCGGTTGAGGCTGTATATCAGTTTTAGCAGCTGCGGTATATAGGGGTCAAGTCTCTCCTTAACGAATAAATAATTACCATATTGTCTTAATTCTGCAACTTGGCACTAGATCTTATGATTATTTTTTAAATAAATTTATCGTGCTTGATTTTTAAATATGTTCCTGGACGTAGAATGTTTATTTTTTATTCGTTAAGGAGAGACTTGACCCCGTTGTTTGACCCCGTTGTCAAATCTGGCTCTAATCCCCCTTTCTCTACCCACTGAATAAAGGCACCAAGCTCTTCTTCTATTTCAGCTGAGGTAATAGGGCGATACTCGGATCGTTCTTGAGGGGTGTATTCCATGCCTTTTTTTAAAAATTCCGTTGTAAGTTTTTTAAAACTGTTTAATAAAAATTGCTCCTCTTTTTGAGGCGCCTGCCATATTGAACGACCGGGACGTGTCGAGGGAAAAACATTCCATTCTGCTAACAACCGCAATGTTGAAATAAAATTTGATATATCAGATTCTGTAGGAATAGCGTCAGCCTCAAGTAAACAAGTCATGATGTCGCGGATTTTACTTATCTCTTTAAGGCGTAAAGTCGACCTAAAAATACTATTATTTGCGACTATGGCGCTAAGCTCCCAACTTGCAATAGTCAAAAGAGACTGGCTACCATATTTTTCATTAATAACATCCGGATTTTCTTGGATGAGATTTCTAACATCAATCTCATCCGATGAAATTGTTTTTATTTTATCACGTAAGATTGTAAAAGCTCGACTCGGCATAATGACTCCTCTTAGAAACATTTGTTTCATCCTATATTGCACCAGCAGTTTAGGAAGTTACCAAACACCAGCTTATTTAATACGCAGTTTAATTTGTGTAATAAATATTCTCGTCCAAAAATTAAGGCATATCAAAACATGATTTAACAAACTTCGCAAATAGTTAACATATTGTCTTAATTTTGCTTCCTAGATTATTTAACATTCCCTTGCCTCAGATTAGCTAATCTAATATATTTCTGTTTCTTATAATTAAAACCAACATTAGGAGTATGCGATCATGTTGCGCCCTTCGCAGAATTTCACTAATACTACAAATCTCTCATCCACTGTCTATGGTGGAAACAGCTTGTTTAGCAATCGACCAGGTGTCAAATATACCACACCCCAAGGAAACCTCACTGCTTACCAAGGCAATCGGCCGTTACGTCATACTAAAGGCAGCAGCATCAAGAAAGTGCAGGCACAACCAGATTTCTCGTTGGATCACGCATACAATCAGTTAAGCGCTTATTGGGAACAAGCTAAAGATACTTTCTGGCAATGGGTGTCGCCACAATATGCTACAGCAAAAAAAATGGCTGCATCAGATAAAAGACGGGCGCTGTTCCATAAATCCAGTATGGATAGACTTGAAAGCAATCTTCAAACTTGTAATACACATCGCGCATTAGCACAACATGTCACCGATTTTTACAACAAGCTTGCTCCTTTTCAACAAATTCAAAAAGAAGAAATCAGTGCAGAAGTGTTTAACTTACTTATTAAACATCAAACTGCAGAAGCAGTGTCCTATGTCATCCATACAGTAGATGTACCCGAATTGGGACTACAGTTGCGCAAACAAGATATCGGATACGCAATAGAAGGTATGTCTCCTGCCTTTAGCGAAGATAGCTCTGCTCAAATATTCATCGGATTGTCTGGAACTCGAACCATTATGGCTTATGACGATCTTGAGCAACTAGAACGTGCTGTTGCAACAAGATATAAATTCAACTCCCACTCAGCTAATTGGCCAATAGATATTAGTCAGGAAGAGATAGACCGTATTGCATATGTTTCTAAAGATGCTTGGTTATGCAACACCGTTATTAATCAGCAGAGAAAATGTAAGGACTTAACTGCTTATCGACGCTTGAGGTTACTTGCGCAAATTTATCCTCCAAGGTTAGTAGAAGCGATAGGAGGCTATGACGTTTTATTGAACATGCCCGTTATTTCCCTTCCTGAATACTATGGAGATTATATTGATTTCATCAATCCCGCTGAAATGGATACACCGGTGAAGCGCGGAATCGATAATTTCGGTCGCCCTGTTATTGTATTTTGTTATCATCAAACAGGTGGTGAATTTGTCGTGGAAGCCTTATTTCAACGATTTATTGATGAGAAAGAAAACTGGACCTCAGGCTCTCGCCAAAACGCAAGAGCGCTTCGCTCACAAGGTTGGTTAGAGGGACTAGTAGAAGAACCTAAGATCAGTGAGCACTTGTATGCTGATGATATCAAATTTATTAGCCAACTCTTTAAGGGCGCTGCAAAAAAAAGACGATGGGTAAAAGAAAAAAATGATGAAAAAACTGTGGTGCGACATTTAGAAAATCCAGAAGGTGATACTATTCATTTATGTCCTAAATCACCATAGTTAAGCAATAACAATGTTGAAGCTAAAGACGTATCGATTTGGTTGCCGCGCGTTGGGATGAATTGGTTTGATTTCTTCTGTGCATTTTGCATTTGTATATTCATTAACACATTTGCGCCAAAAGGCTAATGCAGGTGTGTTTTCAGGGATGACTGTTACTTCCCAATGACCAGGAAATTGCTGCCAAGCTAGATGTGCTGCTTGTTTACCAATGCCTTTCCCTTGGAATTTAGCCACGATGAAGAATTCTCCCATGTTCCAATTTGTGTTTGGGTTTGAGCCGCCTTTGTGTATTAAAGCAAACCCTGCCAACTCGTCGCCTACTTTTATTAAAAAAGCATAGTGATCTTTATTTTCAAAATAAGGTTTTACGTCACATCCCTCATACAAGCCATTTTCAGGGAAGCTCCAATCCCAATCTTCCACAAATCCGCATGTGCGTGACATGTCGTAACAATAAAATCGCACCATATTTTTGACGATAGGGTATGAATCCATAGACGCTTTGATCAGCTTCGTTTTAAACTCGTTGTTCATTTGTACTTCCTTCTGATTTTTCAGGATTAGATTTGAAAACAGTGAATGCTTAGAAAATAATAGAAATTTGTACCCCTATAATTTTTTCGAACTAGTTGCTTTCTTATCTTCGACTATATGACTATTGTGCCTTTCACATAATTCTGATGTAGAAATGAAAAATATACTCCTATTGTGTTCATACTTAACTTCTTCTTTAACAATGCTCATCCAAGTACTTTTTAATATTTTAACGGAAGCTTCATTGTCTTGACGAGAAGTTGCGGTAATTGACAAAAAAGGTTTTCCGTCAACTTGATAGCCATGCTGAACAAGTTCAGGTGCATATTCTTTCACAACGGTTGATACCGCTTCCTTCCCAAAACCTTTTCCCCATATGGATTTATCAAAAACATAGGCTAACTCCGATTGGCCTGGTACATCGCCGTGTCCTAAAACCACGTGTCCGATAAATTTATCATTATCATTTTTAAAAACGGCGAGTGAACTAAAGGGATCATTTTCATGCCATCGTGTTATCCATGTATCAACACGGGTTTTCGTTTTAGCGGCAGCCCAAAGTTTGCCATCAGCAAATTTTGCCATTATTTCGGTATTACCAAAGAGGTTACTATAATCATTAAGATAATCTGGTGCGACCGATTCCATATATAATCTTTCAGTTGCAATAGAGACATGCAGACTGCCTGATTCGTCATCAGTTTCAAAAGTAATGTTGGGCGTACTTCTTTGCATCTTTATCTCCTTAATTTTATAAGGCAGAACTCTACACACATCATTGGTTAAGCTCAATCTTGATTTTTAATATATACTGGAGCGAGAAGATTGTGTCTTTTTTATTCGTTAAGGAGAGACTTGACCCCGTTGTTGTTTCATCACTACACAAAGCAACGGCACAGCCAGTAACTGAATGACGACAGAGAAAATAACAAGTGCAGGAATGGAAACATCATAAAGCACACCCATCAAGAAACTACCTAAAAACCAAAAGAGACCAAAGCCTGTGTTGAATACACCGTAAGCAGATGCTCGCTTATTTATGGGAACCATATTGGCTACAATGGCTCGCATTAACGATTCATGTGCGCCTACACCGATGCTCCACAATGCGATGCCTATCATTGCAAATCTTGCGTTACCCAAAAAGACTAAGGGTGCGAAGAGGCAGGAGAAAACAGTGACTATAATTAAAATTGAAAAACCTTTGCGATCGTAAACGTGGCCGAATAGCGGTGCGGTTAACGTGTTGATCCCCATTGCGATCGCATAAGAAACAGGAATCCAAATGGGAGACATGATCGCCGTTTTTTGAAAGTGATAAGCGATGAGTGGAAAATCTGCGTAACCTGCGGCGATCAATGATGCGCCTAGTAAATATAACCAGAATGAAGCATTCATTCCCTTCGCTTCTAAATTATCATGCGATACTTCTAATGATTGTGGATGTGGGTAAAAATGACGTGCACATAAGAGTATGGTTAATGCTAAGAGCGCAGGAATTAAAAGAATGGCGAAGCTCTCTTGGTAGCTACCTTTAAAGTAAAGCACAGTGGCTACGATCAATGGGCCAAGCATCGCGCCAATTTGATCTATCGCTTCATGTAATCCAAATACCCACCCCATCCCCATTTTTTGTCCGGCATGAGATAACATAGCATCGCGTGCAGGTACGCGAATTGCTTTCCCAGCTCGTTCGAGGATTATCAAAGTTGCTGCGATCCACCAATGGCCTGCCAATGCTAATAATGGAACGGCGAGTAGGTTGCACACATAGCCAAAAATAGTGATTGTCCAGTATTTACCTGTGCGGTCAGCAAGATAGCCTGAGACGATGCGCAGCGCATATCCAACAAACTCCCCAAACCCCGCGACAAATCCGACAATGGCGGCATTCGCACCTAATATTGCTAAATAAGGCCCGGTGATGCTGCGCGCACCTTCGTAAGTCATATCAGCAAAAAGACTGACGATACTTAGCAAAACAACAAATTTAAGCGCTGTTTTTTTGGAAATATCCTTTTTTGAGGATGTAGATGACATGTAAATATCGCTTAAACGTTAGAGTCAAGCATCCATTATATAGAAACAAGGGGTCAAGTCTCTCCTTAACGAATAAATAATTACCGTCCGCTGGCGCTGTGCTTCTTTTTTATTCGTTAAGGAGAGACTTGACCCCGTCGTGACAGGTGCTCAGTTTTTTCGTCGTTTTTTTGATTTTTGGTTAAGCACATCTTCATCTAATTTATCATCATCAATTAATATTTCAAAAGCCATGTCGTTAGTTTCGTCCGTATTGATGACGTGTCTTTTGGCGCGTACTAGACGGCGATTAAAAGTGTTTGCTGCTTCAATTCCATTCATTAAATCCATAGCATTATCAGCATCCGTTTCATTGTTGGTGACAGATGAACGTCTTGTAGTCCTACGCTCATTGCGGCTCATTTGTATATTGTGTGTTAGCATTAAGATAAATTTAGGGATGTTGTCAGCGATCAATAACTCATGGATTAACCATAGATTTTCTGGGGGATTTTCTGGGGTTTTATCAGAAATAGTTTTTTCGTTTCTTTGTGCAAGCGTTAAAGTTGAAAAACGCTCCATTAAAAGCAATGCGTTTGCATAGTCTTCGGCAGTGCAAAGAACAGAGTATAAATCAAAGGCGGGAACATATAATTTAACAAATGGAAATGATTCGATACTGGGTGATTCATTTAAAGCTTTAGTCGCTTCATTTACTAATATCGTTGCATATTCATATGCCAACCCATCAAGATAATTTATGTTTTGAGCGAGCTCTTGAATTGCTTGAATGCACTCTTCATTGGTGGGTCTGTTTTCAAGCGACCCACTTGCTGAAAGACGAGAAAGGAACCCATGAAGTTTTTTCTTGTAAACATTGCTTGTTTGTTCTTTTATGCTTTTATAAAAGCGTTGCAACGCAAGAAACTCAGATGGATTGTTTTGAAATGCGATGACGGCTTCTGCGTAAGCAGAGGTTGCCATATCAGAGAATGCTGGATGTTTAGTAACAGTGAAAAAGTAATCGCAAGCCAATGCATATAAAAAACGATTTAGAACTTCTTCTTTTTTGAGTATTCGATCATTAGCTAAAAATGAAAAAATATTTTCCAATGATTCTTGTGATTTGGAATAAATCATTTCGCCTAATCTGCAAACACTAAGTAACTGAATATTAAATTTAACCCCGTTTTCTTGCCTAAACATGTGTTTTTCCTCTGTGTCGTCGTTAGCGCTTTTTTTATAATTATGTTGTTCTTTTTTAATGGGAGCGCCATTATAATGGCAACTTTATGACCATGTCAATATGATGTGAATCTCATGCTAACCGAATGAATTATAACTATTTTTTATTATTTTTAGCGGCAATAAACGTATTGACTGCATTCGCTATGCTTTCAGGATACTGATAAATCATCGCATGCCCACCATTTTGCCATCGTTTTAATTCAGCATGCGGGATCGTATCAGCCAAAATAATACTATTCTTCGGTGGAATGACTTGATCTGCCAACCCATTTAAAATCAAGACGGGTAAATGTAATTTGGCAATGCTTTTTGCCGTGACATTGTCTTTCGTCCACTTCAAGACCAGCAATTTCTGTTGTGGCATAACAGCTGTGGGATCAATTTCGGTGTAATCTTTTGGTTGAAAACGGTCGAAGGCTAGTGCTGCTCCCATTTGTATGCGTTGTGACGGTGGAAAAAATAATTTAAGGGCAACTAGATAGCGGCCTAATTTGCTAGTTGGAATGTTTAACATTAATTTTTCCGTATCAGAATTAGGATGTACGGATTGTGCGCCGGCAATGGCCGTATTAATTAATATCAGTTCACCTATTTTTTCAGGATGCAGCACAGCCAATTGCTGAGCAATCATCCCGCCCATCGAAACGCCTAAAATAGCTGGTTTTTGTAAATGTAATTGTTGGATTAATTGATAAGTGTCTCTTGCTAAATCTTTGCTTTCATAATGAGCTGATTGAATAAGCGAGCCACCTACGTTGCGATTATTAAATACGATGACTTGATGTTTGCTGGCGAGTGTTGCTAGGAACTGTTTGTTCCAGCTAGTGATATCAGTGACATAACCTGGGATAAGTACAATAGGACTGCCTTTGCCAAAGCGATAATATTCTAAATGGCCATTTTGAATGTCAGCGTATCGAGGAGTTGCTTGCTTTAAGTTTTCTGTAGGAAATTGATTGTCAGATTGATTATGCGTGGCGCAACTCGATAAGAGGATGGTTAAAATGATAGTTAGCAGTAATTGCACGATTCTTAATGGCATTAGCACTCCAATTTTAACCCAACAATTGCTCTTTATTTTATATTATGTTCTTAAAAAAATCAATCATAGTAGGATGATCATTATGGAACGCTCAGGATGACAGGCTATACGTTCAAGATGACAATTTGGAGTAGAATATTAGTTATTACTATGGAGGGTACAGTATGTTAACTCGGTTGATGAATGCTTTTTTCTTGTTCTTAATGATAGTCATGGTATTCCCTGGTAACGCTGTCGCCAACCCTTCAATCAATATCCCCATTCTTTGCTACCACAATCTCAATCCAACCGTACGTGGCAGCATGAACATGAGTCCAGAAAAATTTGAATCGCAATTAGCCTGGTTAAAAAACAATGGTTTTACTTTCATTTCTTTAAAAGAAGCGGCTGAATATTTACAAGGTAAGCGTGCGACGCTTCCAGCAAAACCTGTTGTTATTACAGTTGATGATGGTTGGCAATCAACTTACACGTATATGCTGCCCCTAGCGCGTAAATATAATATTCCAATGACTTTGTTTATTTATCCCGAAACAATTTCATCTGGTAAACACGCAATGACCTGGAATGAATTAAAAGAATTAAAACAGACGGGTCTCTTTGATATACAAGGACACACTTATACGCATCCTAACTTTAAACAAGAAAGAAAAACACTTTCTTCCGCTCAGTATGAAAAATTTGTCAAAATGGAATTAGCCGGTTCTAAAAAAATATTAGAAGATAAATTGAATATCAAAGTGACACTCTTAGCTTGGCCATTTGGAATTTACGATCCTTATTTGGAAAAACAAGCTGCCAATGCTGGCTATGAAATGGCGTTTACTATCGATGGCGAATTTTCAAACCGCAAAGACAGACCCATGGCGCAACCACGCTTTATGATTGTGGATGGGCTGTCTATGAAATCATTTGAAAAAACGCTAGAGACATCGTTCCGCGGTCTGTAGGACGAGGCAGTGCTAGCTTGTCACTGTTTGAAATTCTTCAAGCGCGCTCACAGCATCGGCTGCATACATCAATGACGGTCCGCCGCCCATGTATACGGCCATGCCTAGTGTTTCCATGATTTCCTCGCGCGTGACGCCAAGTTTA
>JABDBV010000001.1 GCA_013288395.1 Gammaproteobacteria bacterium | reverse complement strand
GCAGCGCGAGAGATTTCTTCCCATTCGCTCATGTTTAACTCGGGGAAATAGACGTCACCCTCAAATTCTTGATGGATCAAGGTGAGATAGAGCCGTTGAATGCTGGGTAGTAACTGCTGATAAATTTCAGCGCCACCGATAATGAAAAATTCTTGATGTTCGTCAGAGGCGGCAGCGATGGCATCGTCAATGGATGAGACCACAATGCAGTGATCGACTTGATAGTAGGGGTCGCGCGTCATAATGATGTTGGTGCGATTGGGCAGCGGCTTGCCGATAGATTCGTAAGTTTTGCGACCCATTAAAATAGGATGACCGGTCGTGATTGACTTAAAATGAGCCAAATCGGCAGGAAGATGCCAGGGTAATTGATTTTTTGCACCAATAACGCGATTTTCTGCCATGGCAACAATCGCGGAGATCACAGGGCCACTGCGGGTTTGCATGTTCAGGCTTCCTTGCTGTATTGCTTTCTATCTCTTGTCATTTTCGTTAATATTGTTAGTTTTACGCCTCTATATTGGTACCTTACTATGAAACAAATCACTTTACCAACCTATAAAGAATTAGATGCTGTCCTCAGCAAAACAAAATTAAAATTACATCCTTCACAAGTGCACGGGTTGGTATGCGGCATCATGTGCGGCGATCCTAATACTGCTGCATCATGGGAAGAGTTGGTGACAGGTGGTGGTAAAGAGCAAATGGCGACTCATGAAACATTGCAAGCATTGTATGAAGGAACAGCAACACAGCTGAACGAATTTTTATTTGAGTTGCAGATGATATTGCCAGCGGATACGGTGGAGTTACCGGTACGCGCAGAAGCGCTCACTTTATGGTGCCAAGGAATGTTGACGGGTCTAAAACTGACACAAGTGCAAATTACTGGGCGTGAACCTAGCGAATTAACAGAAGCACTCAATGATTTCATTGAAATTGCAAAAATGAATTATGAAGAAGTGGTATCCAGTGAAGAAGATGAAGAAGCCTACACGGAATTAGTTGAATATGTACGGATGGCCGTTATTCTGGTTTATCAAGATTTGCGAGAAGGTGATGCGTCGGTGGGGACAACCGGTTCAGCTAACTCGCTGCATTAAAAAAATCTGAATATAAAAAGGAGCGGACGATGATCAACATGTCTGAATATGCCAGTCGCAGAAAGGAATTAATGCAGAGCATTGGCCCCTATGGCATCGTTATTCTTCCTGCTGCATTGGAAGTGCTGCGCAATGGGGATGCGGTTTATGCTTTTAGGCAAAACAGCGATTTTTATTATTTGACTGGGTTTGAAGAACCAGACGCGGTATTAGTACTGCTGCCAAAGCGCAAAGAAGGCGAATATATTTTATTTAATCGTGTGCGCGATCGCGATCATGAAATTTGGGATGGCCCACGCGCTGGACAAAAAGGCGCATGCAAACAATTTCTCGCAGACCTTGCTTTTCCCATTAGTGAGTTAGAAAAAAAATTGCCGGAGTTGTTGCTGGGTAGAGAGTCCATTCATTATCCCTTAGGAATAAACCAAGCCTTTGATAAATTATTGATGCGTGCGCTTAACTCAGTACGCGCCAAAGCCCGCAGTGGTTTGAAGGCGCCGGTGGCAGTGGTTGATATCGCACCTTCTTTACATGAAATGCGTTTATTTAAAAGCCCCGCAGAAATTGCCATGATGCAAAAAGCAGTAGACATTACCGGCCATGCGCATGTGCGTGCAATGGAAGCCTGTACACCCGGCATCATGGAATATCAATTGGAAGCTGAGATCACACATGAATTTTTGTGTCATGGTGCGCGTGCGCCAGCTTACAACACCATCGTAGGCAGTGGTCGCAACACATGCGTCTTGCATTATGTTAATAACAACCACAAAGTAAAGAGTGGTGATTTGGTATTGATCGATGCGGGTGCTGAATATCAAAACTACGCAGCGGATATCACACGCACGTTCCCTGCCAATGGACGCTTCACGCCTGAACAAGCGGCCATCTACGATATTGTGTTAACTGCCCAGCAAGCAGCCATTCAGTCGATTAAACCAGGCGCATCGTGGGATAAGGCGCAAGCCATTATTGCGAAAATTATTACCATGGGATTAATGGAAGTGGGAATTTTAAAGGGTCGTCTCGATGATCTTGTTAAAAAAGAAGCCTACTTTCCATTTTATATGCACCGATCAGGGCATTGGTTGGGGCTTGATGTGCATGATGTGGGTGCGTATAGAATAGACTCGAAGTGGCGTTCATTGGAGCCTGGCATGGTGTTGACGGTGGAGCCTGGAATTTATATTTCATCAGATATTCCTGGCGTGCATAAACGCTGGCACAATATCGGGGTGCGTATTGAAGATGATGTACTCGTCACCCGCAAAGCTTGTGATGTGCTGAGTAAGCATATTCCTAAGAAGATAATGGACATCGAAGCGCTCATGGCGAGATAAATATCAGGAATGACCTATTTGTTAGAATCAACAATGCCTAAAATATATGATCTCATTATCGTTGGCGGCGGTTTAGTGGGGGCGGGATTAGCGGTTGCCTTGCATGGCACCGGCTTAACTATCGCTTTGATTGATGCGCGCAAGCCCAGCAGCGATGATCCACGCCTGTTTGCACTCAATAAAAGCAGTTGCCAATTTTTAGAAAATCTAGGGTTATGGGATGCGCTAGCAAAGTATGCAGCTGCGATCAAAGATGTGCATGTTTCACATAAAGGACATTTTGGCGCTGTGCGTTTGCGAGGTCATGATGTGGCTGCCGTAGCACTTGGGCATGTCATTCCTGCTTATAAAATTGAAACGGCATTGAATGATCGCTTGCTTGCCCTGCCTGATGTAACACTCTATCGACCCGCTACCTTAACGACGCTCACAGAAGCAAATGGCATGGTAACGTTGACAATAGCGAGTGATGAAAAAAACATAAGGCTTCAATCAGCGATCGTCATGGGCGCCGACGGCACCGCATCCATCGTGCGTGATCAAGCAGCGATCGCTGCAGAAACATTTGATTATCAACAGAGCGCAGTGGTGACACGTACCCGTCTACACCGTAGCCACCTACATATTGCTTACGAGCGCTTTAATAAAACTGGCGCGATAGCGATGCTTCCGCTGGTCAACAATGATTACCATGAATGCGCCACTATTTGGACGGCGGATAATGCAAAAGCTTCAGAATTAATGGCAATGTCAGATGCTGCATTTTTAGAAGCGCTACAAAATGAATTCGGTTATCGTCTCGGTCGCTTACAAGCAATCAGCACACGTCATTTTTTCCCGTTACGCATGCTTTGTGCAGAAAAAGCGGTCAATCAGGGTGTATTATTACTGGGTAATGCATTACACACGCTGCACCCTATTGCTGCCCAAGGGTTTAATTTGGCGCTTTATGAAGTGGCCTTGCTTGCTGAGGGTATAAAAGAGCGATGCGCTAAAAAAGAATTATTTTCCATTACTGATTTACAAAACATGATTGCACGTTCAGAGAAGCAGCAAACCGTGAGTATGAGTGTGTCACATCGCTTGCCCCAGCTGTTCAGAGGCACGTCCATGCTGACCAGTTTGCTGACACAAGCAGGGATGACAGCTTTTGATATGGCTCAGCCACTTAAAAAAATATTTATCAACAGGATGATGGGTCGAACTGGTACAGTTCCCCGCTTATTATTAGGTGCAAATGAATAATGAATAAACTTTCTCAAGCTGATATCGAAAATGAATTAATCGCCATTACCTCGCAATTATTGATTCAATCAGGCGAACACAAAAGAGAAATTAAATTATCGTCTTCGTTGCAACAGCATTTGCGTATTGATAGTTTGACGCGGGCTGAATTATTTCAACGCATTGAAAAATCCTTTGGCGTGCGCATGCCTGATCGTATGTTGGCAGAAGCGGAAACATTAAATGATATTGCCGTTTATCTTTTTGAAGCGGCGCCCAACAACATCAAAAAAGAATTACCACAACCCATGATTGTGACGCATACAGACCGTCCTCATGTAGATATAACGAATATACAAACGCTATTGGACGTATTGTTTTTATACGGCGAAAAAGCCCCGGATAAAGCACACATTTATTTTCAAAACGAAGATGGCAGAGAAGAAATCATTACCTACGGTCAATTGCTGCAACAATCTTTGCGTGTCGCCAATGGCTTACGCGAGCGTGGAATAAAAGATGGCGCGACCGTTGCAATTATGCAGCCCACCAACCCAGGATTTTTCTACACATTTTTTGGCACGCTGTTAGCGGGCGGTGTGCCGGTACCGATTTATCCACCTTTTCGTATGCACATGCTTGAAGCATACGCAAAATTAGAAGCGCGCATTTTACGTAATGCAGAAGTACGCGTATTAGTGACATTTGACCAAGCTGAAAATTTGAGCCGATTATTACAAGCGTTTGTGCCTAGCCTTAAAGAAGTGACGACAGTGTCTGAGCTGATGTCGCCGGAACCACTTGCGCATCCTTATCATGCAAAACCCGATAGTTTCGCATTCATTCAATACACATCGGGTAGCACCAGTGATCCTAAAGGCGTGCTATTAACGCATTATAATTTACTCTCAAACATCCGCGCTTATGGCAAAGCTATTCAAGTGACACCAGATGATGTCGCCGTGAGTTGGTTGCCGCTTTATCATGATATGGGTTTGATAGGCATGTGGTTGGGCAGTTTATATTTTGGCGTGCCGCTGGTGCTTCTCACCCCGTTTAGCTTTTTATATCGCCCTGAACGTTGGTTGTGGGCGATTCACTATCATCGCGGAACTTTATCAGGTGCGCCGAATTTTGCTTATGAGTTATGCGTACGTAAAATTAATCCAGCCGCCCTAGAAGGCTTAGATTTAAGTTCCTGGCGCATGGCGGCAAATGGCGCGGAAAAAATTTATCCGCGTACACTTCAGCAATTCGCAAAAAAATTCGCCCCTTATGGTTTTAAGAGCACGGCCCTATTGCCTGTTTACGGACTTGCCGAATCAACAGTGGGTTTAGCTATTCCACCACTCAATCGTGAATTTCGCGTGGATCATGTGGATCGTAAACAATTTGAAGAAGAGAAACACGCCCTACCTTCCGAGGATAAAAACGCGCTGTCGTTTGTGGGGTGTGGTGTGCCCATTGAGGGACATGCCATTCGCATTGTGAATGAACAAAACACCGTGCTTGCTGAACGTAACGTTGGTAGTCTGCAATTTCGCGGGCCCTCCAGCATGCAGGGTTATTACAATAATCCGCGTGCAACCGCTGAGGTTTATCACGATGGTTGGATCGATTCTGGTGATCTTGCTTATATGGCAGACGGCGAAGTATTTGTTACCGGTCGTCGCAAAGATTTAATTATTAAGGCGGGTCGCAATCTTTATCCATCCGAAATTGAAGAATTGGTGGGCAGTGTGCCAGGCGTGCGACAAGGTTGCGTTGCCGCATTTGGTGTAACAGACACCGAGCGTGGAACGGAACAATTGATAGTCGTTGCAGAAACCCGCGAAAAAAACAAACAGGCTCGTGAAAAAATCTTGGAAGATATTAAGGATGCGATGACAACTGCATTGGACATTGTGCCTGATCACGTCATGCTGGTTGCACCTCACACCGTTCCAAAGACATCCAGCGGCAAACTACAACGTGCTGCTTGTAAAAATTTATTTATTGAAGGCCGTTTGAATAAAATTCGTGTACCCACTTGGATGCAAATCGCAAGATTGGGTGTGGGTTGGTTTGCGCGTAGAAGTTTAAGTATGGCGTCTAAAGTCAGTAAATTTATTTTTACTTGTTATGCAGTCAGTATCATTTGTTTAGTGACATTGCCGCTTTACATCATTGTGCGCTTTGCTTCTTTTAAAACAGGGGCATCTGCTTGCAAAGTGGGCGCAAAGATAATGCTAACCGCTGTGTTTTGTCCCGTTCGCGTCGTGAATCCAGAAAATTTAACCAAAGTATCGCCTGTCATTTATGCCTCTAATCATGCAAGCTATATAGATGCCTTGGTGATGCTAGCCGTACTACCTGCGGGCACGCGCTTTGTAGGCAAAAAAGAATTATGGTCTATACGCATTCTCGGTACCTTTGTTCGAAAATTACGTTTTCTTTCATTAGATCGGAAAGATTTTGCAAAAGGTGTGGAAGATACAAAGCAAATTGAAAATGCTTTAAAAGACGGCCATTCCGTGATCATTTTCCCTGAAGGTACCTTTGGTTATGCCTCCGGATTGCGCCCATTTCGTTTGGGTGCGTTTAAAATATCCGCGGAAAGTAAAGTGCCTATTTGTCCATTAGCCCTACAAGGAACACGAATGGTGTTGCGTGAAAATGAACGATTAATGCGACCCGGGCGTATTGCCGTAACGGTTTGCGATCCTGTGCAGCCTAGAGGAGCTGAGTGGCAAGATGTGACGCAACTGCGCAATCATATACGCAACGAAATTATTAAATATTGTGGCGAGCCCTCCCTTGACTTTATTGCTGCGCAAACCATCGCAGCGAGGCGGCCCCATTGAGAAAGGATGCGTGGTTACCACGCGGCGTAACTAATTTCTTTCACCGTCATGAGCACATCGTGCGTCATCGTAAAACCGTGATTGCTGCGTGGTGTCTTTATGATTGGGCGGCTGCTTCTTTTTCGATTATCGTCACCACGTTTATTTTTGCAACCTACTTCACCACTAGGGTGGCGGAAAACCAAATTATAGGCACTTATCAATGGGCGAACGCTGCTTCTTTAGCTGGTGTGATCATTGCATTAACCAGCCCTTTGTTTGGTGCGATTGCTGATCATGGTGGCCATCATAAACGTTGGTTGCTTTGTTTTACGATGCTTTCTGTTGTGAGTGCCGGGATGCTCTGGTTTGCCTATCCACAACACGAAGCGGTTTATTACACACTCGCTTGCGTTGTGCTTGGAACCGTCGGCTTTGAAGTCGCACTCGTTTTTTACAATGCGTATTTGCCCAATTTAGTTTCTAAAAATTATTTAGGCAGAGTGTCTGGGTGGGGATGGGGTGCCGGTTATTTAGGTGGCATTGCAGCGTTATCAATTGCACTCATTGTGTTTGTGCGTTCAAACCCAGCTTGGTTGAATAGGGACACGGCTGAACAAATCCGTATCTGCGGGCCCTTTGTAGGGGTGTGGTATGCCTTATTTGCCTTGCCACTGTTTCTGCTTGCTCCTGCACTTTCATTAAAAACCCATCCATTACCGCAAGCAATACGCTCTGGTTGGAAAGAATTACTGTCCACATTAAGAAAACTGCCTAAAGAAAAAAATATTCTAACTTATTTGATTGCGCACATGATTTACACCGATGGCTTAAATACGTTATTTGCATTTGGTGGTATTTACGCGGCAGGCACTTACGGTTTGACCTTTGAAGAAGTGATCTTATTTGGCATTACGATGAATATTACCGCAGGTTTCGGCGCGATCGCGCTTGGTTGGATGGATGATTTTATAGGCTCAAAGACGACGATCATGTTGTCGTTGGTGTTCCTCACCTTTTTAGGCATTCCTATCTTATTTTTGCATGATAAATATGTATTTTGGGTGTCGGCCCTTGCTATCTGCATATTTGTAGGCCCCGTACAATCCGCAAGCCGTTCGCTGATGGTCAGGCTTATTTCCGTCAAAACTGCCTCTACAGAAATGTTTGGTTTGTATGCGCTCTCAGGCAAAATCACTGCATTTATAGGCCCCTGGCTGCTGGGACTCATGACGCTCACCTTCCATAGCCAACGTGTAGGCATGGGAACCGTGTTGGCGTTTTTTGCGATAGGCGCGGTATTGATGGGATTTGTGAAGGTGAAGAAGGTTTGAGATGTTTTTGTTATTGCGTCGTTATTGTGTCGTTATTGCGCCGTTATTGTGTCGTTATTGTGTCGTTATTGTGTCGTCATTGCGAGGAGCCCGTAGGGCGACGAAGCAACCCAGCCTCGGTTTCTGGGTTGCTTCGTCGCCCTACGGGCTCCTCGCAATGACGACACAATAACAACGCAATAACAACGCAATAACAACTATAAATTCAAATTCATTATTTGAAATATATTTTTAACTAAACTATGATGAACCACATTAAACGTCACCTCAGCAAAGAAGGTAAAACCATGAGCAACCATATCAACGCCATCAGCGACGATTCATTCGAAAATGAAGTGATTGAGTCCACACTCCCTGTCGTAGTTGATTTTTGGGCACCATGGTGCGGACCTTGCAAAGCGTTAGGGCCAATATTGGAAGATATTGCACAAAAATACATAGATAAAGTGAAGTTCGTGAAATTGGACGTGGACCAAAATCCATCAACGCCACCAAAGTTTGGTGTGCGAGGTATCCCCACATTAATCCTTTTCAAGGACGGACAGGTGAAGGCAACGCAAGTTGGGCTGTTAAGTAAGGCCGATTTAGTGCAGTTTATTGATAATCATGTTGCCTAAATGAAAGGTGCGTGGTACTTTTAGCTAACTAGATAACCCCCGTTTACCTATCCAACACCCCGAACGTTTATGTTAAGAGGTTATCAGCCATATCGGCTATATCTTTATTAAAATCAACTAGTTATATGTTATAAAAAAGGAAGCGTGAATTATTATGAGCCTTACTGTTACCAATCTTACCGAGCTAAAGAAAAAAAGTGCAGCTGAGTTAGTCTCCATTTCTGAACAATACGGCATTGAAAACATGGCCCGCTCCAAAAAGCAGGACATTATTTTTTCGATCCTAAAAGAACACGCAAAGCGTGGTGAAGATATACACGGCGATGGCGTGTTAGAAATTCTTCAAGATGGCTTCGGGTTTTTGCGCTCAGCAGAAGGTTCTTATCTTGCTGGTCCTGATGATATTTATGTATCACCTAGT
The DNA here is from genome assembly GCA_013288395.1 of Gammaproteobacteria bacterium. GTDB lineage: Bacteria > Pseudomonadota > Gammaproteobacteria > DSM-16500 > DSM-16500 > Aquicella. The sequence goes on along the minus strand of JABDBV010000001.1, from coordinate 45,361 downwards.
CAAATCCGCCGTTTCAATTTGCGTACCGGCGATACCATTTCAGGCAAAATTCGGCCGCCCAAAGAAGGCGAACGTTATTTTGCATTGCTGAAGGTCGATGAAATTAATTTTGAAGCACCTGAAAATGCGAAAGGCAAAGTATTATTTGAAAACTTAACGCCACTCTTTGCCGAAAAACGTTTAAAAATGGAATGTGGCAATGGTAGTACGGAAGATATCACTGCACGTGTCATTGATTTAGTTGCGCCGTTTGGTAAAGGCCAGCGTGGTTTGATTGTCTCGCCACCTAAAGCGGGTAAAACCATGATGCTGCAAAATATCGCGCATTCTATCGCACATAACCACCCTGATTGTTACCTAATTGTGTTGTTGATTGATGAGCGTCCTGAAGAAGTTACCGAAATGTCACGTACCGTACGCGGCGAAGTGATCGCGAGCACCTTTGATGAACCCGCCAACCGCCATGTACAAGTAGCGGAAATGGTCATCGAAAAAGCAAAGCGTTTAGTCGAGCACAAACGTGATGTCGTGATTTTGTTAGATTCCATTACTCGCCTTGCTCGTGCGTACAACACTGTTGTACCTGCATCCGGTAAAGTGTTAACAGGTGGTGTGGATGCAAACGCGTTGCAGCGTCCGAAGCGCTTTTTTGGTGCGGCACGTAATATTGAAGAAGGCGGCAGCTTAACCATCATTGCCACCGCGCTCGTTGAGACTGGCTCAAAGATGGATGATGTGATTTACGAAGAATTCAAAGGTACCGGCAATATGGAGTTGCATTTAGACAGACGCATCGCTGAACGCCGTGTTTATCCTGCTATTAATATCAACCGCAGCGGCACCCGTCGTGATGAAAAATTCGTACCAAAAGAAGAGTTACAAAAAATGTGGATTTTACGCAAGCTCCTACAACCGATGGAAGAAGGCGCAGTGGAATTCCTCATCGACAAAATGCGCGGCACCAAATTAAACGAAGAATTCTTCGATTCTATGAAAACATAAAATAGCTCCCTTCTCCCATCGCTACGCGATGGGAGAAGGTGGCGCGGTTATAAAAAAGGCAGGCACACCATGCGCTACTGGCTTTTCAAATCCGAACCTTCCTGTTTTAGCATCGACGACCTAAGCCGCCGACTTAAACAAACCGCTGCCTGGGATGGTGTGCGCAACTATCAAGTCCGCAATATGCTGCGTGATGAGATTAAACCTGGCGATCAAGCATTTTTTTATCACTCAAGCTGCACACCACCTGGCATCGCAGGCATAGTTACTGTCGTCAAGGCAGGTTATCCCGATGATACAGCCAGGGATATTCATTCAGACCATTTTGATCCGAAAAGCACAGTAGAAAATCCGCGCTGGTATATGGTGGATGTTAAACTAGAAAAAAAATTTCCACGCTTTATTGCTCTAGATGAGATAAAGCGTCATCCTAAACTGAAAAAAATGCTGATTCTCCGTAAAGGCAACAGACTTTCGATTACCTCGGTAACAAAAGAAGAGTGGAATGCAGTGTCGATGTTGGCGCAGGAATAATATTTAAGATGATGTCAGGCTTTATGCCCATTGACCAATTGCGCAATGCGAAGCCCTACTAATTGCGAGATCCACACTGCTAAATAAATTTGCCCTGCAGCTGCTTCCAACCAGGAAAACGTCCGAGCAACATCGGTGAGTGGAAGAATGTCGCCATACCCTAAGGTAGTGAGCGTTTCAAAGCTAAAGTAAGAAAAATGTTGGGATAAATCACGTAAACTTAGAACGGCAGAATGAAAGGTGAAAGATTGAGGTTCTATACAAAATATTAATAAATAAATTTCGGTCCATGTCATGCCTATTAAAAAATAACCGCAAATGGCACCAAGCAGCGTATCTTTAGTAATTCTATTGTGTTCAGTGATAGATGAAATAACAAAAAAAAGCATGATGATTAGAAAAGTTAAAATTGCGGTATAGTGAATAATTAAAATGGTCTGCGATAAGTAAATCAAACTAGATATCCAGTGGGTACCGAGTGCAATGCAGCCTAGAAAAATGGACAAGAAAAAGAATATCTTTTTGTGCATGATAATGTTGACGCAGAATACGATAATGAACGAAATAAATAAGCTTAAAATGGCATTGCTGAGTTGGTTTTCAATTAATAGTGGTGAAATTAGGAAGTAGCAAAGTAAAGAGGCTAACAAGTAAAAGTATTTGCTTCGAAAGATTGCTGATATGCCCACTTTGATTGTTCCTTTGAGGATCAAAAATTAAGATTATCAACTTTTAGGGATTTTTCATAGAAGCGGTGTGTAGTTGCCTTTTTGCTCGCTCGCCCTCACCCTCACCCCAACCCTCTCCCGCAACCACCAACGGTTTTTTTCCAACCTCCTGAGGGCGGGAGAGGGGGACGTTGAAATCACCTTCTGAGTTTTTCTCTGCAGAGATATTCTTACTTTTTCGTTCTCAGAAGTTGGGAAAAACACAAATGGTGATTTCAACGCCCCCTTCAGCTAGGAAAAACTCAGAAGGTGATTTCAACGTCCCCCTCCAGCTGGAAAAAACTCAGAAGGTGATTTCAACGCCCCCCTCCAGCTAGGAAAAACTCAGAAGGTGATTTCAACGCCCCCTTCAGCTGGAAAAAACTCAGAAGGTGATTTCAACGTCCCCCTCCAGCTGGAAAAAACTCAGAAGGTGATTTCAACGTCCCCTTCAGCTGGAAAAAACTCAGAAGGTGATTTCAACGCCCCCTTCAGCTGGGAAAAACTCAGAAGGTGATTTCAACGTCCCCTCTAGCTGGGAAAAACTCAGAAGGTGATTTCAACGTCCCCCTCTCCCGCCCTCAGGCGATTGAAAAAAAACCGAAGGTGGTTGCGGGAGAGGGTTGGGGTGAGGGCGAGAGGGCGTGCTCGCTACTTAGCAATCGAACGCTTTTTAAATCCTCGTCCTTCATTCCCGCTCGGAGCGCGTTTTTTGCCAAACGGTTTTTTCTCAAATGAACGCCGACTATTTCCCGCACCTTCACCGCGGCTTGCTGATGGAAAAGAATCACGCTTACCAGCAAATTTACGTTTTGGTTTGTCACTGGATGTTCTGTCCGTTCTAAACGCTCTTTCAGATCGTTCTGGTCTATCTGATCTATCAGATCTGAAAGCTCTATCTGATCTTTCCGTTCCCGCTCTAACTGGCCTTTCAGATCTTTCTGATCTATCAGTTCTAAACGCGCGGTCTGGTCTATCGGATCTTTCCGTTCTAGCTCTAACTGGCCTTTCAGATCTCTCTGATCTATCAGTTCTAAACGCGCGGTCTGGTCTATCGGATCTTTCCGTTCTAGCTCTAACTGGCCTTTCAGATCTCTCTGATCTATCAGTTCTAAACGCCCGATCAGGTCTATCGGATCGTTCCATTCTAGCAGGTCTTTCCGATCTATCAGTTCTAAAAGCTCCGTCAGGTCTGTCGGATCGCTCAGTTCTAGCAGGTCTGTCTGATCTATCCGATCTAAAAGCTCTATCAGGCCTATCACCACCCTTCGCGCCAAATCGCTTTTTAGGTGATGAGAATTTCTTCCTACGTTGCTCGCCCCCTTCTTTATCAAACTCATGAGCCGTATCAATAGAAAGCACTTTACGTCCCGATCCTTCAACTTTTTTGATGGCAGCATCGTTTATCGTGATATCCGGCATCATTTTGACGCGTTGGCCGGTGTAACGTTCAATGCGTTGTAAATGCTGTGCATCCGCAGGGCCAACAAATGAAATAGCAATACCCGTTTTCCCAGCACGGCCTGTACGGCCAATGCGATGCACATAATCTTCAGAAAAACGTGGTAAATCGTAATTAAAAACGTGCGTCACATCGCGAATATCAATACCACGTGCAGCGACGTCTGTGGCTACTAAAGATTGAATCTTTCCATCACGCAATTGTTCAACGGTGCGGGTGCGCACGTTTTGACGTAAATCACCGTGCAAGCTGCCTGCGGAAAATCCATCATCACGTAATAACTGAGCTAATTTATCGGTATTGATTTTGGTGGCAGAAAAAATAATCGCTTTGTAAATATTGCCTTCCAATAAAAAATGTTTAAGTAATTTATTTTTATGTGCGATACCGTTTACTTTATAAAATTCTTGTTTAATCTTTGGCGTAGAAATTTTCTCATCAGATAAATCAATGCGTACTGGATTTTTCATCAAATTCCGCACAATGTTTGCTAATTCTTTACCGATGGTCGCGCTAAACAATAATGTTTGACGGCCGCTCGGTGTTAATTTTGCAATGTATTGCACATCGTCAATAAAGCCCATGTCTAACATGCGGTCCGCTTCATCTAAGACCAACATTTCAATACCAGATAAATCCACGCGACGCTGTTCTAAATGATCCAGTAAACGGCCAGGTGTGGCAACAATGATATCAGGGCTGCGCGCTAAATCTTTAATTTGCTGATGGTACGGCATACCGCCTACTAACACTGCCGTATTCAATTTCATGAATTTTCCATACGTGCTAACCGCTTTAGTGATTTGATTAGCGAGTTCACGCGTGGGTGTCAAAATCAGTACGCGTGTTTTTTTTGCCGTTGCATTCTCGCACAACATTTGTAACGAGGGCAGCACAAACGCGGCCGTTTTGCCGGAACCAGTTTGTGCGCACGCAATCAAATCTTTGTTATCTAAAATAGGTGGGATGGATTGTGCTTGAATGGGTGTCGGTTCTTTGTAACCGCAAACCGTAATTGCTTTGTTAATTCTTTCGTCTAGGTTTAATTGATCAAATGATGACACTGCTTTGGTAGAAGCCATTATTATTTCCTCTTAATATAAAAAATGCGAGCCAAGTAGGATCACATTTTTCCAAGGAAACAGACCTAGTAAGCTAGCGGTTATTTAAAACGCTCAGAAGTGGCATTTGAGCATTATTTTTTCAAGAATGCAAGGGGTTTGTTTGGGGTGTGGTTATTGCGCCCATATACCCCACATACCCCTCATACCCCTCATACCCTTCATACCCCCACATACCCCTCATCCGCCCTTTGGGCACCTTCTCCCCTTGTGGGAGAAGGTGCCCAAAGGGCGGATGAGGGGTATGTGGGGTGTGAGGAGTGAGTGGCTTCGCTATACGCATCACCCTGGACACAAAAAACGTGTCCAGGCTACACCCGAGAAAAATCAAAGCTCAACACATCAGCAATGCGCCTGCTCCCAATCGCCAGCATCACGAGCCTATCAATACCAAGCGCAACCCCCGCGCAATCAGGCAAGCCATGCAAAAGCGCGGCTAGAAAAAATTCATCGATAGGCATCGCTGGTAACCCAAGTTCTTTACGCTCCCGCAGATTTTCTTCAAATCGTTTTCGTTGTTCATTTGCATCTGCTAGTTCATGAAAACCGTTAGCGAGTTCCATACCGTGCATATACACTTCAAAACGCGAAGCAACAGACGGATGACCAGATTGAATGCGCGCAAGTGCTGCAAGGGACGCGGGATAATCATAAATAAAACAGGGATGCAAAATACCCAATTGCGGTTCTATGCAATGCGACATTAAAATTTGCAGCCACGTGTCTTTGTCTTTAATTTTCCCCTCCACATGAATATTTTTGTCTTTTGCCAGTGCTTCGAGTGTTTCAGCATTGACTGCGTGAGGATCAATGTGCAGATGTTCTGTAAATATTTCCGCATAGGTTTTGCGCTCCGCAGCTTGGGTGTGTAAAACAGTTTGCAGCAATGCATCTACTTCATTCATTAAATGATGATGATTAAATCCCACCCGGTACCATTCAAGCATCGTGAATTCAGGATTGTGAAAAGATCCGACTTCATCTTGCCTGAATGCTTTTGAGATTTGATAAATGCACCCACTTCCTGCTGCTAGCAAGCGTTTCATTGCGTATTCAGGTGATGTTTGTAGATAACCGTGTTGCTTAAGTTCAAGGCTTCCGATGTGTGTAGCGGTCACTGAGGTGCTGCAGAGTAAAGGTGTTTCTACTTCCATCACACCACGCTCAGCAAAAAAATCACGGATTTTTTTTAAAAGCTGCGCGCGGATGCGTAAATGGTTAACCGATGCAGAAGGCTGCCAGTTCACTACTCTTTTATCCGTGACACATATTCACCCGTGCGCGTGTCCACTTTGATCAACTCACCTTCTTGTATGAATAAAGGTACACGTACCACAGCGCCAGTTTCTAATTTAGCCGGTTTGCCACCGCCGCCTGAGGTATCGCCTTTTAAACCAGGATCAGTTTCAGTTACTTTTAATGAAACAAACGTCGGTGGAACAATGAGGATGGGTATGTTATTCCACAATGTGAGCGTGCATTCGCCTTGTTCTTTTAACCATATTTTGGCATCGGCCACTTCTGTTTCGTGTACAGCAAATTGTTCATAGGTTTCAGTTGCCATGAAATGCCATTCATTGCCATCGCCATATAAAAATTGGGCTTCCACCTCAACCACATCAGCAATTTGAATGCTGTCGCCGGATTTATAAGTGCGTTCAACGACGCGGCCATTTTTGAGGTTACGGTATTTGAGCCGGTTAAACGCTTGACCTTTGCCGGGTTTCACGAAGACGTTATCAACGACAACACAGGGATCATTGTCGATGATGAGTTTCATGCCGCTTCTAATTTCGTTTAAACCGTAAACACCCATGCGCTGCTCCTGAAAAAAGTTGGCCTATCATAACTCTGGAAATCGCCGGGAGCAATTAGCGGGTGCGTAAAAAATGCTTTAGGGCTACTTGTACCAAAAATAAGGAGAATGCTACAAAAAAGGCAATGTAGGCATAATACAAAAAAGCACTTTGATAAATGGCCAATTTGTCTGTGATAGTGATGTCTGCATTCGGTACGCTCGACATTCTTGCTAGCCAGCCAGCGAAGATACCGCCAAAACCATTCGCAACAAACCATACCCCCATCATCATGCCAGTTAATTTTTCAGGTGAAAGCAACGTGACAGCGGATAAGCCAATGGGCGAAAGCAGTAATTCGCCAATCGTGATCAAGAAATAAGAAGAAAACACCCAAAGTGGACTAATGAATCCTGTGCCATTAGGGAATAAGGTGCTAGCGGCTAGCACTACAAATCCAAGTCCCGTAAAAAAAATACCGGCAGCAAATTTATTAACAGGCTCCGGATTTTTCTTCTTTTTGCCTAATTTATTCCAAGACCACGCAAATAAAGGACCGAGTAAAATGACAAACAGACTTTCAGTGGCATAGAAAACAGTAGTCGATAATGGGATGCCGAATAATTGTTTATCGACTAAGCGATCCACAAATAAATTGGCGGAATAAAAAATTTGCAGAAACAACATCCAAAATACAATGGAAGAAATGATGAGGATATTCAGAGTGATCAGGTCTTTGCGCTGCTTGGCTTTATGCTGCAAGGTAAGAACGGTAAGATAAACCATTAATAACACGCCCACACAGGGTAAAAGCCAAATAGCGAGCGCATTTATTTTTAGCAAGAAACAAATAGCAATAGCAGCAAGTAAGCAATAGGCAAGTAGGCGCAACTTGAATAGCGTGTTTGTGTGTAATTTTTTGTGCGTGTCCTTGATATAACGCAGCCCGTAGCAAAAGATGGCTAAACCAATCATCAAGCCGATGCTTGCTAATGCAAAACTGATACCCCAGCCAAACATATCTTTAATGTAACCAGAGCTAAAACCCGCAAGCAGTGCGCCTACATTAATGCCTATATAAAAAATAGTGAAGCCCGAATCGCGGCGCGGATCGTGTCCGGTGTATTGTGTGCCGAGTAAGCTGGAAATATTTGGTTTAAATAAGCCATTTCCCACGATGATGATAGCGAGCCCTGGATAGAAAAACATATCTGGGTAAGGCAGTGCCAATAAAAAATAACCGAACACTAAAAATAATCCGCCCCATACAATTGCGGTTTTAAAGCCCAGCAAGTGACTAGCGACTAGACCGCCGACGATAGGCGAGATGTAAACAAGGGCTGTAAACACACCGAGCAGCGTGTAACTTTCGTTATCAGAAAACCCAAAACTTTGCGTCATGTAGAGTACAAGCAATCCTTGTACGACATAAAATCCGAAGCGCTCCCACATTTCAGTGAGAAATAAAAAAGGCAACGCTTTCGGTTGGTGAGTGTTGGTGGTGTTTTTCATGTGGGTTAGCTCTCCGATCCCTGATGATGCGATCATTGCATCGTTATTGATGATGCCATCATTGTGTCGTCATTGCGTCGTCATTGCGAGGAGCCCGTAGGGCGACGAAGCAACCCAGAAACCGGTGCTGGGTTGCTTCGTCGCCCTACGGGCTCCTCGCAATGACGACGCAATGACGACGCAATGACGACACAATAACAGTGCTGAATCACTCAACAATCCCACTCTGCAACAGCAGCGCATCAATCGTTGGCTTCCTGCCGCGAAACGCAACAAACGAAGCCATCGGGTCCCGCACGCCTCCGACTTCTAAAATATTTTCCATAAACGACCGCCCCGTTGCGCGATCAAAAATGCCATTTTCTTCAAACTTCGCATACGCATCTGCAGATAATACTTCCGCCCATTTGTAACTGTAATATCCAGCCGCATACCCACCGGCGAAAATATGCGAGAAACTATGCTGAAAACGATTAAAAGCAGGCACGGGATAAACAGCGGTGTGGCTGCGCACATCATTTAACATCGCTTGCACTTGCAATGATTTTGACGGGTCGTATTCCAGGTGTAGACGAAAATCAAAAAGAGCAAATTCAATTTGCCTTACCATTTGCATGCCTGTTTGAAAATGCTTCGCTGCCAACATTTTTTGATGCAAGGCATCAGGTAAAGGCGCGCCAGTTTGATAATGTGCTGCAATTAAATCCAACGATTCTTTTTCCCAACAATAATTTTCTAAAAATTGACTAGGAAATTCCACCGCATCCCATGCAACTCCGTTTAAACCAGAAACAGAACCGTAATCCACTTTGGTAAGCAGATGATGCAAACAATGGCCGAATTCATGAAAAAGGGTGATGACATCATCGTGCGTGAGTAACGCCGGTTCACTGCCTACCGGCGGCATAAAGTTGCAGGTTAAAAACGCCACGGGATATTGAATGTGATGATTGGCTAAACGACGGCGAATGCGGCACTCATCCATCCACGCACCGTCACGTTTGTGCGCACGCGCATAAAGATCAATGTAAAAACCACCACGCAGTGAATTCTCACTATCATACAATGCAAAAAACTGAACGTGGGGGTGCCATACAGCTATATTTTTTTCTAGACGTACAGTCAGACCGTATAATTTATTTACAGTAGAAAATAAACCATTTAACGCTTTATCAATAGGAAAATAAGGACGAATATCTTCTTGGGTAAAATGAAAAGTGGCCTGTTGTAGTTTTTCAGAATAATACGAAATATCCCAGGCTTCTAGTTGTGTGATGCCATCTTGTTGTTTGGCTAACGCTAACAAGCTTTGGTATTCCGCTTCAGCGATAGGTTTGCTTCTTTTTAAAAGATCATTTAAAAAATTTAATACCTCAGCAGGTGTTTTTGCCATTTTTGTCGCGAGAGAATATTCTGCATAATTTTTAAATCCAACCAACTGCGCGATTTCATGCCGCACTTTTAAAATAGCTTCCATTATTTCAGTATTGTCCCATTTGCCAGCATTCGGGCCGCCATCAGAAGCGCGCGTGGAATAAGCTTCATATAATGTTTTACGTAAAGTTCGATCGTGCAAAAATTTAATAGCGGTGGAATAAGAGGGATATTCCAGCGTGAATACAAAACCGTCCAATTCTTTTTGTTTAGCAGTATCAATGGCGAGTTGCAGCGCGTGCGGGGGTAGACCGTCCATTTGTTTGGGGTCGGTGACATGAAGTGTCCACGCATGAGTCGCATCTAAAATATGTTCAGAGAATTGAGTGGTTAAGCTGCTCAACTGTTGATGGAGTTTTACGAGTTCGGTTTTTTTATCCGCCGGTAAATGGATGCCCGAAAGCTTAAAATCGCGCAAATCATTTTCAATGATTTTACGCTGTGCGGGATCGAGTTTTGCAAATTCCGCATCGTTTGCTATGGATTGAATAGCATTAAACAGCTTTTCGTTATGGGAGATATCGGTATGGTAAGCCGTGAGTAGCGGCAGTGATTGATTGTATGCTTCTCGTAATGCATCCGTTTCCATCACAGCATGCACGTGCCCAATCGGCGACCAAAATTGGTTGAGCTTGTCGCTAATGTCTTCCAGGGGTTGTAAGAGATTATCCCAGTTAAAAGGGCCGCCCGTCGCGAGTAATGCGTTTATTGTTTCACGGTTTTGGTTCAATAGCGTGTTTAACGCAGGTTCAATCTTGGCTGGGGCTATGTCATTGAAAACGGGTAATGGGTCTTGCGTAAGGTTTTGATTAAAATCAGGGGCGGACATAGAAATTTCTCCAAGTTTCATGTGGTGGCGTGTGTAATTCCAGTGTAATTAAGCCTGAAAAAACTTCTGGAAGATACTATCAAGACTCGTCTTAATTTCCCAACCTATAGATGCCATTCAATTCAACCCCCCTTTGTACTGTTGTGCCGCCAATAATATACTTATTAGCGGCACAACAGAACAAACATGGTTAACTATATGAATTTAATAGGAAGATATGAAGAAAAAACCATACTCGACGATTTCTTCAAATCTGACAGCCCTGAATTTCTAGCCATTTATGGCAGGCGCACTCAGGTAACATAAAACACACCTCTCTACGTTGTTAATAAATCTAAAGTTTGTTGTTTCAAATTTTCTGTCAGCGGTACTGATTTTCTTCCTTGTCTTAAAAAACTTTTAATTGCTGTTTCTTCAATTACCCACGGCGCGCTTTTACAAGCTTGTTTTGCAGGTAAATATTTATTTTTAATTAATCTTATCACTGCATGTGTTGGCATTTCTAATCTCTCACTCGCTTCAGCTACCAACAGTTCACCGCGTTCATGATGCTCGTTTTTTCTATACACGGCAACATCATGATCATCACGAAATGCACGCAGATTGATTTACTCTTTGACCGAGATGATGATTCAATTACAATCTGTGAAATTAAATATACTACTGAGCCATTTGCAATCACAAAGGATTACGCAGAAAACCTCAGGAATAAAATAAAAGTATTCAAGGAAAAAACTCGAACAAAAAAACAAATTTTTCTTGTGATGATTTCTTCAAGTGGAATAAAAGAAACCATACACTCTGAAGAGCTGGTACAAGCTATCGTGACACTGGAAGATCTATTTAATTAAATGCTATAATTGCCAGCTTTCACAAATATAACTGTCACCGGCGATGATGCGATGAATAATGATATAAACCAAGCCACCACTTTCCAAGGATTAATTGCTGCACTGCAACGCTTTTGGGGTGAGCAAGGCTGCGTGATTATGCAACCCATCGATTTGGAAGTGGGTGCAGGTACCTTCCATACCGGTAGTTTTTTAGGCGCCATTGGCCCTGAACCTTGGCGAGCTGCTTATGTACAACCGAGCCGCCGCCCCACCGATGGCCGTTACGGCGAAAATCCGAATCGTGTGCAACGCCATCATCAATTTCAAGTGGTGCTGAAACCCTCACCCGCCGATATTCAAGATATTTATCTAGCTTCATTGCGCGCACTCGGTGTCGATCCCTTAGTCGATGATATTCGTTTTGTGGAAGATAATTGGGAATCACCCAGCTTAGGTGCGTGGGGATTAGGATGGGAAGTGTGGTTGAATGGCATGGAAGTAACACAGTTTACTTATTTTCAACAAGTGGGCGGATTGGAATGCAAACCAGTCACCGGTGAAATCACTTACGGCTTAGAGCGTTTAGCAATGTCCTTGCAAGGGGTAGACAATATTTACGATTTAGTGTGGAACAAAGGCCCACAAGGCATTATCACTTATGGCGATGTTTGCCATCAAACCGAAGTGGAAATGTCTAAATATAATTTTGAAGTGGCAGACATTGATATTTTATTCAGCCAATTTGCTGTGTATGAAAAAGAAAGCCAACGTTTAATCGAAGTCTCCCTGCCCTTGCCTGCTTATGAAATGGTGTTAAAAGCCTCGCACACGTTTAATTTACTGGATGCGCGTGGCGCTATTTCTGTCACTGAACGCCAACATTATATTTTGAAAATTCGCCGCTTAGCGAAAGCAGTGGCAGAGCGTTATTATGAAGTGAGAGAAGCGCTAGGGTTTCCATTATTGAAAGAAAAAAAGTGACCACAGAATAAGGGCACCTCTATAGGTGTCATCCCGGAAAACGCTGCTTTTTAGCGCTTGTCCGGGATCCAGGATGTGAAATAGTTTCTTAACTAATTTTTTATTTTTACATGAAAAAAATATTGCCGTGGATCCCGGACAAATACTCCGCAAAAAACGCTACGTATTTTCCGGGATGACATTTATAGAGGTACCCTAAATGATGAAAGATGATTTTTTAGTAGAAATACTCACAGAAGAATTGCCGCCCAAATCACTGATTAAATTTGGCGTAGCGTTTGGTCTGCAAATGAAAGAAAGATTGCAAAAAGCGGATTTATCTTTTACGGACATTCATTATTACGCCACGCCCAGACGTTTAGCAGTGCTGGTAAAAGAATTGGTAGCGACGCAACCTGATCAAACAGTAGAACGCAAAGGCCCCGCACTTAATGTTGCATTTGATGCAGATGGTAAACCATCACCCGCATGCATCGGTTTTGCACGCTCGTGCGGTGTGAACCCAGATGCATTGCAAGTGATCAAGAGTGATCAAGGCGAATGGGTTGGTTTAACGCAATCCGTAAAAGGAAAAACGGTGGCGGAATTAATGCCATCCATCGTTGAACAAGCTCTGCTTGCTTTGCCTATTGCAAAGCGTATGCGTTGGGGCGCGAGTGAGGTGCAATTTGTGCGCCCGGTGCAGGCAGTTATCTTGTTATACGGTGATCAAGTGATTGAAGCTGTAATTTTAGGCTGCCAAACAAATCGTGTCACACGCGGCCACCGTTTTTATACCTCATCCGAGTGGATGACCATTCCGCATGCGTCTACTTATGCCTCGCTATTAAAAACCGAAGGCCATGTCATTGCCGATGTGGAAGAACGTCGTGAAATGGTAAAGCAGCAAGCAGCGGCGTGCGTGAAAAATAAAATCAACGATAAAGGCCATCCTTATATTTCTAGCGCTGCGCTTTTGGATGAAGTCACCGGATTGATTGAGTGGCCGCAAGGTATTTGTGGCGAATTTGATCCAGCCTTTTTGCAGTTACCACAAGAAGTGCTTATATCATCCATGCAAGATCATCAGCGTTATTTTCCGGTCGTTGATCAGCAAAAAAAATTATTACCGTATTTTGTCACCATCAGTAATATCGAAAGCAAGGATGTGTCGCGTGTGGCGCATGGCAACGAACGTGTGCTGCGCGCGCGCTTGTCTGATGCCGCCTTTTTTTATGCGACCGATAAAAAAGAAAAATTGGTTGATCGTGTACCGCGCTTAAAAAACATCGTGTTTCAAGCTAAATTGGGCTCTCTTTATGATAAAACCGAACGTGTTAGCCAATTAGCATCCTATATTGCTACTAAAATGGGTGTGGATAATGCGCTGGCTACACGCGCTGCTATGCTTGCTAAAACAGATTTAACCACGCACATGGTGGGTGAGTTTCCCGAATTGCAAGGGGTGATGGGTTGTTATTATGCGAAGAATGATGGCGAACCAAAAGAGGTGGCGCTCGCCCTCAACGAACAATACATGCCGCGTTTTGCAGGCGATGCATTGCCCACTCATCCAATTGGAAAAGTGCTGGCACTGGCTGATCGCATCGACACCTTAACCGGCGCGTTTGGTATGAATCAACTTCCGACTGGCGACAAAGACCCCTACGGATTACGTCGCGCCGCGATTGGTGTTATACGCATCTTGATTGAACAAGCAATTGATTTAGATTTAAAAGCTACATTTGAAAAGGCGGTGACTGGCTTTAAAGTGCAGCTAGAAAATAAAGATGTTATTTCATCATTACTTACTTTTATCCAAGAACGCATGCGTGCCTGGTATCAAGACCAAGGCATTACCCCTGATGTGTTTGCCGCTGTCGCCGCCTTGTCTGTGACTAATCCCTTGGATGTGCATAAACGCATTCAAGCGGTGCAAGCATTTAAAAAATTGAGTGCGGCTGAAACATTAAGTATTGCCAATAAACGTGTCAGTAATATTTTATCGAAGTACGCAGAAAAAATTGACGCAAAAACCATTAACCCTGCTTTATTTGAAAACGATGCAGAACGAGTGCTGGCTGAGCGTTTAGAAAAAGAAAGTCAAACTGTTACGCGTTTTTATCAAGCCGGCAATTATGAAAAAGCGTTACTACAATTAGCGGAACTAAGACAACCTATCGATGATTTTTTTGATCATGTGATGGTGATGACGGAAGATAAATCACTGCGTGAGAACCGATTATTGTTGTTGGGTAAATTGCGCACGCTGTTTTCTCAGGTAGCTGATATTGCATTGCTGCAATAGGTTGTTGTTTACGCGAACCTTGTTATTGCTGTGCAGCCGTCATTGCGAGGAGCGCTTTTTGCGACGAAGCAACCCAGAAACCGAGGCTGGGTTGCTTCGTCGCCCTGCGGGCTCCTCGCAATGACGACGCAATAACAAATGCTGCTAGTCACCCCTTGGAGAACCCCACACTCTAGTTATATACTAATCCCCATCCCCACTTACGGAGAAAGTCATTCATGCAGGGAATTAAACGTATCATCATCGCAGGCGGAGTCGCCGCGTTATCACTCACCGCCACAGCCAGCGCAATTGCAGCTATGTCAGTACCATCTGGATGGTATCTAGAAGCTAATCTAGGTTCCACACACGTTTCAAACCAGCGCAGTACCGGTGCGAAGACTTCCACATCGGGTATTGGTGGCAACGCAGACATCGGTTACAAATTTATGCCTTATGTGGCCGCAGAAATGGGTTATACCCAATACTCCAACACTTCTTACAAAAACGGTTCAGGTACTAAAGCCGCAACTGCAAAAAATTATTCTTATGATTTAGCATTAAGAGGCATTTTGCCAATTTCTTCTTCCGGCTTTGAACTCTTTGCTAAAATCGGTGTGGATCGCGTCAACAACAAAATCAGCGTAAACAGTGCGCCGGCGGCGACAAGTCTTGGCCTCTCCAGTTCAAACCATAGTGCAACCGGTCTTTATGTGGGCGTGGGCGGCCAATATTATGTGATGCCGGAATTAGCCATTAACGTGCAATGGGCACGGGCTAATGGAAATAACACGACCGGCAACTTTGATCTATTGTCTGGGGGTGTTTCGTTTATATTTGATTAGTAAAAAGTGCTGGTTAAGATGTGGGGGCTCTTGCCTGCCCTCACCCCAACCCTCTCCCGCAACCACCGATTGTTTTTTTCCAAACACCGAGGGCGGGAGAGGGGGACGTTGAAACCACCTTTTGTGTTTTTCCCAACTTCCGAGAACGAAAAAATGAGAATATCTCTGCTGAGAAAAACTCAGAAGGTGATTTCAACGTCCCTCCTTGCCCTGCAGAAAAAAACTCAGAAGGTGGTTTCAACGTCCCCCCTTGCCCTGCAGAAAAAAACTCAGAAGGTGGTTTCAACGTCCCTCCTTGCCCTGCAGAAAAAAACTCAGAAGGTGATTTCAACGTCCCCCCTTGCCCTACAGAAAAAAACTCAGAAGGTGGTTTCAACGTCCCCCTCTCCCGCCCTCGGTGTTTGGAAAAAAACAATCGGTGGTTGCGGGAGAGGGTTGGGGTGAGGGCGGACGGGAGGAGCGTGCATCAAACACAAACACCCCGCATCCACGCACTAATATCATTAACTTCTTCCAAACAAACCGTATGCTGCATCGCATAACTATGCGAAGAAACCGGATAACCCGCTTGTTCTAATGCCGCAACCACCTTTTTGCTTAATACTTCCGGCACCAGAAAATCTTCCATGCCATGTGCAATGAAAATGGGTGTTTGACGGTTAACCGCCGTCGCGTTTTGTAAGACATCTTCCATTAAAGGTAAATAACCAGATAATGCAATCAGTCCGCCCAGCTTTTGCGGATAACAAAGTCCCGTGCTGAGTGCAATGGCAGCCCCTTGCGAAAAACCGGCAAGTATAATGTTTGTTGCGGATAAACCACGTTCCATCTCATGTTGAATTAATTGATGCACAGCACTCACCGATTGCTGAATGCCTGCTTTATCAATACGGTCATGTAAATCAGGCTGAGATATATTATACCAAGCGCGCATTTCATAACCATTATTGATGGTAATGGGTATTATGGGCGCATGAGGAAAAACAAAACGCACGCCTAACGCATCGGGCAGATGCAATTCTTTTACGATGGGAACAAAGTCGTTACCATCCGCACCCAAGCCGTGCAACCAAATAACACTGTGTTTGATGGTGCTAGGTGGGTTTACTTCAATACTAGTAAGCTGTGCCGTTTTTTCTGCTGTCATTTGCTTCACTCACCATATTAAGCTTGCCATGTAAGCGAGAAAAATAACATAATAATCCCTTAGATTGAACGTAAATCCATCTACGGGTTTTAATAATAGGAAGGGACAACTATGAAACGATTTTTCAAATCCATGCAGGGTGTCACACTGCTTGAAATTATGTTGGTGCTAGCCATTGCTGCGATGATTATCGTGATGTCAGTGCGTTATTACCAATCCGCGCAAGCGTCTTCTCAAGCGAATGCGTTTGTGTCGCAAGTGCAGGCGATTGCTTCAGCCGCAGAAAATTTAGCGCAAGGTACAGGTGCCTATCCCAGTTTAACTACCATAGAAAAAGTTGTAAATGTTAGTACGGTAACAGTACCACCTTGGGGCGGATCGATGACTTATGCACCAGCTGCCACAGGTTTTTCTCTTACCGGCATTACAGCGCCAGGCCCTGCAACATGCGCATTGCTTACTGCTAAATTTGCGCAATCATCGCAATTTGTGTTTACGCCTTGTACTTCCATTACATATACTTCAGCTCAGTAATGATGCGTCCTTATTTGGCGGGGCGACGTGCCCCGCCAATTTTTACCAGTCGGAAAATTAAAATAAGTTTAATATGATAAAAAATACCATTTCTTCCTACGGCGCCGTTTCTAAATTTTTACATTGGTTAATCGCCATTTTAATTATTTGCATGCTGGTATTCGGTTATTTTTTAGGTGACGTGCCTAAGTCTTACCAAGGTCTTGCTTATGATACGCATAAGCTGATTGGCCTAACTATTTTATCGTTGATGCTGTTGCGTTTATTGTGGGCGCTAACAAATACTAAACCTACTGTGCCAGGCGCGCGAGCGTGGGAGCGGTTCTCTGAACGCGGCGTGCATTTTCTGCTGTATTTAACGATTATTTGTATGCCTATTGCTGGCTGGATTGGTTCTGTAGCCGCTGGTTATCCGCCACATGCGGGTAGTGTGAATTTCAATTTACCCATTGAAAAAAGTAAACCCTTATCTGATGCCGCTTTTGATATGCACGGTACGCTTGCGCTTATTATCATAGGGCTGCTTTCTATACATGTGTTGGCTGCGCTTTATCATCATTTCGTTAAGAAAGATAATGTGTTGCGTAGGATGGTGTAACGTTGTCTTGCTCTCCTACCTTTCTGCCTGCCCTCACCCCAACCCTCTCCCGCAACCACCAATTATAATTTCCCAAACTCCTGAGGGCGGGAGAGGGGTGGGGTGAGGGCAGGTAGGAGGGCAGGTAGGAGGGCAAGCAAGCGGGCTCAGGGTGAAGGCACAGAACAAAGCGCCTCATCAACAATCGTCAAACAATCACACCGCAAAAACTGCCCTGTCTCATTCAACTGCAAGAATAATTGATTGGGGCGGTTGTCACCGTCAGTTAAACTTAACATAGCTTGCTCTACGGAAAAATAAAGCGGTTGTAGCGCTTTTTTAATGTCTGCGTCTGCGCTTTCTTTTGCTAAAAAACGAATAACTTCGGGTGCATAACCTAATTCCATGCCGTAGCGTGCTTGCATTTCTTTGCCCAATTCTTTCATTTTGAGTCGTATAATTTTTTCAATGGATGCTTGCGCCAATGGTAGAAAAGGAACAATGCACAAATGCTGGCACAAGGCAGCAGGTAAACAGGAAGTGATTTCTGGAATAATTTCTTGCGCAACTTCTTGCGGCGAATAATGGTGGCCGGATTGGCGTGGATCTTGTGCTGGATCCACCATGACTAATTGCATCAAATCAAGGTGCTTTGGTTCATCCAATTGAGCGTGCACTTTTGCAAGTTCGCTTAAACGCCGTGAGCCTAAGGTGGTGCTGAGTATAATGATGGCTTGACGGAAATGATATAAATGACCATCGTCGTCATGCAGGTAACCGGTACTGAATATTTCAAATAAGCCAGCAAGCACAGCGGGGGAAGCTTGGTCTATGTTTTCAAGCATAATCACTGCGTGCGGTGTGTGGTGTATCACTTCTTTAAGTGGTGTGTAGTGATGTTCTAAGCTGCGCTGTAGTTTAATGTCTGCAATGGATTGCACGTGAGACGATGCGAGCTCTGCATAATAAAGTACATTGCTTTGTTTAAAGAGATGTTCTGTTAATGCGTATGCCGCTGTTTTTTTGCCAGCATGATCGGGACCTGCGAATAGGAAAGTACAAAAAGGTCCAGCGTGCGGTTGAAAATGGGGTAGTTGTTGCTGCAATTTGTGAGCAAGCACGGTGATAGCAGCATCTTGTCCAAATACATGCTGCTGCATGTGATGCGTAAAGTCATTTAAGTTAAAGGGCGTAAAGGCTAAATGTGAAACAGGAATTTGCGTCCAGGTTGAGAGCACATTCATGATGGTGGCAGGTTGCACGGTGGTGGGTTCACCACTCATGATGGTGCGTGCCGCGCTGCTATCTAATAATAATAAAGCGTTATTCAAGGTATCTTCTGCACTTAAATAACGTTCGGCAAGGGTGTAAGTTTCTGTGAGTAGCGCATCGGGGATTTGTACGTTATGAAAATTTTCTAAATCAGCGCGTTGATGCTTTAAAATAAACATTTTGTCAGCGATCGTTGCTTTGTTTAGCGTTAAAAAGCTAACACGATTAGCAAAACGTTGTGCCTGTTTTCGTTGTGTTCCAGGGGAGAAAATAAGAAAACGGCATTGCGGGTGTGATAACAATCCTTCTAGCTGCGCGCGTAACTCAGGGGGGGTGTGATTTGAAAGCAATAAATCGGCAGACATCGCGAATAACGTGTATTTGTTTTCATCTTGTAATAGTTGACGTAGATGCAAGAAATCTTGTTCCAAATGCATGGATTCGTTGTAAATAAAGACATCGTTTTCCAGATTCAAATAAATAAGTTCTGCATTGCACAGTAAAGGTGAAATGTGCGCATTGCAAAAATGCAGTAACAATGCTTCCAGAAAAAAAGGATGCATGGTGGCTGAAAAATCGGTGCATAAAAAAGCATGGTGTTTTTCTTTGCGGGAAAGAATATCGGTGATCATTGAAAATTGTGGGTGCTCGTGGAATGGGATATCTGTTATTTTCAGCCTATTTTGCACAGAATAGCGTTTACCAAAGCGAACAAAAAAAGAATTAGTTAAGTCCGTGCTCATTGCGCGATCCTTATTTAGTCGCAAGTGTTGGCTGTTCAGTGGCTTTTGTAGGTTCAAATAAACAATCATCCATGCCAGCAGCGCAATGCAGAGAGCCGCTGACCTGATACCAGTAGTGTTTGGCATTTTGCGGTGTGAAATTAGCTTTTGCTAGATACGCTTCAATGACGGAACCGTTTCGATCGCTGTAATAACAGTGAACCGATCCTTTGTTGGGACCTTGTTGCACCCACTCGGCTAATGAAAATTGATCAATGCTATTGATGAACAATGTCGTGTTTTTAAGTGATAGTTCTTTGCCATCATCACTGTCAAAGGCTTTCCAGGTGATGGAGGGGGCTGCTTTGAGACTTTTGAGGCTGGGGCATGTGTCAGCATAGAGTGATTGGCAAAGGAGTAAGGATGCTAAGAACCACAAGATTTTTATTTCGCTATTTTTATACATAGCCGTGGCTTCCTGGTTGAATGATATTCTAAGCATTATATAGGGTTGGCGAGGAATGAGTAAATGTTCGGTTAACTTACGCTCTCTCGCTCTCCTGCCCTCACCCCAACCCTCTCCCGCCCTCGGTGTTTGGGAAATTATAATTGGTGGTTGCGGGAGAGGGTTGGGGTGAGGGCAGGAGGGCAGCAGGGTTCATTGCAACAACACATCATCTTGAAAAATCACTACCATAAAATCCCCGCAATTCCCGTGTCAATACATTGATGGGCGCTGCTTGCGCAAATGCGGTGTTTAAGCCCACCGTCCATTGGCCACTGCGGATATTGGCGAGTATGAAATAAGGCGGCAATGTAACAGGCTTTAACATCATGCCGGTCGAGTGATTGTTTGCCGGCATTAATTTATAGATAGTGGAGGCGGGATAGCGGGCTAGTACCCAATCACCCTGCAAAACCGCGCGTTGTTTGGCCGCATTGATAGATTGTGCAGCTACTTCATCCATGGTTAATAAGCCAGTATGCGGGTTAATATGGTAAAGGCCCGCTTCACGTTGGATGACTTTTTCTATATAGATGTGATCCGTTTCAATTTCACTAAAATAGTCGCCTGATTCAAAAAATAAAATACGGTGAGAAGCTGGTGTTTGGGGGTGACCATGGAATGAGGCAGCTAGAGAAATGCCGTCTATCTTTTTTAATGGTGGCATGTTGAGTGCAGCAAGTAAGGTAGGCGCAATATCTAGTAATGAAACAGGTGCTGATATTTCTTGAGATTTGAATGGGGCGTTGCCGTAACGTTTAAATGCCAATAAAACGCGCGATTGTTGCAAGCTTAAAAGATTTGTTCCCTGACCATAAGAAGTATTTCTTGCATAATCATGCTTGAAGTCGATGCTATCGATAGGTGCGAAACTTAACCGTGCTATTGGCACCATTTTTAGCTGATTTTTGTTGCCATGATAATTTTTTTCATCGAGTAAGGTGTCGCCAGGCAGACCCAAGCCTGTACCGTGATCAGAAAGCAGCACAACGATACTATTATCCAAAAGACCAAGCTGTTTTAGGCTGCTTAACATTTCGCCCACTTGTTTGTCTACGCCTTCCACACTATTTTTATATTGGTTGGCAAAAGACATATTGCTGTTGTGGTCACGTGCCCAAGTGAAAGGCCAATGTGAAAGACATAAATGCACGGCTAAAAATAGCGGCTTATTTGGCCTGTTTGCTAGTGCATTTTTTAATAGCGGGATAAAATGTTCAGGATCATAAGTGACAGCCGCCGCGCGATTACTATAATTATAGGGAAAAAGAGTCGCAGCAAATGGCAATTTGGTTAACAAATTGGTGAGAGGAAAATCACTCAAGCTTCCCAATATAAAATCATTTACGCCCATACTCGGGCCGATCAATTGATCAAAACCATAATCCTTGGTGATGTTGCTAAATCGCTTCTCATCGCTGGCATAAATAGTGTGATACCCAGCTTGTTGCAAACGCTTGGCCAGCGTTTCATTTTTTATAATCTTGCTTGGATCGGGAAGATTATTACGAGCAAAACTATTTTTAGGATATTTCGCCGTTAATATGCTGATCCAAGCAGGAAAGGTGCGTCCCAATGGTGTATAGGCTTCTTTAAAAGTGACGGCGTTACTTAGGAAAAGATCAATAGCCGGTGTATGCGCGTGATGGCCAAAATAACCAGTGAAATCGGGGCGCACAGAATCAACGCCTATTAAAATAATGTTGGGTTCAGATGATGAATAATGCGTCGTGTAGCCGGAGAATGGCAATTTAGCAAAACACCCTACTACACCCAACAATAAAAACAGCCAACCAATTTTGCGATAATGTTTGTGATAAAAGAATTGAAAATAAGCAATAACAATGGCGTTCAACCAAAGTAAAGCGCTAATTAGCAAAAAACTGATGATGAGAGAATTTGGTGCACGGATAGCAAAAAATGAATGCGGAAAATAATAACTATTCAGTGCCAGCACATCACCACAAGCAAGCACCCACCAGACAATGCCAGACCAGTAAGTCAACGATGCTGAAAATTTGAAGAATTCGCCTACAGAAATAGCAATCCACCACGTTAAACAAATTAATAATAAGTAAGCAGCAATTTGAATAAGCACAAAGAATGCGAGAGGTAGCAATACAACAGAATGCAATAGATCAAGAAAGATAGAGGTATCCGTAAAAGAATTAAGAATATCACTGACGTGATAATGAATGGTGAAGGGAGCTAACTGGCCTAGTATAAATAAAATGGTTAGACAGCTTAGCATGGCGCGTAGTCTTGATTCTGGTTTAAGGGCCTTCATTGATAGTTGAATTCCGCTGCTGACGTATTTGTGTGCTTGAATCCCATCATAGCAATTCACTTTGTAGATTCACACTCTCAATTTTAATGCTTTTCAGCTACAAAACTAAATTATAGCTATACACCAATAAATTGATTTTATGGCTCTACATTTATATAATTAGGTAAGAACTTTTCAGAAAATGGAGTGTTATGGATCAATTCGTCTATTCTCCCAAGTCACTTGGAAGTGCTATCAAGCGCCAGAGAAAGGAAAAAAAGCTTAGCCAGACAGAAGCTGGAAGAGCATTTAATGTGGATCAAACAACTATATCCAGTATAGAACAAGGTGCATCAGGAACGCGGCTTGGGACACTTTTCCGTTTGCTAGCAGCACTGGATTTGGAGTTAGTGATTAGGCCAAAAAAAATTGGCGCATCTACAAATAAAGAGGGTTGGTGACGGCAAGAAAGCGGCAGTATCAAGATCTTTATGTTTATATGAACGGCATACAAGTTGGAACCTTCGCTAGGGAATCCACAGGTCAGCTCATATTTGCATATGATCATAACTGGTTGGAAATGGCAAAAAGATGCCAATTTTCAGAGGAAAAAATGCAAGCTATTATGGATGAGGTGTGTGATTCGATGGAAAATGTGATAGCAGAAGTAACAAGTTCATTGCCGTCACATTTTCCGGAACAGGTTTACAAGTCAATTTTTGCAGGGATGCGGCGCAGTAAAGATCGTTGTGCTTCTTAACTCAAAAACATATATTTCAATACAAATATCACTGCCAAAATTACCACTGTCGCGTTTAAGTCTCTCCATCTGCCGCTTAGCAACTTAACAACAGCGTAGGTAATAAAACCAAGCGCAATACCTTCTGCGATGGAGAAAGTGAGCGGCATGGCGATGGCGGTGATGACGGACGGGGCGTACTCGGTGACATCATCCCAATTAAATTCGGTGAAAGCGCGTGACATCATGCAGGCGACATAGACGAGAGCGGGAGCCGTTGCATAAATGGGGATGGAGGAGGCAAGTGGTGCTAGAAATAACATTAATAAAAATAATATCGCAACAACGACTGCTACTAAGCCGGTGCGGCCGCCGGCTTTGACACCGACGGTGCTTTCTAAATAACTGGTGGTGGTAGCGGTGCCAAAAATAGCGCTTGCGACAGCAGCAAGGCTGTCTGCTGCTAATGCGCGGTTGATGCGCGGCAGTTGACCGCGTTCATCCATTAAGCCAGCACGGTGTGCAACACCAATTAAGGTGCCGGAATTATCGAAAAGATCAACGAATAAAAAAGCAAAAATAATGGCGGCAAGATCAGGGCGCCAAAGATGCTGCATATCCATTTGCATGAAGGTAGGCGCAATCGAGGGTGGTAGTGAAAAAATACCATTAAATTGGCTGTAACCTAATAAGGCGCTAAGCAAGGTGACTGTTAAGATGCTGATAATAATGCCGCCGGTTATATTCAATGCATCGAATGCAATGATTAGAAAAAATCCTAGAATGGCTAGGAGTGCGCCTGGTTGATGTAAGTTTCCTAAAGTGACAAGCGTTGCCGTGTTGCCAGTAATGATGTTTGCGCTTTTTAACCCGATGATTGCTAAAAATAATCCGATGCCAGCGACAATCGCCACTTTCAGTGATTTAGGAATACTATTAACTAAAAGTTGTCTTACGGGCAGTATGCTCAAAATGAAAAATATTAATCCGGCTACAAAAACAGTGCCGAGTGCGGTTTGCCAACTGTAGCCAGCACCCAGTACAACACCAAAGGTAAAATAAGTGCTGAGCGCCATGCCGGGCGCTAATGCAATCGGATAATTAGCAAGTAATCCCATGATGGCGGAGCCAAATGCGGCACCCAAACAGGTGGCAGTAAAGACAGCACCTTTGTCCATGCCGGTTTGTTCTAGCAAGGTGGGATTGATGAAGGTGATATAGGACATGGTTAAAAACGTGGTAATGCCGGCGAGTATTTCGGTGCGAGTGTTGGTGCCGTGTTCGCGCAGCGCAAAAAATTTATTTAGCCAATGGGTCATGTGGGTCATGGGCGCACCTTGTTCCGATTTTTAATTTGCGTGTAGAGTAGCCTGGACACGCTTTTTGTGTCCAGGGTTTCACGTCTTCACACACGCCCCCTCATCCGCCCTTTGGGCACCTTCTCCCACAAGGGGAGAAGGCTATGTAGTGAGGTAGGTGAGTAATTTCAGCGTGTTAGAAGCTCAAGTGTGTCCACAGTCCCAACTACTCAGCCTTCTCCCCTTGTGGGAGAAGGTGCCCAAAGGGCGGATGAGGGGTGTGTGTGGTGCAAAGTCCGAAACTAATACCGATAATGCCCCGGCTTATACGGCCCCTCTTTCGCAATTTTCAAATAAGCCGCTTGCTCATCTGTCATTTGCGTTAATTTCACGCCTAATTTATCTAAGTGCAGACGCGCGACCATTTCATCTAGTTTTTTAGGTAGCACATGTACGCCAAGCGTGTATCGGCTGTTGTGCTGCCACAGCTCAATTTGCGCTAATACTTGATTAGTGAAAGAAGAAGACATCACAAAGCTAGGATGGCCAGTGGCGCAGCCTAAATTGACTAAGCGGCCTTCGGCAAGAATAATCAAGCGGTGGCCATTTGGTAGGATAACGTGGTCCACTTGCGGTTTGATGTTTTCCCATTTGTATTGTCGTAATGATTCAATATCAATTTCAGAATCAAAATGGCCAATGTTGCAAACAATGCTTTCATTTTTCATTTTTAATAAATGATCATGTGTAATAACATGGAAATTACCGGTGGCTGTCACAAAAATATTTGCAATGGGTGCTGCTTCTTCCATAGTGACTACGCGGTATCCTTCCATCGCGGCTTGTAATGCACAGATAGGATCAATTTCTGTGATGAGCACGGTTGCGCCGAATGAGCGCAATGCTTGCGCGCAACCTTTGCCTACATCGCCATAACCGCAAACAACCACAATTTTTCCTGCAATCATGACATCGGTGGCGCGTTTGATGCCATCTAGTAATGATTCACGGCAGCCATATAAATTATCAAATTTGGATTTGGTGACGGAGTCATTCACATTAATGGCGGGTACTTTCAGTTCGCCATCTTTAAACATTTCATATAAACGATGCACGCCAGTGGTGGTTTCTTCGGAAATACCTTTAACGTTTTTTAGCAACTCAGGATATTCCTTATGCATGAGGACAGTGAGATCGCCGCCATCATCTAGAATCATGTTGGGATGCCATTGATCGGGCCCCGTGATGGTTTGTTTAACGCACCACCAATATTCTTCTTCTGTTTCGCCTTTCCAAGCAAACACAGGGGTGCCAGCTTTTGCGATTGCCGCTGCTGCGTGGTCTTGCGTGGAGAAAATGTTGCAAGAAGACCAGCGTACTTCGGCACCAAGATCAATCAAGGTTTCAATTAAGACCGCTGTTTGCACCGTCATGTGTAAGCAGCCAGCAATGCGTGCGTTTTTTAATGGGGCTTTGCCTTTATACATGTGACGTAAGGCCATTAAACCAGGCATTTCTGTTTCAGCAATGCTGATTTCTTTTCTGCCCCATTCTGCTAAATTTAAGTCTGCAACTTTGTAATCGGTGGATTGAGTGTTCTTCATAGCGGTTACCTGCTGTGTCATATACGTTCCTTATTTCTGTGCGGGTCATTGCGAGCCTGCGTGGCAGGCTTCGCGTCAAACCTCAGTTATTTAATTCAGGCAACTTCACGCAAGCTATCTGATTTATTGATGCGTTCCCAGCTGACATCCAGGTCTTCGCGGCCAAAGTGTCCGTATGCTGCGGTTTGTTGATAAATGGGATGGAGTAAATCAAGCATTTTGATTATACCGTAAGGACGTAAATCAAAATTTTGTTGTATCAGTTTGATAATGTCTTGGTGGGGAACTTTGTTTGTGCCAAAGGTTTCTAAATAAATAGCGGTGGGTTCAGCAATACCGATTGCATAACAAATTTGAATTTCACATCGGTCTGCTAAACCTGCGGCCACAATGTTTTTGGCAACATAACGCGCAGCGTATGCAGCGGAGCGATCTACTTTGGATGGATCTTTACCAGAGAAGCAGCCGCCGCCATGTCGTGCCATGCCGCCGTAAGAATCGACAATGATTTTCCGGCCCGTTAAGCCGCAATCGCCTTGTGGTCCGCCGATGACAAAGCGGCCAGTAGGATTGATGAAGTATTTGGTGTTTTTTAACCAGGCTGCTGGGATGGTTGGTTTAATAATTTCTTCGATCACGGCTTCGACTAAATCAGCGTGGGCAATGTCTGGGGAATGTTGAGTGGACAGCACAATGTTGGTGACGTCTACGGGTTTGTTATCTACATAATGAAAAGTGATTTGTGATTTTGCATCGGGGCGTAGCCACGGCAGTGTGCCATTTTTGCGTATGGCGGCCTGGCGTTGCATTAAGCGATGGGCGTAAGTAATAGGCGCTGGCATTAATACGTCAGTTTCGTTAGAGGCGTAACCAAACATTAATCCTTGGTCGCCTGCACCCTGCTCTTCTTTGGCAATGCGATCTACACCCATGGCGATATCGACGGATTGTTTGCCGATAGCGGTAATGATGGCGCAAGAATTTGCATCAAAGCCGACTTCGGAGCTGTTGTAACCAATATCTGAAATGACTTTACGGCATATTTGTTCAATATCAACCCATGCGTTTGTCGTGATTTCGCCACCGACGAATACCATGCCGGTTTTAACCAGGGTTTCGCATGCAACACGGGCGTTTACGTCTTGTTTGAGAATATTGTCTAGAATGGCATCCGAAATTTGATCGGCGATTTTGTCAGGGTGGCCTTCTGAAACAGATTCAGAGGTAAATAAAAATTCATTTTGTGGCTTGTTTGACATGCGTCCCTACCTCTTAAGAATGAAAAATTTTGCAATCATAACATGGGGAATTGTGGGGATAAATAGCTGGGGGAGGGGAACATAAAGAAAAAAATTTCGCGCATTAACCAAATTGAGGTAATATCCGCCAAACGTTGTTTTCCTAACTTTTATATATAAGGTTAAGTACGATGCCATCACCCACCCGCAGAGACCGAGCTGACGCTATCCGTTTTTTAAGTATTGATGCAGTGCAAAAAGCGAATTCCGGCCACCCGGGCATGCCCATGGGGATGGCAGATATTGCGGAAGTGCTTTGGCATGATTTTTTGCGGCATAATCCGCATCACCCACATTGGCTGAATCGCGACCGTTTTGTTTTATCGAATGGCCATGGGGCAATGCTTCAATATGCCTTGCTGCATTTGACTGGATATGCCTTGACTATTGATGATCTGAAACAATTTCGTCAATTACACTCCAAAACACCCGGGCATCCTGAGTTTCATGATACCCCGGGCGTTGAAACCACTACTGGCCCGCTCGGACAAGGTCTAGCCAATGCGGTGGGAATGGCGATTGCTGAAAAACATCTCGCGACTGTTTTTAACCGCCCTGAGCTCCCCATCGTTGATCATTATACTTATTGTTTTATAGGCGATGGCTGCCTCATGGAAGGCATTTCCCATGAAGTATGTTCACTGGCAGGGACGCTGCAGTTGGGCAAGCTCATTATTTTTTACGATGATAATGGCATTTCCATTGATGGCGATGTGCACGGTTGGTTCCGCGATAAGACCCCATTACGTTTTGAAGCGTATGGCTGGCATGTGGTGCCCGGTGTGGATGGACATAACAGTGAAGCGATACAAAAAGCCATTCAGACAGCACAAGCAGTGAAAGACAAACCCACGATTATTTGTTGTAAGACGACCATTGGTTGGGGTTCACCCAATTTAGGTGGAACAGCAGCGACACATGGCGCTGCATTGGGCGAAAAAGAAGTAGCGTCCACACGCACGCATCTCGAATGGCCACACCAACCCTTTGTTATCCCAGACGAAATTTATGCTTCGTGGGATGCGCGTAAAACAGGCGATGCTGTGGAAAAAGAATGGCAAGCCTTGTTTGCACGTTATAAAGATCAATACCCAGCATTAGCAGCAGAATACATGCGTCGCATGGAAGAGCGCTTGCCGCAACAGTGGGCGGAACAGGCCGATCAACTTTTAAAAACAATGAATGAAAAAAAACAAAACGTCGCAACACGTAAAGCATCACAATGGTGTTTAGATGTGTATGCCAATGCATTGAATGAAATGTTTGGTGGTTCTGCTGATTTAACAGAATCGAATTGCACCAATTGGGAAGGCATGCGTGTGTATACAGGGGATTATGCAGAAGGACGGTACATTCATTACGGAGTGCGTGAATTTGGCATGTCTGCCATTATGAATGGAATAGCGCTGCACCGCGGTTTACTTCCGTTTGGCGGCACTTTTTTAACTTTTTCTGATTATGCGCGAAACGCTATTCGTTTAGCAGCCATTATGCGTCAACGCGTGGTGTATGTTTATACGCATGATTCCATCGGGTTAGGTGAAGATGGTCCTACGCATCAGCCGGTTGAGCAATTACCAGGGTTGCGCATGATGCCGCAATTATCTGTTTGGCGTCCATGCGATACAGTAGAAACCGCGGTTGCATGGCGTGCAGCGATTGAAAAACAAGGACCGACTTGTTTGTTATTGTCGCGACAAACGCTTGCGTTTCAAGAACGTGATGCTTTGCAATTATCTCTTATACAGCGCGGCGGTTATGTCTTGTGTGATTTTGCCGATGGTAAACAACCGGATGCTATTTTAATTGCGACCGGTTCTGAAGTCGCGCTCGCAGTTGATGCCGCGAAGCAATTATTAGCTGAGAAAATACAGGTACGCGTGATATCGATGCCATCAACCGATGTGTTTTTAGCGCAAGATGAACATTATCAGCAAACCGTGTTACCTGATGCTGTGACTGCGCGAGTTGCAATTGAAGCGGCTTCCGCTGATTATTGGTATCGCTTTGTAGGCTTACACGGCAAGATTGTAGGCATGAACCGTTTTGGTGCCTCCGCACCGGCAAAAGATGTCTACCGTGATTGTGGTTTTACCGTTTCCAATGTGGTTGAAAAAACCAAAGAAGCAATATGCGCGATTGCTAGTTTAACGCATCATGTTGGGGAACATTGCGCATCAGGTGTAGTGAGCCAATAAATAAATTAAATACTATAGAGATCCAAGGAGAAAAACCATGACGATTCGAATAGCAATTAATGGCTACGGCCGCATTGGCCGCAATATTTTGCGCGCACATTACGAAAAAAAATTACACCCAGATATTCAAATTGTGGCGATCAATGATTTAGGCGATGCCAGTGCCAATGCGTATTTAACTAGATATGACACCACACACGGAAAATTTCCAGGCGAAGTGAGTATTTCCGGTCACGACATGATTGTTAACGGCGATAAAATTCGCGTAGTGGCAGAACGCGATCCTAGAAAATTACCTTGGAAAGAATTAAACGTCGATATCGTGTTTGAGTGCACGGGCTTTTTCACCTCAAAAGAAAAAGCGGCAATGCATTTAGAAGCAGGCGCTAAAAAAGTCATCATCTCAGCACCCGCCACCGATGTGGATGCGACGATTGTTTATGGTGTGAATGATAACGTCCTCAAAGCAAGCGATACCGTTATCTCAAACGCATCCTGCACCACCAATTGTTTAGCAACGGTGGTGAAACCATTAAATGATGCTATTGGCTTAGTCAGCGGTTTAATGAATACTGTACACGCATTTACAAATGACCAAAGTTTGTTGGATGTATATCATTCCGATTTGCGCCGCGCGCGCTCCGCTACGCAATCAATTATTCCAACCAAAACAGGCGCTGCGGCTGCCGTGGGTTTAGTATTGCCGGAATTAAATGGCAAATTAGATGGCTTTGCCGTGCGTGTCCCAACTATCAATGTGTCTGTCGTCGATTTAACATTTGAAGCTAAGCGCAACACCAGTGTGGAAGAAGTGAATGAAGTGGTGCGTAAAGCGGCTTTGGGCCCAATGAAAGCCGTGCTCGCATTTAACGAAGAGCCATTAGTGTCCGTCGATTTTAATCACAACCCCGCTTCCGCCATTTTTGATACGGTTGGCACCAAAGTCATTGGCAATTTAGTAAAAATTCTTGCTTGGTATGATAACGAATGGGGTTTTTCAAACCGCATGTTAGATGTAGCCGTAGCGTGGATGAAAGCAAAATAAATTAGCCGTCATTGCGAGGAGCCCGGAGGGCGGTTGCGAGCGTAGCGCGGCAAAGCAACCCAGTCACCAGTCAATAGCTAGTAACAACGAACAAGGATCAACCCATGACCATTTCAATGTCCGATGTAATGCAAGTAATACACCGTTATGCCCCCAAAGATTTTTATCCCAAAGTCGGCATGATTTTAGGCTCAGGCTTATCATCTTTAGCAGAACAAATCACCCAAGCCGTTTCAATTCCTTATCAAGCGATTCCAGGCATGCCTAGCGGTGGGGTAGCCGGACATGCTTCATTGTTAGTGATGGGTTATCTGCAAGAAGTGCCGGTTGTTTGCATGCGTGGCCGCTTGCATCTTTATGAAGGTATTGCCTACGATCCAGTGCGCACCTTAGTGCGTATTGTGAAACAACTCGGTTGTGAATCAGTCATTATAACAGGCGCTGTTGGATCGCTACGTCCTGAAGCAGGCCCAGGGGACGTGATGATGATTACCGATCATATTAACTTTCAACCCGGCAATCCATTAGTAGGCATTAACGATGAAACCATCGGGCCACGTTTTTTCGCAATGGAAGATGCCTATGATGCAAATTTACAAGAAATTATGTCTGCTGCCGCGCGACGTTTGAATATTCCTTTACACAAAGGTGTTTATCTTTCCACGTTAGGCCCTTCATTTGAAACGCCAGCAGAAATTCGCGCGTTTAGGCAATGGGGCGCAGATGCCGTGGGCATGTCAGTGGTACCTGAAGTGCTTATCGCAAGACACTGCGGTTTGCGCGTTGCATGTCTTGCAGCCATTACCAATGCCGCATCAGGCATGAGCAAAGAAAAAATTTCACACGAAGGCACGCTGCAATTTGGCGAACTCGCGGCGCGTAAGCTCACTAAACTCATCCCGGAATTTGTGAAGGAACTGAGTAAAACAGCTATCGCTTGAAAAAAAGGAACCGCCTTATATGCAATGGATTGAAAAAGTGAATGGCTATATTCAGGCGCTAAAACCAATCAACCTTCGTCCTGAAGTAGTACAGCGAATTCTTAGCTTGGTTGATTTAACAAGCTTGAATGAAGAAGACACAGAAGAAAGCATTGCTGCATTTTGCGAGAAAGCAGACATGCCGCTTGGGCATGTAGCAGCAGTATGCGTTTATCCGCGTTTTATTCGTTTGGTGGCGGATAATTTTACTGGAACGAAAATAAAAGCGGCAACCGTTGCCAATTTCCCAACCGGCAATGCGACACTCGAAGATGTACTGATTGAAATCAATAATGCAATAGATGATGGCGCAGAGGAAATTGATTTAGTATTTCCTTATTCCCGTTATTTGGCGGGCGATAGACAATACGCGCAAACATTTGTGTCTACCTGCAAAGTCGCTTGTGGCGATGATGTCACTTTAAAAGTAATTTTAGAAACAGGTGCATTGAATGATCTTGCCATCATTGCAGATGCTGCATTCGATGTGTTGACAGCGGGCGCTGATTTTATCAAAACATCCACGGGTAAAATTCATGAAGGCGCTACACTGGAAGCTGTGGCGACTATATTGTTGGTGGTTCAGCATTTATCTAAACAATTACCACATCGTTTAGGTGTGAAAGTATCTGGCGGCGTTCGCACCTTAGAACAAGCCGCGCGTTATGTGGAATTAGCGGATGCCATCATGGGCCGCGCATGGGTGAACGCTGCTACTTTTCGCATTGGTGCGAGTAAGTTGGTGGATGAAGTGAGGGATTTTCAGGGGTGATGGATTTCTTCTCTGTCATTGCGTCGTCATTGGATCGTCGTTGCGTCGTCATTGCGTCGTCGTTGCGTCGTCATTGCATCGTCATTTATATATTGGTTCCACCTGTCTAGGGTGCCTTGTTAGACTTGATCAGTGTAACAAGGCGGATGGGGGAACCGTTCGTCATTTGAGGGCTAGCCTCGTCTCGCAGTCATGGTTCCCCATCCACATTACGATTTGCTCCGAATAGATGTATGGGGATAGTGCCCCGAATTCATAAGTAAGGAGCGATCACAGTGTAACTTAAGGAGAACTATGATGAAAAGTCCTGTGGTTGGAATTGACGTTGGAAAATATGAATTAGTAGTTTATTTGAATGGCGATTATCACACTGTTAATAATGAAGTTCGTACTTTAAAGTCATGGCTTAAAAAGCATGCTACAGCCCTCAAGGAAATTGATCTTATTGTATACGAACCAACTGGTGGTTATGAGCGCACGCTTAAAGCATGTCTTGACGATAATGGTTTACCATATCGCAGAGTGCATGCTAATCACGTGAGAGCATATGCAAAGGCAGCAGGCATAGCTGCAAAAACTGATAAAATTGATGCCAAGGTGCTAGCAGAGTTTGCTATACGCATGGAAATTAAAGCGAAGTCTGAAACACAGCAATATGAAGCTTTAAAAGCTTTATTAACGCGACGAGAGCAATTAATCGGAATGCGTTTGCAAGAGAGAAATCGCTTGGAGACATGCGAAAAACTGGTTGGTAAATGGATCGAAAAAAACATAGCGCAGCTGACTAAGCAAATTGAACAAATTGAAAAAGCGATTGATAATGAGGTAGACCAAAATGATGGTCTTAAAAAGCTTTATCAGTTATACAGCTCTATACCAGGTATCGGTAAGATTACTGGTTTGCAGTTAATTGTTGATCTACCAGAACTGCTTATTGAGCACGATAAAACGTTAGCAGCACTCGTTGGCTTGGCGCCCATGAATCGTGATAGCGGTAAAATGATTGGACGAAGACGAACGCGTGGCGGAAGAACTCGAATAAGGGGCTTGCTATACATGGCAGCATTAGTGGCTGCGCGCTGTAACCCAGAGCTCAAGACGTACTATAAAAAACTAAAAGATAAAGGCAAAGCATCTAAAGTTGCCTTGATTGCAGTGGCGCATAAGCTACTGAAAATATTACGCAGCATTGCGCATCGCCAAACTCCATGGACGCCAGTTATGGGATAAAATCAAAAAATTTTTATTGATTTTGGATATAGATGCTGCGAGGAGCCCGTAGGGCGACGAAGCAACCCAGAAACCGAGGCTGGGTTGCTTCGTCGCCCTACGGGCTCCTCGCAATGACGACGCAATGACGACGCAATGACGACGCAATGACGATGCAACGACGACGCAATGACGACGCAACGACGATGCAACGACGACGCAACGACGACACAATGACGGATGAGTGCGGGAAAACAAGCAAGAGAAAGACCACACGTTAAGTTATCAGGGTCGCTCCCAGCGCCCTGATAAATCTGATAAACAATTTATTGCCCTTTAAACACCCGAACAATATTCGCCCGACGCGAATTTTCCACATTAACATCAACTTCATCAATGCTTTTGCGAATGATTGCTTTCTGGTCTTCAGTCAAATTCTCAGTATCTCTATCTAGCGAGCTACTAAAGAAATAAGTGGAACCAAGAATATTAGAGGTTGCAGTGGGAGGACTGTGACGGAATGATTCCTTATAAATTTCCCAAAAAAGTACAACGTTATCTAGAGTGCAATTGTCCTTGTGTTTTTCCGCAAGACTTATTGCAAAGTTTGTTCGGTTTGTTGCACTTTCTTCTTTGTGAAGGTTAATTTTCCTAAGTAATAGGTATGCGGAGAGTTCTTCTTTGTCCGCTAAAAAATTGGTGCCGGCAACAGTCTGTCCAGCACGCTCCGCTTTGTAAATGAGCTTGAATGCATTAGCTAAAGTTTCACGACCAAGTTTCTCGGTTTCACTCATCTCATCAAAATCATCCATCAGTGTTGCGTCTTCACCCATATCCACTAACTCCCCACCAATTGAGGGCAGATTTTTATGCGGCCGATGATTTTTAGCGTGGCCATTTGTCCTATTTAGGGCGGCGGCTTCGATGCGCATCGCTTCTAAACGTTCCGCTTCACGTTTTTGTTGTTCCTTTTCAATACGTTCTTTCCTGATAGCGTTTGCATCTACTACAAGTTTTTTCATAGCGGTTGGTATAAGTTCAAATTCTTCAAAGGAAGGACAATCTTGCAACTCTTTTGCATTTTTAAGTTGGGTTTCTGTTGCTTTAGCTAATATTGAATTTTCAATAACGTTACCTTTAGTCATCCTAACGAATATCTCAGTGGAAGAATTCCGAGTTTCAAGCTTCTTTTTATCAGCAAATAATACACGATGTGCATTAATATACGTCTTTTCCTGATCCGTCATAAATTCTTCAAACAAATCCCCTATTGCGGAATTTAAAATAGATTGACGAAGATCCTCTGGCAACCTAAAAAGTATATTTTCTTCCGGATGTTGCGCCACACTAAAGAAAAGCATGATGGCAACTCTTGCTTTATGAAAATTCTTTAAAAAGGTAGTACCTTCAATATAGGCTTGCACCGAAGCACCATTTAATTTTTTGGCAAACGCCAAGGGAGTTAGAGAATCAGCATTTGTTTTTGAGGAATCAGCACCATAATAAAATAAACGTTTAATTAAGTTGCTGTTTGCCTGTTTGATAGCAAGAAACAAGGATGGGTGACCGTTTACCGATCTGTTAACGTTAGCACCCGCACGCAATATGGGGTCAATAAGCTGATTGAATGAAAGCCTTTCTGCATCAGTGGAGGCGGCAGTTAATGGGTGTGCATCAATCGCAAGCCATAGCACCTGCCCAAGGCTGTCACGATCAAGAGGGACAGTGGCTGTGTTGATAAAAAATGGAATAAGTTCCCAAGCTTTTATGCCAGCAAGAATCTCAATCGCCATTCGATTTGTCTGATCTCTCATATTCGGATTTGCATGTGCCTGTAATAATTGAGCGAGTAACGCCCCGTCTTTTCTTTGGGCAGCAATGTGAAGGGGGCTAGTGCCAAACATAGAAACACTAGTGTCAACCCCTAGAGAAAGCAGCGTTTTTGCAGCAATGTTGGAATACCGTGTGTTTGCATTCATGGCGATAGTTAACACTCTGCCCAATTTAACTTTGTCTGAATTATTTTCGTTTTTGAAGAAGTCTAAAATTTTATTAACTTTCGTCCACTTTTTTTCTAATGCGAAAAATTCAATAAAAGTGACCAGTTTAACATTGTCGATCACACTGGTGCTCGCGTTTGGGTTGGCTAACAAAATCGCATTAACCATTATGTCTTGTGAGTCCTCGTCCGTAATGGCGTTTGTTAACCACAGCAGCTTGCCAAGCGTTTCAGCATTAATTGTTTTTCCTGCGCGCTCTAAAATGGGCAAAATGATGTCCCAGTGATCCTTGGCGGCTCGTTCAAGGGCGGTGACGCCAGCGTTATCTGTAAGAAGAGGGTTAGCTTTGTATGCAAGAAGTATTTCAACCAGTTTCTGATCGCCTGTTGTGGCGGCATGGTGTAGCGCGAACGGATGAGGTCCTTCAATAGGTGTATCAGCATTGACACCCATTTTCAAAAGCTCGGTAATAATAGTGGATCGTTCGTTAATGTTAGCATGTGTGCTTAAGCAAAGAGAGAATATCGTATTAAGATGTTCAAGTAGAAGTGCTTTATTGTGGCTAGAGGAAGATAATTTTTTTAATATCATTAAAACTAAATCACTATTCAGTTTTTTCACTGCTAATTCAAGAGAAGAAACACCGGCATTATTACAAAGCAAAGGATTGGCGCCTTTATTTAAAAGCAGAGTAGCTAATGGGCGGTCGTTATTTTCTATTGCAAAATGCAGCGGATAACAGGTAATCGAAGATGGATCAGTAGCGGCATAATAAGTAGTACTAAAGAAACCAGATGCGGCCATGCCTAAATCAGCAATGACGCCGTGTTCAAAAGAAAATGCAATTCTTTCTAGGCACTTAGTTTTTTCTTCTTCATTTTTCGTATAGATTCTTGTTTTCACCGCTTCAATAAATAAATTATTTGTTGTTTGTTGGATATCTGATGTTTTTATCGTTCGATGATTGACTGCCATGTTCGTTTTCTCTCTTTTTGTAAGTGTTTAAAAGAAGCGATGTTACGTTAAGAAGCTTAAAAGAATCTTAAAGAAATCTTAAAGAGTCTTGGTTTTATTACTCACTTATGTTTAAAATGACTCATTGATTTGTATAAGAAGAAACCGACATGCATGACTCACAACTACATCCGGATAAAACGACGCATACCACCCTAGCGTGGGTAGTCACAATGACATCAGCGTTGTTTTTTTTCTACGAATTCATTCAAATGCACGTTTTTAGCACCATTAATTTGGAGTTGCGCGAAGCATTCCACTTAGATGCGGAACAACTTGGGCAGTTTTTTTCCATGTACTTTTATGCAAACGCCTTATGTTTGTTTCCAGTCGGCAATCTCATTGACCGTTATTCAACCAAATTCATGTTACTGCTAGCCGTTTTTGTATGCACAGTCGGCACATTCATGTTTGCGTTGGGCACAGAATATTGGGTCGCTGCTTCCGGACGTTTTTTAGTTGGCTGCGGCGCCTCATTTTGTTTCTTGAGTTGCATTCGCATTGCATCGCGTTGGTTTTCGCCAAATAAAATGGCATTTGTCACTGGTATGGTCGTCACGATGGCGATGTTAGGCGGATTAGTTGCGCAAACACCATTCGCCATGTTGGTGCATTATTTAGGAAGTTGGCGGCTCGCTCTATTAGTGAATGCGAGTTTAGGCGTGTTTATCTGGTTTGCTATTCTTTTTATCGTGCAAGATCGCCCACCGGATGGCAAACAAGAAGCAAAAGATGATCAGCGACATTTAAAAGAGTTGGGTTTGTGGCGCTGTATTAAATTGTCTGCGCTGAATCCGCAAAATTGGTTGGGCGGCTTGTATACATCATTAGTCAACTTGCCCGTGTTTGTGTTGGGTGGTTTGTGGGGCATTCGTTATCTCACCGATGTGCATCATTTAACCGACACACAAGCTTCTTATGCCACCACTTTATTTTTTGTAGGCGTGATTGTGGGATGTTTAATTTACGGCTGGATTTCCGATCACATCGAACGCCGCGTCTCACCCATGATTGTTGGTGCAATACTATCATTAGTGGTAATGTTAATTTTAATGTATATGCCAGACTTATCGCTCGCCTCATTAATCACTTTATTTTTCTTAATTGGTTTGGTCACCAGCTCACAAGTGCTTACTTATCCCACCATTGCTGAATTAAATCCTATTTATTTAACCAGCACCGCAGTCAGCATCGATTCCGTTTGCATTATGATCAGCGGTTTTTTAATTCCTCCCTTCTTTGGCTGGTTGATGGATCATTTCGGTACGCATGAAATGGTGAATGGTTTGGCAATGTATTCCGCAGACTCTTTCCATTACGCCATGTTGGTGATGCCCATTTCTTTTGTAGCAGCACTCATCATCGCCTTTTTTATTCGCGAAACTTATTGCAGGTCACAAGCCTAATGGCGCGCGCATTTATCATCATGCTTGATTCATTTGGATTGGGCGCAACGGCGGATGCTGAGAAATACGGCGATGCAGGTGCAAACACCTTGCGCCATATTGCTGACTATTGTCAGCAAGGAAAAGCTGATCAAGCGGGTGTGCGTTCAGGCCCGCTTCGTTTACCCAATTTAACGCGTCTAGGTTTAAATGGTGCGGCGAAAATCAGTGCAGGCGAATCTATTCCGGGTTTAGATGAGGCAACACCCATTGAAGCCGCTTACGGCTGCGCTGCCGAAATGAGTTTAGGAAAAGACACGCAAAGTGGTCATTGGGAAATGGCAGGTGTGCCAGTGTTATTTGAATGGGGTTATTTTCCCCCGCAGTATCCTAGTTTTCCGCAAACATTATTAGACACATTAATGTCAGAAGCCAATCTTTCAGGTGTGTTAGGAAACAAGCACGCCTCAGGCACAGACATCATCAAAGAATTGGGTGCAGAACATCAGAAAACAGGCAAACCTATTGTTTACACCTCAGCAGATAGCGTGTTTCAAATCGCCGCACACGAAGATTCGTTTGGGTTACAAAAATTATATGATATCTGCGAAATCACGCGCAAATTAGTAGACCCCTACAACATTGGCCGTGTGATCGCGCGACCATTCACAGGCACGCCCGGCAATTACACACGCACCGGCAACCGACGTGACTATGCCACACCGCCACCTGCTCCCACATTGCTGGATGAATTAGCAAACGCAGGCGGTGAAGTCATTGCCATCGGCAAAGTATCCGATATATACGCGCACCAAGGCGTAACCAAAACCGTAAAAGCCGTTGGTAACAAAGCTTTATTTGAAGCTTTCATCGCAGCTACCAAAACAGCGCCCGATCACAGCATTGTGTTTGTGAATTTAGTTGATTTTGACATGTTATTCGGCCACCGCCGCGATGTCATTGGTTATGCAAAAGCCCTAGAAGATTTTGATACGTGGTTACCCACCTTCGAAAAAGAATTACGTCCAGGCGATATAGCCATCATTACTGCTGATCATGGCTGCGACCCCACCTGGCCAGGCTCAGATCACACCCGTGAAAATGTACCCGCTCTTCTTTTCGGCCCCAACGTCAAACCCGGCCCCATCGGCAAACGCGACACCTTCGCAGACATCGGCCAAACCATCGCCAACCATTTAGGCTTGTCACCGTTAAAATACGGCTTAAAAATAGAAGTGCGAAATGCCGCATAGCACGGATGAATCAAACACATTCATCCGTGGTTTAAAAACTTTATTTTAACCGATTAGTTATAAATATTTTCGCATCCACGGGTGCATGATCCGATATCGCACTTTGGTTCCCACCTATATTTCTTATTTCTACATGCGCACCTAAGCGTTGTTCACCATTTTTCCGCGCTCTAAATAAACAATGATCAAAACGAGCCGTTTTAGCAGGTTGTTTTTTATTCCATTCAGGTGTTCCCCATGCCGCTTTTTCAAGCTCTTTAATAGCTTCAACTTTGGCAGGCGCCGGTTGGTTATTCTTCTTTCGATCTTTATTATTATATGCCGTCACACCTTTATAAACTAAGGTACCTTCGACAGCCGGACCATGTTGCCACGTTCCTGAGGGTTCAACTAAGTTAGCCTGGCTTAACCGCTGCTTGTCAGCTTCTAAAAACATTGACGATGATCCTGGTGTTCTCACACCAGTCACCGCATGGTGATCATTCAAAAACGGATCAACGTATTCCTGCGCTAAATAGGTTAAAACCTTTTCCTCTGCCTGACCGGGTGGCGTTAAATTATCCTCACCCCAAGCCGTCACTCGCGACGAATTAAAATCACCCACTAACACTTGATGTGTCTCTGGTTCTTTTTGATGATCGTGGTCCATTAATTCCGTTACACGTTTTAATTGTTCAAGTCGTGCTTTTGCTCTGTCTTCACCAAGCAGAGCCTGAGTATGAACGCTATAAATTAAAACCGGCTTTTCACTTGTCTTTAAACGAAATCTCACAATACCACGCGGAGATAATCTTTCAGGTCCCTGCATATGTTGAAATCTTTCAAAATCAAATCGATGAATAGGATATTTACTTGCGATCATTGCGCCACTATTGAAACCACTCAGACAAGGAGCAACACTATGAATGATATAAGGGTATGTTTGGCGCAATCCATTCACCAGTGTGCGTGTGGCATCTTCATGAAATACTTCTTGAAAGCAGATGACATCTGGCGCTGCTTTATCTTTTTCTATTTCATTTACTAGTTCATGTGCGCGCTGGTTAGTATCACGCAAATCATTCGCAATAGCCATAAAGGTAGGAACAAAACCAACATTGTGCGTACGTATGTGAAGGGGTTTTTCTTTTGTTAAATCAGGGCGCGACTCGACATTTGATGGCCCACTTTTCTGGTAACTTAAAAAGGGACGCGTTAAATGATCAATGGCTCGCAATGAAAATCCAATTATTAGTGAAGGTATTGCAAAAGGAATCAAAGCAATCATAGCAAAGACTGCGCCCACTCTAACAAAAAAATCACGTGTATTATTACCTTTGTTTTCGCCAGGCGACGGTTCGATAATGTAAGAAGACAATCGCGCAAACCAGCGTGCTGGCAGCAAAATAAATTCACTGAGCTTATGAAGCCTTTCGCCATGCCCACTGGTGAACTTCGCAAATGAATCATTACCATCAGCATTTAATTTTTCGTTTTTGACTGTGATTTTATATTCATTTGGATAAATTAAATGCGCCATCGCTCG
Source organism: Gammaproteobacteria bacterium (assembly GCA_013288395.1). GTDB lineage: Bacteria > Pseudomonadota > Gammaproteobacteria > DSM-16500 > DSM-16500 > Aquicella. The sequence continues at coordinate 4,696 of JABDBV010000001.1, read as the reverse complement.
AAGGCTATACGCCCTATCAATAAAAAATTTCCCAATTTTATGCGCAATGCCTCCAATAATAGCCGTGATAGGAATCAAGGCCAGTGCAATAGCACCCATTGCTATCGCTAAAGAAGGAATACCTAGCGTCATATTGGCAAAAAACGTCACAATACCCAACTTAGCTGCGACCGTTGCTACAATACCAGCCACGAAAAATGGTGCGCCAGGAATAAAGACCAATGATAGCCCAAACAAAATAAGAGCAATAATTGTTATCCATATAACTATTTTTAGGTTCGATTTTGCTTTAAGTGCACTTTTTTTCAAAATATGGGCTGATGACTGCATTAAATTTTATTCCTCTTAGGGTATTTTGCCTAGAAAATATACCATTCTTTTCTTAAGAGAATCTTAAACGCATCTCTCTCTAGAAATTAGCCTCAATGGTGTCATCGCGGAATTTAGCGCTGCTTAGCGAGCGTTTTTTGCGAGCTTAGCAGCGCTTAATGTCCGCGATCCACCCATCACCAACACACTTATTGATAAAAACCCCTTTCCTACCCGACAATCTCCTCATAGAGATCAATCCAATGCGGGTTATTTCAATCAAATTAAACTTCCACTCCCTCCGCGTAAACGTAATACTCATTCATATTTATTTAATTCCTCAAGATGTAGAACATGTGTTTGGGTTTATAGAAAACAGCATGGGTGGAAAGTTTATTCGGACAATTGGGATAGCGCGGGCGAAGGTCAAGATAGGGTTCATTAACTTGATATATAACGTTTGTAGGTATGAACAACTTTGCAGGATTGTTGCGCCATAGCGTTTGCAATGCTAATTTAAATATCTTAGTATGGGCTTACGTTTATTTTTTTAAAATGCAAATCGGTACTTTTTCATTTTAATTTTTTTGACCCTGCAAGGAGGCTTTAAATGAAGAAATTGTCAAGATTAGTCGCATTTGTAAGCGCATTTCTGTGCTTCAGTGCTGCTTTCGCAACAAATAGCCCGACTACTTTTTTAGGGCCTACTCTTAAAGGCGGCTTCACAAGTACTCTTAACGACTATACTGCTTACTCAGTGCTTGGCGAAGCGGGTGTAAAAAACTTTCGGGCGGGCGGCACCTTAGGCTGGAAGCTGGAACAAAACCAATATCTGAAAGTCTCCGCTGAATATTTAATGCAAGAAATCACTTATTCATTTCTGACAGGCAATACAGACCAATGGGTGCGACAAGGCGCATTGGGTGCTGGTTATCTTTATGAGTTTGTGGGCTATCAATATGATCCACATTTTAACTTAAACGCTTACATCTCTCATGCTCCCAGTAAAACATTAGGTAATACAGCTGCCCCTGCTACTTTCAACGGCAGTCTACAAAACATTATTTTGAAAAGACGTATTGCTGGTTCTAATGGAGCGGGTATTATGCCTGCTGTCTCCATTGCACCATGGCAAGGTGGGAGAGTTGGCCTCGGCATTAACTATGATAGCGTACGGTATAACAACAATTATTCGTCCAACGAAGATGCTGTAGGCCTTGGTGGTACCTTCACCTTCAATCAGGCGCTGAGCCACGATATGGGACTCAACTTAGAAGCAGCTGTTCGCAAGCCTTTCAATAATTATGCGGCTGGACTGTCATTTGCGAATGTACCTTATTTCGGTAAATGGGTGTTGGGTGTCGATGGCGAATATACGGCTGGTAAAAACACGCTGCCAAACACTTGGAATGCCTCGGTCGGTGCTAGTTACGACTTAGATCAACGTAGTCCTCAAGCAGCACCCGTGTACAAAGATCACCCCTACAAGGACTACAAAGACATGGTCCCTGTAAGCGATGATTTGCTTGCCTATACTTCAGACCCGGCAGTCTACATGCCACAAGTCTTGGCGATTCCCGATCAGCAAGTTGTTGATGGCTGTCCGGTTAATCAGCCTAGCTTCACTGGCACTATTGCCGGCCAGACATCTGGACCTGCCTCTACACAAACCTATAACTCGCCAACACAGTTCGTCGGTGATGGTTTAACTTACTCAGTTAGCTTTGTCCAAACAACTGGCGCTGGATTCCCGACCACTGTCACGGTTAACTCAAGTACTGGTGTAGTCACAGCAAGAGGTACGAGGTCTACAAACAATATTACCATCACAGCGACCAACCCATGCGGTAAGACTGTATCCTCTAATACATTCGTCGCAACGTTCACATAGAGTAATTAACTTTTACAAGAAGCCTCATCATTCACATGATGGGGCTTTTTTATTGCACAGGCATACTAGACGAGAAATTGCCTTCATAATGTAATAGATTTTGATTTTGTTGCTTCATTTCTAAGCTGCGATTCCTGCTAAAGCATTCCGAATAAATTTTTCTAATTTTTGATATCGACCAAAGCGAATCATATCTCTTGGGGAAATGCCGCCTAGAGCTGGATTTTTAATTTGAAACCACAGAAAGGTTTTTTTTGTATCACCATTGAAATAGCCAGCAATTAATTCGCAAATAACCGCGATTTCTTGTAATCTCCGAGCAAGCTCTTTTGGGATGTCTTTATCATACCTTACGGATTTTTTGGCTACACCTGTGGCCTTAGAAACGTCATCTTGTGTTAGCTCCAGGAAATTGACAACATTCTTTGGGGTTCATTTGAAAAGCTGTAAATGGTCAGTTGTTGGTATGGTGTTTAGGATTTCTGATCTTTGAGCAATTATAGTCATAAGCAAAGACGGATTTTTAATTATTTTTTCTTTTTCAATGCGTGATAAGTTTTTTATATAACTTTCAATTCGCATAGCATCCGATTTTCCACTATTAATTTCCCAGGACTGAGCGATACCAATGGGTTTGAAGCTGGATGTGTATTTGCTGGCCGTGCCTTTAAGATGCGCGTTGTAACGTTTGGTAAGATTATTAGTGTAGCCAGTGTATAGGCTATTGTTTTCGCAATAAAGAATGTAAACCCAATATATTAATTTGTTCATACTTTTAGTTTGTTTAACAGATAGGTCGATTTTTTCAGCCATGCTCTCTTCCCTTAAATTCAATAACAACCACTACGGCATACTCTTATAAACCAAACTCAAAAACTCAGCCCGCGTTCGTGGGTCTTCTCTAAAAAGCCCCAGCATCATCGATGTGCTCATCACTGAATTTTGTTTCTCTACGCCGCGCATCATCATGCATAAATGCTGCGCTTCAACGATGACACCTACCCCTTTTGCGCCAGTAATATCTTTGATGGTGTTTGCAATTTCCTTGGTTAAGTTTTCTTGCACTTGTAACCGTCTTGCATGCATGTCCACAATGCGTGGGATTTTTGAGAGACCAATGATTTTGCCGTTCGGCATATAGGCTACGTGGCATTTACCGATGAATGGCAATAAATGATGTTCGCATAATGAATATAATTCAATGTTTTTGACTAATATCATTTCATCAATGTCAGAGGTGAATAACGCGCCGTTGACGATCGTTTCAACGGATTGATGATAACCATTGGTTAAAAACCCCATGGCTTTGGCGGCGCGCTTTGGTGTGTCACGCAAGCCTTCACGGTTTGGGTCTTCGCCTAGCATTTCTATAATTTTTTTAAACTGTTCTTGCATGTTGAACCTATTATCCCGGTGGCCAGGAAAAATGCCTGCCACCTAAAAGATGAAAATGAATATGAAACACTGTTTGTCCTGCTCCTGCGTTACAATTAACTACTAAGCGATAACCCTCTTCTGCAATACCAAGTTTTTTTGCTAACTGAGATGCTGTTAACATCATGTGTCCTGCCAGCAGTTTATCTTCCTCGTGCAAGTCATTCAGTGTCGAAATATGTTTCCGAGGAATAATGATTTTATGATGTTGCGCCTGCGGATTAATGTCATCAAAGACCACAATCTGCTCATCCTCGTGGATGATATTGGCGGGAATGTCACCTTTTGCTATTTTGCAAAACAAGCAGTCCTTCATCATTTTCCCCTTTTACGATGGCGCTAGTTTAAAAGATTACGCTTCGACTTGCAAAATAACGGATCGAAAGTAGACTATCTTCTTTTTGCATTGAAGAGGGCACTTTTATGGGATTAGAGAATCTCCCGGCAGGAAAGCAAGTTCCAGACGATATTAATGTGGTCATTGAAATACCATCCAATAGCCATCCTATTAAATATGAAGTAGATAAAGATAGCGGCTTGGTAATGGTTGACCGGTTTCTTGGCACCTCCATGGTTTATCCATGCGAATATGGTTTTGTGCCGCATACCTTGTCTGAAGATGGCGATCCAGTCGATGTGTTAGTGATATCGCCCTATACGCTGATTCCTGGCTCTGCCATTCGCTGCCGCCCTGTTGGTATGTTGCGCATGACGGATGAATCCGGCAAGGATGCTAAAATTTTAGCCGTTCCAGTGGATAAGCTGACTACTCGCTATCAGCATGTGCAAAAAGCGGAAGATTTAGGTAAAGAATTATTAAACGCCATTGAGCATTTCTTTAAGCACTACAAAGATTTAGAACCCGGTAAATGGGTCAAAGTGGATGGTTGGGCGGATGTGGATGCTGCTAAAGCTGAAATTTTGGCGAGTGTAAAACGCTACGAACAAAAGAAAGAAGTGGCTTAACAAAAAGGGGCAACTTAATCCTTAAGTTGCCCCTTTTTGCCTACCCAGGCTTCCCGGCCTAGTTCCGCCAATTCCTTGGCAGGAATCGTCCTTGGT